>NZ_KV818301.1:176129-232316 GCF_001814885.1 Corynebacterium sp. HMSC068G04 | reverse complement strand
GACACTGCTACCAAATAGCCGGTCGCAACAGCCTGTTCGAAGAATTCCTCGAGGGTGACCTTCTCCTCTCGCGCCCGCTCTAAGCCCTCAACTGAATAGCCAGTGAGCCAGGAGATAACTTCGTGGAGCTCGTTGACAGTCCTGCCTTTGCGCTCTACTTTGTTGACGTAGTGCGGGTAGATGTCGGCGAAGGGCACGGAAAAGATGCGGTGGGACATAGGGGCGCAGTATATCCATTGTTGCTGGTTTAGCCGTGCCACAGCGTGGAAATGGGCATTGCCCATAGGTTCTTGCCCATTGGTAGGACGTCTTTGCCCGTATACAGGACGATTCCTGCGCGGAAGGAAGCGCCTGCAACCTGCTGAAGATAGCGCAGGCCGGCAAAGTCTTTCGGCTGGATCGACATCGCAGCTTTGACTTCGATGCCAACGATGTCCCGGGATCGCGATTCCAATACGAGGTCCACTTCTTTGCCAGTGGACGTACGAAAGTGGAAGAGGCGATAGTCAATCGAAGACCAGGCCTTCTGCTTCAAGAGCTCGTTGGCGACGAAAGCTTCACAGATACCTCCAGTGATCGTGCTGGAGATATTCATCTCCAAAGCCTCTGGATCGAGTCCTGCAAGGCTTGTAGCAAGTGCGGTATCCGAAAGAAAGACCTTGGGCTTAGAAATTGCCCGCTTCTCTAGATTGGTTCCCCAAGACGGCAACTGGTTGAGCAAGAATACGTCACTCAATGCAGTCACATAGGTAGGGACCGAGCGTTGAGGAATATCGAGCGCGCGCCCAATGTGTGCAGCTACAAGCTCCGCAGTTCCTTGTGCCGCCAACTTGTTGAGAAGATTGCTCAAGCGGTCGGGGAATTGAATGCCGTAGAGCTCGGCAGCATCCTTCGACAGTACTCGTTCAATGTAGGCGTCGAACCAGCGGTGCTGTCGCCGCCGGCTAGCATCTCTAAGCCCTGGGAAACTCGGTGTGCAGAAGAGCTGAAAGTAGTCACTCCGGGAAGGAGTAAACGTGGGATTCAGCCCTGAATCCCCTAATGACCACACCCGTCCGGCAAAGTCATCGTAGATGCCCAAGCGTTCACCCACGCTAAGGCCGTGAAGGCGGATTGTTTCTGCACGGCCAGCGAGCGACTCTTCAGCTCCTGTGAGACTGAGGAGATTCGACGACCCGGTGAGGATAAAGCGTCCTGGTCGTCGATCTTCTTCGAGTGCGCCTTTGACTGCGCGAAAGAGCTCGGGCGCGCGTTGAATTTCATCAATTGCTAGTGTCCCCTCGGGGATCTGCCTGACAAACCCGTCTGGGTCCTCTTGTGCAGATGCCAGCGAAGCGCTCTCATCAAGATTAAAGAACCTATGCTCTTTATCTTCGAGCAATTGATGAACGAGGGTGCTCTTTCCTACCTGGCGTGCGCCAGAAATGGTCAGCACAGGCGTATCCGACAGGATTTCCTCCGCCAGATCTTGTGCGTTTCTATGTAGAAAAGAATCAGTCATGACAGTCAATCTACCTGCGATGTTGCGGTTCTGCAAGGCTCTCGTTGCCGTTTTGCAAAGAACTCATTGCCATTCTGCAATTCCCGCGTTGCCGTTCTGCAAGGGGGCCGTTGCCGTTCTGCAATGCTTGCGTTGCCGTTCGATCACGCTATGAAACGCCAAAAGAGGGCACCCCCTCAGCCGTCGTAAAGCAGCGCGAGGGGTGCCCTCTGTGGCGGGGCCTGGGGGAGGTGAGCTAGTTCAGTTAGTTCCAGACGGGGGCGTCGCCAAGCTGCAGCTCGGAGTAGCGCGCCTCCGGAACGGTGGCGGAGTAGGGCTTGCCTACGGCCTCCCATTCCTGGTCGGCGTTGCAGCGTACGTCCTGGCCGTCAGTGTCGAGCATGGTAAAGCCCCACACCAGCTTGCCCTGGGAGTTCGCCGGCAGCGTGTACGGGCCGACCTTTTGGTTGAGCTTCCAGTGCTGCTCGTGGACGTAGGTGAAACCGTAGGTCTGGGTGAGCACCTTGGCCAGCTCGCCTTCGCCCTTGATGGAGCCGGAGACCTCGATCGTCTGCGTGCGCGCTTGGGTCACGGTGTGGCTGACCGGCACGGGCTCATCGTTGCGGTTGGCCACGCTGGTGGCATCCGTCTGCTTGAACCAGCGGCGTGTAGCGGTGACGTAGGTGCCGTTCTTACCGGGTGTCGAACAGTGCGTGCCCGGCTTGTGGTCCTCATTCCAGCGCTGGGGCAGCTCGAAGTCCCCGCCGAAGTCCGCGGCGTGGGCAACGGGAGCGGCCGCCAGCAGGCTCAGCGCAGCGAAAGCGCTCGCGGCAGTGCGCGCGATGGACTTCTTCAGCACGACTTAGCCCCAATCGTTGTTGTCGCGGGTGGAGACCTCCACGTGGCGCTCCTTCGGCAAGGTAGCGGTGAAGGTCTCACCGTTGGCCTGCCAAGTGTTATCGGAACCGCAGATGGTCTTCTGGCCCTCAAAGTCGGAGACAACCCAGCCAGCGCGCATGACGGCGGTCTTGCCCGGGGCGATGTTGTACGGGCCGACCTGCTCGCCGACCTCGTAGGACTGGGAGTCGGTGTAGCTGGAGGAGAAGGTGAAGTTGATCAGATCCAGCAGCTTGAAGTCCACGCCGGCGGAAACGTTCCAGGTCTTGGTCTTGGTTTCCTTGATGGAGCGGGTAACCGGCAGCGGCTCGTCGTTGTAGTTGGAGATGGTCCAGGAGCCGGCGGAGCCGTCGAAGTAGGTGCGCTTGATTTTCACGGTCTGGCCGGTATCACCCGGGTTGGTGCAGTGCTCACCAATGGTGGTCGGGTTAGCCGGGCCCAGGTCACGTGCCGGAAGAGCGTTGGCGGCTGGGGTAGCGATCAGGCCGCAGGCGATGGCCACGGCGGCGGTGGTGGAAGCAATCTTGGTCTTGAACATGTGGGTGTACTCCTTGGATGAAAAGTAGGGAAGTGCTTAGTAGATGGTTTGGGTCGGAACAGGAAGGTTGCGGTACTCCTCCGGGGTGACGTCCTCGGTGCGAGTGGAGCCGTCCTTGCCCGTGATGGTGGCCTCCGCCCAGAAGCCGCTGGGAGCGGTGGTTTGCTTGTAGTTGGAGGTCAGGCTGTATTTTCCGTCCTTGCCGCAGTGGATTTCGCGGTAGTTGATGCGGGTCATGGTGGTGCCGTACTCCACGCGCACGCGCTCACCAGGGGCCAGGTCGATGTGCTGCAGCTCGGTTCCCACCGGCATGTAGGCGCGCTTGACCGCGCCGACGGATTCCAGCCAGCCCTTCGGGATATCGCCGCGGTTGCCCTGCCAGTTGGTGTAGGGGGCGTGCTCTGCGCCAACGACGAAGTCAGTAACCGGTGCATACTCATAGTCACCCTTGGACCAGTTGAGGAAGTCCGTGGAGTAGCCCGGCTTGCGGAAGGTCGGCGCCACCGCGGTGATATCCAGCGGGTACCAGGAGCTATCGCGACCCTCGCAGGTCTCGCCCTCCTTGGGCCAGGAGGGATCGCGCTGCAGTTCCTCGGAAGGCTGCATGATTTCATCCTTCTTCGGATCCGCAATCTTTTCCAGACTGGGGCCAGATACGGAGGTGTAGTTGCCCTCGATGGGCTTGGAGTTCGCGCCCGGGGAGCGGGAAGGGATTTCCATGGCCAGGTCCGAAACGGAGCCGTCCGCCTTGATGATGTAGGCAAAGGCATAGCGCTCGGCCGGGCCCTTGCCGCGAATGACGTTGGCACCTGGCATGTTCTCTAGGCGGTCGTCGTTGCAGCCGACGAACATAGAGATGAAGTCCTTTTCCACCACGCCGTATTCCACGCGGAAGGACTCGCCCGGCTTGAGCGTGATGGGGCCGAAGGTTTCCTTCTCCTGCCAGCCGTTGCTTAGCTTCAGTCCGATATCGGACTTGGCCGTGGTGTCCCACCCGGAAGGCATCGCGGCCTTGGAGTTGGCCTCGATCTTGTGGTTGGTGCCCGTTTCCACCGAAGCGGTATAGGGCACTTCTTGGTCAGTGGTGTTCTTAAACTGCAGGGTGCCGTCGCTTAAGTAACGACGGCCGGTTTCTGCGAAGTGCCACTCCGGTGTGGCGTTGTCTTCGCCTGCTGCGCTGCAGCTCTTGTAGAGGTTAGTAATGGGGTAGGCCTGTGGCATGGGCGGAATGCTGGCCGCCTGTGCCGCAGGGGTAATGCAGGCCGCGGCTGCCGCCAGCGGTGCAAGCGCACGCAGTCCCTTAATGAGCACCTGTGTACCGTCCTTATATTTTGTTAAAGAGTAAGGAAAGATTCATAAAATCTGGGTACATCTTAGGAGGCGCTGGGTAGTCCGGCAATAGGTTTGTGCGGGCCTTCAAGGAAAAGTTAGGGGTGTAAAGTAACTTCCTTCCAGCCTTTTGACCTTTCGTTCACAAACTTGTGATTACCCAATATGGAGGGTAGTCACACGCCGGGGAGGCGGCTTTTGTTCTTAGAACAGGTCCCAGATGGTAATGCCCAAAATGACTGAACCCAGGGCAAAGACAAAGTAATTCCATGGGTCATTCCGGAATTTCTTGTACTCCTTGACCTTGTGAAACATGTACACCGGCAGCAAGAAGATGAGAATTGCATCAAACACGCCGCCCACCAGGTAGATGAGATTGAGAATCGGCGGATTAAACACGGAGACCGCAGTGCCGGTGATGAAAATGAAGACGTAGACAATGGTTAGCAATGTACGTCGGTTGACCCGGTTTGCTGTACGCGGAGCCAGCAGGCCAACCATGTAGGCGGTACCTTCTTCTGCGCCGAGCATTGTTCCAAAGTAGGAGGTCACGATGGCGAAGATGACAATTAATGGGGCCAACACGGCCAGCGCGTGAACTCCGGTGACATTGGCAAAGTAGGACAACACCGGAATGTTTTGCTCGGAAGCCTCCCGCATACCGTCAGCCCCCAGCGCCAAGACGCATGACCAGACAAAGAACATGGTGAAGATGACCAGCAGCGCGGCCGTGTAGAGCTCAATGCGCGAGACTCGCTTTTCGGTGTTCTTGCCGTAAGTGGATTGCATGTCCACTGACATTTGCGATAGCGCCGCCATGTGGGAGAAGGAGAAAGCCAGCACGGGGAGAATAAGAACGGCGCCGAGCAAGATATTTGGCCAGCTTCCGTCTTTGTAGTCCACGTCCAGGAAGGAATGAAAATCCCACTGGGGGATGAGGTAGATCGACGTTGCTGCAAGCGAAATGATGAGCGGATAAACCAGAATTTGTGCCAACCAGAGCATGGGTTTGCGCCCGATGGCGAAAATTCCGGTGAGGGTGCCCACGCACAGCACCGAAAGCACCCAGCGGTTGATGGAAGGTCCATGGAGCTGGTTAACAATGAAGCTATCAATGGCATTTGTTACGGAGATGGCATAGATGAACACCGTGGGGATGTTGGCCAGGGAGTACATCAATGCCACGAACAAACCTGTGTTGCGTCCAAGGTACTTGCGCACCAGTTCCAAGATGTCCAGCCCGTAGTCCTGGGCAGGGGCGCCGGCGACAATGCGGGCATAGGTTCGGTGGGAGAAATACACCAAAGGGAAAATGATCACCGTGGCGAAGGCGAGCGGCCAGAAGCCAAAGGCTCCTGCCTGTAGCGGCAGAAAGAGGATTCCGGCACCCATCGCGGTGCCAAAAAGCGCAAGAACCCAACTCAGCGCCGTGCCTTCGGACTTCGGTGGTGTGCTCGCAGGTTGTGTGGAATCCCCCAAGTCGGTGGTATGTGCAGTGGTGTCGGCTTTGGACGAAGTCATAAAATTCTTTCTAGTAATCGACGGCCTCGCGGACAATTGGGCAGGTCATACAGTGCCCGCCTCCTCGGCCGCGCCCCAGCTCTGCCGATCCGATCTCCACTACCTCAATGCCGGCGGCACGCAACTTGGCGTTGGTGTGTTTGTTGCGGTCATAGGCCACCACCACGCCGGGTTCGATAGCCACGACGTTGTTGGCATCATCCCACTGCTCACGGGCGGCAGCGTAGGTATCGCCGCCTGTTTCGATGACTTCGAAGGCGCCAATGCCCAGCGCCTTGGCGACGACCTCGAGGAAGGACTCGGTGGGCAGTTCGACGTCGAAAGGCGCCGTGCTTGTCGAAGGATGCAGGACTATCGGCCGGATGGTGTCTACCACCTTGGGGTAGGCGGTGACCTTGTCGGCGTCAAGGAACGTAAGCACGGTGTCGAGGTGCATGGAGGCGCGCTCCTTGGCCATGGCCGCAATGATGACCTTGGTGGCGGCGCCTTCCTCAAATAGGCGCATGGCCAGCTGACTTACGCCCTGCCAGGTGGTGCGCTCACCCATGCCTACCAGTACGATGCCCTTGCCAATCGGCATGATGTCACCGCCTTCCAGTGCCGCAAGCCCCGGTTCCTCATCGGTGTTGCCGTACCAGAACTTGAAGTCTGCCTGCGCAAACCGCGGGTGATAGTTATAAATAGCGCGGGTGAGCAGCGTTTCCTGGTGGCGCGCTGGCATACGCATGGGGTTAAGGGACACGCCGCCATAGATCCACGCCGAATTGTCCCGCGCGTACTGCGTATTGGGCAATGGGCGCAGCGCAAAAGCGGACGGCCCGTAGACCTCACGCATGGCGTCGATGGTGCCGTGACCCAGGCCCTTCGGGATTTCGGCGAAGGGTAGTCCGCCAATGAGGAGTTCGGCCAGGCGTGCAGTGGGCATCTCATTGAACCAGTGGCGCAGCTCGCCGCCAATGCCCGCACCCACATTCTTATCGAGGAGCTTGTAGTCGAGGATGAAATCCCGCCCACCCGGGGTGTCCAGGGTCTCTTCCAAAAGCTTGTGCATTTCCAGAACCTCGACACCGTAGCTGCGCAGCTCGGCGACGAACTCCGCATGGTGTTTCTTGGCTTCGTCGACCCAGAGGACGTCGTCGAAAAGCAGCTCAGCGCAGTTACTGGGGGTGAGCCGCTCGTGCGCGAGCCCGGGTGCGCACACCATGACTTGGTGGAGTTTGCCGACCTCGGACCAGACTCCTAACGGGGAAGCTGCCATGTTTCTGAAACCTTTCTTGACGCCTGCACGGCGCCATCCTGCAACGTGGTGAACTGGTTCACCGGAACTATTGGTCTGTGAACTACACGACAAGTTTATGGACGCCGAATATTTTTTCAAGCCTCGCGTGGGTGAAAGAAAGCCCACGTAGATGGAGGTTTTACGGCGCTCTGCATAATATTATTCACTTTTATTCATGTATTGCGGTGGGGGAGTGGGCGCACTCTTGCTGGGCTTGCCGACGCCCCACCCCTCCACCACTGCGACGACCCTAGCGGTGGCGGAGACCGCAGACCGACAGTGAGCCGGATGCATAACTTTGGGTGGGGTGGAAACTCTGCGCGAATATTAGGGATCGGGGTGCGGGGGTGGGCGTGGCGTGCAGCGCACGGGGGATCGGGGCGTTTCCGCTACTGCGAATCGAAGTCCTCAACAATGAGGCTTGCCGCATGCGCACGGAGGTAGTCGCGCATGTATGGCAAGGCGAAGTCGACTTCGCCGTGGCCCGTGGTGGTGATCATTTCGGCGTCGAGAAGCCGGCGGCGATAGTTGCCTACATAAGAATCAGTCTTATTGAAGCGTGCCTTGATATCCGCCATCTTGGCAGGGCCATCGCTTTGGGCCATGTAAACCAAAAAGCTTCGGTCGACAGTGGAGAGATCCGAGAGCGCGGGCTCATGAACAAGTTGGCCGAGCTTTCGCTGTGCTGTTGCGACTCCGCGTTGGGCAGCGTCGATAGAAATCTCGGTACCTCCGTCAGCGGTACGTTCCTTTTCCCTGAATGAGCACTGGCCGACTAGCTGAATCATGAATGGATATCCATGGCACGCCTCAACCGCGGTTTCCAAAGCGTCCTTTGACCATGAGGTGGCGGCGCTGTGAAGGGGTTCCTCCAGTGCTTCACGTACATCCGAATCGGAGACCCTGCCCAGCTCAATGCGGTTGGCGCGGCGAAGAAAGGTTACTGGATTGGCATCGCCGCGACTGTTCAGCTTTCCGGATAGCAACGGTCTAATTGAAGATGGGATGCCCGCCATGACAACGGAGATGTCTTCACCTTCGCGAACCAGATGCTGAATTGTGCTGCCGAACTCTATGAGCTCCTGGCTGCGTTGGTGGTGCATCTCATCTAATGTCACGAGCACACCACCGGGTTCTTGGCGGGATTTTCGGTCGAGTTCGCGCTTATAAGCCAGTAAATCCTTTAGTGCATTGCGCAGTGAATATGTGGACTCTGCAATAGCTCGAGTATCCCAATTGAGCCCGCCTCCAATGCCGAGGATAGAGACGTTAAGGCCTTTGAGCTGCTTCCTCTCCTTAGCCAAGAGCTGAATGATACTGCTGCGCAAGCGCTCTACAAAGCCGGTTGTTGCAGTGTCACTGAGCGTGAGCCAACCGCGCTCGAGCGCTTCGTCTTCGAAGGCGTTGAGAAGGACTGTCTTTCCGATGCCGCGTGGTCCGATGATGAGTGAGATCCTCTCGTGGGCACCGGGGCCCTCATCGAGTGCAAAACCGAAATCACGGATGGCATCGCTGCGGCCAACCAACAACGGGGGAGTGGCGCCGAACGTAGCCCTAAAAGGGTTGGCGCGCTTCGGATTCATGTCCTTCACCCTAGATCACAGAGCTTTTGAAGTCTTGTGAAGTTTATGAAGTGTATGAATTCTTTGAAGTTTATGAAGAGCTGTGAAGTTTGAAAGAGGGGCCGCACCGCTAAGCAATGGGAAGTGGCAGCGCGGCCCCGGAGTGATAGGGAAGAAGGGCGGAATCTCAGCCTTGAATCCCAGCCTTTCCGTGTAGGGGCATCGTTGACATTAGGAGAGGGGCCGGACATCGCTGCGAATGATTCGAACGCGCGGATCGAACATCCAGTCAGACAAAACGCCAAGTAAGCACGTGCTTGGCCAACAGCATTCATGATCCATGTACTGTAAACGTATGGCGCAGGACGCTTTGGAACCTATATCGGAACTGCCCCGCGGCGAGTTTGCCTTTCCCGGTCCGCTTCGCGACGCCCTCGTCACCGCCATCCTGGACGGCACCAAAACCACCACGTCATCCTTGCTGGTTGAGCACCCGCGCGACCACGATCCGCAGGAGGGTGTGGGTACCCTTGAGGCCGTCCTCGATTCACACGACAACGTGGTGTGCGTCATCCGTACTACCGAGGTCCAGGTCTGCCAGCTCGCAGACGTCAGTGACGAGCACGCCATCGCCGAGGGTGAGGGCTACGCCGATGCCAGTGAATGGCGCGCCGGGCACGAGCAGTTCTGGCGTTCACCCGAGTTCGTTGAGTACATCGGAGAGCTAGATATCAACGATGACACCCAGGTGGTGTGTCAGCGTTTCACCGTTGATGGGCGGTACCCGACCAGGGGCCTAGAGCCGTGGAAATCTTGAGGGAATAGTGGAGATTTACTGCTAAGGACACGAGTCAAGCAGTGTGGAGGTTTTCTTGAGCCGAAACCGCGATGTGTAGCTATCCGCAAATCAAGAAAGATTGATCGAGCGCAGTACCGATTCCCGAAAGGCTCGTGGTGTTGAATTGAGCGACACGCTGCGAAAGGAGATACGGTGTCCGTCGAGATTGAAGTCAACGTCGTTTTCGCTAGCTGCGCTTGCATAAAGCATCAGTCCAGAGGCATGCGTCCATTCCCCACCACGGTGTTCTTGACTGCGCAAGTAGGCATATAGCTGATACATGTGCTCGTTCTTGAGTGTGAGTGCGTCTGTGAAACGAGAGGTAGCAAAGAGATCGGTGAACTTGGCGTCCACAGTGACTAGCTTTCCCTCTGGTGATCGGAGCATGATGTCCGTCAGCATTCCTGGGATAAAAGGTGAAAAACTGTCGGCGTTCCAGGCAAGGCGCTCTGCACCAGAGACGCGCCACCCTAAAGGGGAAAGATGATAGCGAAAAACACCTAGTAGAGCGCGTTCAAATAGAGCACGCAACTGCGGCTGAGTCATTTCGGCCCGAGCAAAAGCGTGCCCCGTCTTGCCTTTGGCAGGAATTGCAAAATCGAGGAGAAGTTGCGCGATATCGAGCACGCCTCGGTCTGCGGGGAGTAGACGCGCGGGAAGTTGAGGAGTAGTTGTCGGTAGAGAGACACCTGCAGCGGCGAGGCGTGAGGAGAGCCGCCGACAGCGTTGGGCGAGCTCGGGTGAGCTCTGGGTGTGCATAAGAACGAACCCTGTTTCGAGTGCTGTGCGTAGAAACTGATTGACCGGACTATCGGTAGTCAGTTCATTGAATCGGCAGGCTACGAGCCCCTTTTCCAAAAGCTGTTCGCGGGCTGTTGTCAGCGTATCGATACGGCCTCGCACGCGTGCTAGGTTGCGTTCCCCAATGGTGAAACCGCGGGTGAGATCGTGGCGCAAGCGCTTTTCGACGCTGTCACACAACATTTCTACCGCAAGTTCTGCAAGTTCAGTGTCGTGTTTGTCCACGTCGCCATCGACAATGCTGCCGTGGGTGTAGGCGTGTGAGGCATAAAGCTGTAGTAGCCACACGCTCCGAATTGGAACGTGTATCTCCTCATTCCGAATTTCTTTAGCGAAGGACATGGAGAGCGTTTTCCAGCGCAGAACCGTTGTCGAACCAGTACTCGGTCAAAAGAGGCTTGAGCTCCGATTCAATGACGTTGTCGAACCATGACATCGTGGTGGCGTAAGAACTGTCCTTGAGTTCGCGCAGCGGAGTGACAAAACTATGCCCAATCTCGTACGCAGGGCCCAACGTGAAATCATCGGAGATGAGTTCGTTGACAGTGTTGAGGCGCTGGGCAATATCGACCAGAGCCGAATCGTCACATTTGCGATGCTCTATACAGAAGCGACGCCACGCAGCATTGAGTTGAGGGCGCAACGTGATGAAGGCAAAGCGGCGGCGCAGTGCCATGTCGAGCATGGCCAAAGACCGATCTGCTTGGTTCATTGTGCCGATTATGTAGAGGTTCTTCGGCAAGAAGATCGTCTCTCCGTCGGGCGAGTACAGCGTGGTTAGCGCATTTTCTGGGTTGCGCTTGTCTGCTTCAAGGAGTGTGAGCATGTCACCGAAAATCTGGGCTGGGTTTCCCCGGTTGATCTCTTCGATGACGACCACATGCGGTGTGGTTTCATCCTCGTTGGCTTTGTCTACTGCTTTGAGGAGCGGGCCTTTAGCGAGTGTGAGTTTGCCGTCTCCACTGGGGCGGAAACCTTGAATGAAGTCTTCATATGACATTGAAGGGTGGAACTGAACCGCAGTAGTGGATTCATCGGAATCTGTACCGCACAGGATGTGCGCTAGCTGACGAGCGACCCATGTCTTACCGGTACCAGGAGGACCTTGAAGAATGAGATTCTTTTTCTCACGTAGCCGATTCATCATGAGTTCAATTTCTTCGCGGGGGATGAAACAGCCCTGCTCAAGAAGATCGTCGATGGTGAAACGTTCATCCTCGTCAGGTTCTTCCGCGGCGGTAATGGATTCCCCGGCTTCGGCAGCATTGGCAAGATCCCATGCTTCATAGGACAGTGCATAGAGCGTCGCCGGTTCTATCTCGGAATCCGCGATATAGGCCCGGACCTCATCAATAAAGTCAAGATATTCCTGTCCATTCGTGACAGTGGTTGAAGGGTTGCGTCCGAGCGCAGCTGTGCTTCCAAGGAACCGGCTGTTAACTGAGTCCAAGGACAAGAAAACATCTGGAGACGCCATGAAAAGGACCATGGTATATCGGACCATGCCTCTGCTTGCTGTTGCGTTATCGAATGATGACGTGAAGGCAGCCGCATTTTCAGTTGAAGGCTGCGAAGAGTAGGCAAGTGCGGCATCAAGAAGTTTCCAGATTCCGTCATAGAAACTTTTGTTCCCCACATCATCGGTTTTTGCTTCAAAACGTGAGTTGAGGTTATTAATGCGAGGAAGTCCGGAGAAGTCCCGCGGCACTGGGGACCCAAGGTTAAAAGTCTCTTTTATGGCGGAGCATAGAGCGATACGGTTTGGATCGGAGATCTGTCGGGCTAACGTGCCGAGCACCGTGAAGGGATCGATGTCGTTTGCTTCTTCAGCTCCTTGTTCGGTGTACCAGGTCCATAGGTGTTTGAAGAGGGAAGGCCTGTGTGACAGGTTTGCGGCGTCTCGCAGCGCGGATAGCAGAGCTCCTCGATCTCCCGAGTAATCGAGGAGCTTGCGTGCGAACTCACCAAAGAAAGGAACCCAATCGAATGAGGGGGCTTCGCTGTGCTCATCCGAAGAAAGCGCGTCAGGGTCCCCAAGGCCGGCGATCACTGAGTTCAATCTTTCGAAAGCATTGTTGCGCTTTATTTTTAGCAGCGTTTGAAGAGCTCCGAGTGAGTTCTTTAGATCTTCCCCTAGGTCGTCTCGGTAAAAGTAGTCAGAAGCCCACTCAATAGGCCTGGCATGCCGGAACTCCATGGGTGCTTCTGGGCGATATTCATATGGGCCAGATACATAGCCGTAGTAGATCCGGTTTCTTTCATGCTTACTGGGCATGAGAACGAGATCGCCCAATTGCATTTCATTCTTAAACCGGTTGAGCTGCCCGGCAAGGTTGCTTATAGTCCCAGCTTTCATTTCAGGATGCTCGGTACGCATTGCCGACTTAATATCCGCTAGTGTCGGTGCGGAATTCGTCAGTGGACCGTAGTCCATGCCGGGAAGCCCTTGATTGCGTTCTAACGCGGCGTGCTCTCGTTCACCAGCTCGGCCTGTTCTAAGAACCCAAGCAAAGTCCGCGTCCCGACCTGTATCTGAGGATTCATCTTTTTCATCATTCGCGCTTGATGTCTGTTTGGATTTGATGGCCTCATTAGCTTGGCTGCGAGTATGTGCAATTTCTTCTTTGCTCAGTGGGTAAGGGTGTGTTTCTACCCACTGAGTTCCTTCATCAGTGATGCTAAAGACGCCGTGACTTATGGTCGTGATGAATCCCAAGTGGCGACCGTTAAAAATCGCCCACCTTGTCCGGTCCTCGGTAACTGACCTGTTCTTGAGCTGGCGTTGTGCCTGGTCGGGGAAGTCTTTCTCAGCCAGAGCCTGAACAACTGGGATCAGCTCGCTAGTTGTGGAAGGGCCCCGTGAGTTGAGCGCATCAAGAACTACAGGAAGAACAGTTGTCCAGTTAAAGGGGCTAAGGGGGAGAGACATCGTCACCTAGGTTCGGTAGCTAGAGGAGGCATTGAGTTCTGTGCCTATGCTACCGACGAAGCACAGCGGTTCAGCGCATTTCGGAATTTTGTGGATTCTGTGAGGCCAACGAAAAGCTGTTTGGCGCAACCTATCTCTTGTCCGGAGACTCCGATAAGTTAGTTTCTGTTGAATCTCTCTTGGACTCGTTCACTCTCTCGGAGGAATCGTGGCAATCACGCTAACTGAAGAATTTCGCCATGCTCTTGATTTAATCGGCGCAGGACGGAACGTTCTCATCTCAGGTAAGGCCGGAACCGGTAAGTCCACGCTGTTGCGGGAATTCCTTGAAAACACGGGGCACAAGGAAGTACTCGTTACCGCACCCACTGGTGTTGCTGCCCTCAACATCGAAGGCTTCACCATTCACCGAGCCTTTGGTTTTCGGCCATCGATGGTCCCCAGTGATCTAGAAAGAGGCGGTGCGTGGCACCCGTCCACCGTGACATGGGACGTGCTTAAGAAAACCGACATTCTCGTCGTGGACGAGATCTCAATGGTTCGTGCGGATCTCTTCGACATGATGGACCAGGCTCTTCGCCGTATCCGCAGGAATGGGAAGCCCTTTGGTGGAGTACAGCTTGTTCTCGTCGGTGACTTGTTGCAGTTGCCACCTGTCGTTACCCCGAATGAAGCCGAGCTTTTCAACTCGATGTGGGAGAGTCCCTATTTCTTCTCCGCCCAGGTGTACACACAGCTCGACCTGGAAGAAGTGAACCTAACCCAGGTCTGGCGTCAGGCCGACCCAACGTTTATTGACCTTCTTAACGAAGTGCGTGAGGGAAGTGTCGGCGAAGAATCACTAGAAATTCTGAACCGTCTGGTTGTTCCTGATTTTGATGCGCCAGATGACTGGGTGACGCTGACGTCACGTAAGTCGACGGTGGCAAGGATTAACCGGCAAAAGCTAGCTAACCTTCCTGCAGCAAAGTTCGTCTCGGTTGCGGAAGGCACCGGCGAGCTTCCAGCCAATTCCTTTAGCGGTGAGGATGAACTTCACTATGCCGAGGGAGCGCGCGTCATGACCGTGATTAATGATCCGAAGGGCCGATTCGTCAACGGTAGTTTTGGCCAGATCGTGCGGGCTACTGAGCACGAGATCGATGTACGAATTGACGCGACTGGTGAAGTGGTCACCCTGACCCCGCACACCTGGGAAATTAACCGGCCAGGAGTTGATGGCTCGCGCTTGGTTAGTGAGACCATCGGAACAATCAGACAGTTCCCAGTCATCCTGGCTTGGGCCATCACCATCCATAAGAGCCAGGGCAAGACAATTCCTAAGCTCTACATCGACCTTGCCGGCGGCACCGCCACCGATGGGCAGTTCTACGTTGCACTATCACGTGCAGTTGATTTGGAACATCTACGCTTTTCCACTCCGGTGGAGCCTCGTCACATACGCGCCAACAATGCTCTTGTCCGTCGGGTCCGGAGAGAAGTAAGTAGCGGTGTCAATACTGACCGCGTGGTGCTCGTGTCATTCAACGGCGTGAGCTTCGGCATGAGTGAACACATCGCACGGATTCATGCGGTTGTGTATCACAACGGTGCTCGGGTAGCGAGCTTTGGCTCGTGGATTAATCCGATGGCTGACCTCGGGGAATTTGGACAGCGCTACAAGGTTCCGGTGGGCGGTCTCGCAATGGCACCGACCTTGGGAGATTTCTGGCCGCTTCTGCTCCGTCAGGCACAAGGAGGCATCGTCGTTGGTGACCGCCTAGCCATGCTCGAGCGTGCCGTTCGCCACCAAGAAAAGGGCATGGATGTTGCGCTCGGAATCGGCTACGAGGTGGGGGACTTTAGCTTTGAACCGGAGGGTGATGACGTCGTCAGCCGGTGTGAGTCGATGGCGGTTGCCTATGAGAAGGGCACGATTGCTCCGTCACGTGGACAACTAGTTCCTCCCGCAGAACGAGAAACCGAAGGCGCAGTGCTTATTCCTTCCTGGGCACCGAAAGCGCCGATGACCCTGGACCAGTTGCAGGCCACGGATTCGGATAATGCGTGGGCAGCGATGTCTGGTGGCACCGTGATGCCGCGTTCATTCGCTGAAGTGGAAGAGTGCGCCGAGCTTCTCTCTGCATGGGCGGTATCAAGGGGCTTGTGGACGCAGGAGCTTTACGACGACATCCTAGCCCGCGTCGCACGCATCGATACCCGCACCGTGGAACTGCCAGCAGTCGAAAACACCACTGTGGATGTCCCGAGTCTCCTTGTTCCGGGAACCCGAGTAGCCTTCACCGGCCGTAACGAGCTGCTCGGCGGCCCCGCTGACGACGAGCGTCTCGACCGCATCTGTCGTATCCGCCGTCTTGAATACAAGAAGGGAATGTCGAAGACACGGTGCGATGTTCTCGTCGCCCGCGACGTGGCATCGATGTCTCGTAAAGCTCAAGCAGCTCGCGAGTTCGGGAAGCCGATCATCTCGCAGGAAGATTTCGAGTACTGGTACGAGCACGGCCCGTTCCTCGAAGCACCCGCCTACGCTGCGGAGGCCGACGTAGCGAACACCGGCGCAGTAGTAGTAGAGGAACCAGTCAGTGCTCCAGTGAAGGAAACTGAGGCTGCTCCGGCAGCTGCTGCCGGCTCGCACGTTGCGCAGGCAGAAAACAATGTTGCGCGGGCCGCGGACGTCCTCACCCCTGGCACCCGCGTGGCATTCCGTGGCTCCACCATCATTGACAATCAGCTTTACCCGCAAGGACCGGTGCTCCAAGAATTCTGTGCGGGGCTGGGTCTGGTCTACAAGCAGTCCGTAACGAAGACGCGGTGCGATGTCCTCGTAACTGATGACCTCACTGCTCAAGACGGCAAGACGAGTCTTGCGGTGCGCTATAAAAAGCCGCTGGTGACACGTGAAGACTTCGCCGCATGGGCGCAGGAGCAGCTGCGACAGGAAGAGGAAGAAAAGGACGTTATGGCGGCCGCAACAGTCTCAGAACTGCAGGCGGCTAATCCATTCATTGTGGACGACGAGCCGACTACTCCTACGGAGACAGTAGAGCCGGAGACGACCACGGAACCTGAGCTTGAGGATGCCGCCGACGCCTCAGCTCCGCTCCAAGACTGGAGCACTTCTCATGCACCTTGGGTGCCAACACCACAGGCACAACCAGAGCCGTCGCCTGAGCAACAACCATCACCGTGGGCAGAGACGCCAAAGCAGCGTGAGCAGAACACACAGGATGAATCTTTATCTTGGTTCGCGGAACCGACGCCGAAGCAAGAGTCCCCCTTCGCACCGGCACCATCAGCGGAGCCAGCTCAGCCCACCCCTGCCGCAGCATTCCCGGTACCCGACCCTGGTGCAAAGCCACTTCCGGAAACCCCTCAGCCGCGCAAGGAGAGAAAGTCTCCACGCTGGTTCAAGCGCTCAGCTCTAGGTTTGCTCGCGTTGACAATCGCAATAGTCGTGGGAGCAGTTGCTGGCGCCCCAGATGTGTTTCTAGCATTGATGATGCTCGCGTGGATGGTTGCGGCATTCGGCACCGTCCTCTTTGGCGCAGTCGCCCTTGTTACCTGGAAACGCTAGACAAGAACCGCCTCGTCGAGGCGGTTCTTTATCAGCCGAGTCGGTACACCTCGTAGTCGCCCGGCACTCCTGCGCCGGGGACGTGCTGAAGCCCGAGCTTCAAGGCTAGGGCTATCGACGCCTCATTAGTGGGATCGATGATGGCGACAACGGGCAGCCGCGGAAAACGTTTGCGCGCACTGGTAATCGCAGCGGCCGCTGCCTCCTTGGCATAGCCCCGGCCTTGCGATTCGGGTGCGAAGCGGTAATAGAGGTTGAGTACTTCTTCACCGGCTTCCTCGCTATGGCGCACACCGGTGAACCCAATAGTGGTGCCATCAAGCGTAGACACCACGTAGTAGCCCAGCTGCTTCTTACTCCAATTCTCTTGCCACGAGCGTGCCAGTTCCGCAGCTTCTTCCCTGGACTTCATAGCTAGTTCGGGCCGGTGCTCGTACGTACGCGCATCCGAGTGAATCGCGAAGATGGCATTAATGTCGGCATCCGTAGGCACCGACAATGCAAGCCGCGGTGTGTTCAGAGCATGGGTGTCATTCATTGTGAGTCCTGACGCTTAGAGTTATGGCCTGCTAAGACTACACAATCTGTGTGTGCATGGTGCAGGTTCGTTAGATCTGCAGGTAGCCTACAGGGGCAATGAGGTAAGCCCAGTTTTCGAGGGCCCAGAGACACCCAAGCAGTATAGAAACGTAAACAGCGGTTTTCCACAGCTTTAGTTGGGCAATGGTTATCAAGAAGGCTATGGCAAAAATACCCGTTCCGACATACAAGCCGAAGGCAAATACCAGCCATACAAAAGCGAGAACCCAAAGTAGTGATTTAGCGACAGTGATTACTGTTTCGCGCCACTCTCGCTTTTGTGTCTCAGAGACGCTGAGCGTGCGGATTTTTAAAATATCTTCCACGATAGCTATGACGGAAAGCGCGAGCCCGACGCTACCTACCGCATATGGGAACAGCGAACCATTTCCTGAATATTGTGAAGAAAGCAGCAGCTGCACCAAGAAGAAAAGAAAGAACACTCCCGAAATTGCTAGGCGGATAGTTGGAGGAGCTCCGAGCCCTTCTGCCTTATCGGCGGCTTCTGATTGTTCATGATGAATAGTTCGACCGAATCGTTTTTGAGCCCATGGCACTGCCAGAACACCGACGAGAATGATGATTACGACAATTACAAAGGGGCGCGTAAGCCATTCAGATGGGGAAAATGCCTTCACAGTTAGGAAAAAGTAACGTTCAAGTGGCTCGGCCAGAACGAAGGCGATAAGAAATGGCGCGCGTGGGATGTTGCAGACCTTACAAATCCAACCGACAATGCCAAGGCCGAGCATGACATAGAAGACATTCAAATTATAGGAATCTTGAAAGCCGCTCATAAAAAGGATTGGAATGAGCGTGGCAGCCAATAGCGGGAAACTCACAAAAGAGAGCTTTGCTAGAGGTCGAGCGAGAAGAAAAGCGAGTGCTGCACCTACAACGCTTGCAATCGCAAAGGACCAAACCATGAAGTACACCAAATCAAGGTGTTTGGTAACCATATTCGGTCCGGGTTGGATTCCGAAAATCAGTAGGACTCCGAGCAACAGGGCGAATGGTGCGGCGCCTGGAACACCGAATAGTAGCGTTGGAATGAGGGCGCCCGACTCGATACCGTTGCTGGCTGCTGAAGGGGCGATGACTCCACGAGGGTCTCCTTTTCCGAAACGTGAGTTGCCCTTCTTAGAAGCAAATGCTTGGGCTTGTCCGTAAGAGAGCCAGGAACCTGCGGTGGAACCTACACCAGGGAGGAATCCAACTCCGACGCCAACTGCGGATCCTCGAATGACATCCAATGGGTAGCGGAGGATGTCCTTCGCTCCTTCCTTCCATCCACCTCCTAGCTCGATCTTTGCATCAGCTACCGAAGCTTTCTTAGCCACGAGGTCGATAATTTCTGCAAGGCCAAAGATACCCAGTGCAACCGCAACAAGTCCTAGGCCTTCTGTGAGATATTCCGAACCAAAAGTAAACCGATATTCAGCACTTGTTGGGGATACGCCAATCAGCCCTAACGCCAAACCAAAAACTGAGATCATCAACCCCTTAGCCATGTTTCCTTTTGAAAGCATCGCGGTAAGGAAAACACCAGCGACAATCAATGAAAAGATCTCAGGCGAACCAAAAGTGGAAACAATGGGTTTCGCAATAGGAACAACGACTGTCAAAGCAACAATTCCTATCAAGCCGCCAATCATCGAAGAAAGGAAGCTGACGCTTAGGGCTCTACCTCCCTCGCCCTTCTTCGCCATTTCGTGTCCATCTAGTAGGAAAACTGATGCAGCGGCTGAACCAGGGATTCCTAGGACGACGGATGTGATGACATCGGATGTATGAACGACCGCTACCGCACCAATGATCATTGCGATAGCTTGGTTCGGTTCTAGGACAAAGACGAAAGGCATTAGAACGGCTACGGCACCAGTGCCGCCAAGGCCAGGAATAACGCCGATGATAATGCCTACGACTACGCCGGCAAACAGGTAGAGCAGCATTGCAGGATCTGCGAGCTGCGCGAGTGCCGTTGTGATAGCTTCAAACATGTTCTTTCATTCCTTAATGAATAGCTGTTCCGTATTTGTCGAGTAAAAGATCGACGATGTATTGCTCGACTTCGGGACTGATATTCATCGCTTTGTCGAAGTTTCTTTTGGCTTCCTTTCCAGAGACAAGGTCGTAGCCACCCAGCGCCGTGTTTGCCCGTTCGGAAAACTCTTTATCTGCGTTTAGGTCTTTGACAAGTTTGTCGTACTGATCAATGACTTCGGGATCCGTTCCTTGGTTCGCCCATAGGCCTTTTTGATAATAGAAACCAGGGACAACAAAGGACTGGAATGCTTCGTAAGCTAGTTGTTGCTCCTTTGTTGGGGATTCCTGTTGATGATAAAGCTCGTCAAAAGTGGGAAGCGCTGAAAGATTTGGATCGCGCTTTACTTTGTCACCATCGGGGACTCCAATGCTGAACAGTGGTACTACTTCTCCGTCGTCTTCGCCCTCTTTTAATTGCGAAAGATAGGTAGCCGTAGTTTGAAAGTCGAGGTCTGTCTCTCCACGTTGGGTAGCAAGGCGAGACGCCCCGCGCCCTTCGAATCCGAATACTCCCTTGTTTTCAACGCCCAGTGCTTCGAGGGCGAGCAAAGCGACTAGATCGAGTCCCGACGCGGACATTCCTCCAAAGACGTACTCTTGCTCAGAGTTGAGTAAATCATCGATGCTCTTAATTCCAGAATGATTCGAGGTCCATAGAACTGCACCAGTGCCATTGAAAGCAAGAGGCTCCATTGATGCGAAATCGAACTCTGCTGCTTTGTGGTTAAGCATGTCCTGGAAGTAAGTAGTAGCTGACGCTACAAGTACATAGTCGCCATTGGTTACTCCACTCTTAACGTAGGAATTCGCTCCAGTGATCGTTTCTCCGCCAGGAACATTCTCAATCTGGAATCGATCGACACCGTCTAGGCGCGTGGCGAACTCCTGCGTGATAAACCTTCCCCAGGTATCGGTTCCTCCTCCGGCTGAGTATGGAACCATGACATCTATAATTCCCAGTCCGGATGGTTGATAGGCAGACTGTTCAGGGGCGCAAGCAACCAGCAAAGAGGAAGCGGAAATCGCAAGAACAGTCTTTAAAGGTGAAATTTTATTACGAAGCATTTCGTACCTCCAAGGGCATTGGGTCTTCAGGGATGAACAAGGTCGCTTCGGCTAATGTCCGGCAGGTACGAGCGGAACCCACCAAGGTTTTTCCTTCCTTGGACTCGTAAAACGTCGTTAGAATTCCTGACGGCGTGTCAATTTTCAAAAGGCCTGAATCGACGCTTCTACCGGACAACGCCTCGTGCACCGTAGTTTGCGGTGTCTGTGCGCCGATGCTGACCGCTACGCTCCCCGTGATCGGCATTGCAGGGTGTAGGTTTCCCATCGAGAGCATTTGGATTCGCAAGGAAGCCTCTTCATTTGAGGTTGGTCCGACAATGCCGATCTTTGGGATGGCGCGATCAGCATCCTTAGCGTTGCTGCATAGTCCCATTCGCACTGCAGCAGCTCTGCGGATTTCTTCTAGAAGGCTGAGCGTGTCGGTTGATGTTGATGTCCAATCCTCTCGGTCGGCTTCCCACAAACCAAGCTCTCGTGCGGAGACCAGAACGGTGGGAGCACCAGCGTCCAGGAGGCTGGCACGATATGTCGAACCATCAATCTGGAAAGATTCTTGGTTTTGACCAGTTGGGAAAAGCTTACCGGTAGTCTTCCCCTCCGGTTCCTCAAAACCGAGTGTGACTTCGAAACCGGGGTATACGGAGCCCGGCATTTCCGCAGTTCCTTGACGGGGGAGTCGTCCTAGAGGGGTTGGTACTCGTTGAATAATTATTTGGTCCGTATTCTCATTGAGTACACGAACCTCGGTGACCTCGGCAGTGGGAACAATCCACCCCTGTTCGATTGCGTAGAGCGCTACGGTGGCAGAGCAGTTGCCGCAGTTGCTTCCCCAATCAACCTTTGCTTCATCGATTCCCACTTGTGCAAAGAGGAAAGATAAGTCGGCTCCGGTGTGGTCTGTGGGAGAGACGATAACCGCTTTACTCGTAGTTGAGGTGCCGCCTCCAATTCCGTCTAGTTGTCGGACGTCGGGGCTGCCAAATACTCTCAACAGGGTATTTTCAATTCCCAGATTCGATTTACTGAGATCGTCGCGCTCGAAAACCCAGCACTTACTAGTGCCGCCGCGCATCCACACACCAGGCAATTCCATTGTGTCTCCAATCATATTTCGTCTGATATATGGAGCGTATCCCGGTCACTACGTGTAGTAAAAGTAACCATAAGCACTGTAGGCGTAAGTAATACTTCATCTAAAGTGCTAATGATTTGCTGTTATCTAAGGTGTGTTTGGTGAGTTGATTGAAGGTGCTGTTGGGAGCATCTATTTATCGTTTAGTATTGCTTTACGGTATTGAAGGAGAGGTAAGATTGTTAGATTTAAATCGTCTTGAAATGTTTATGGCGGCGGTTGAGTCAGGGTCCATCGCGAAAGCGGCAGCCGATTTGGGTGTCTCGTCCTCTGCAGTATCGCAACAGATTAAGAAGCTGGAATCGGAAATGGGCGTCTCCTTACTTCGGAGAGGGGGCAAGGGTGCCATTCCTACTGAAGGGGGTGTGATGCTGGCTGAGCACGGCCGTCGCCTACTTCGGCAGGCCGCAGCTGCTGAGTCTGACTTGAAGGAGATGAGGGATGGTCGAGCGGGGACCCTGCGGATCGGTACTTTTCCTACATTCGCTGCATCGCACCTGCCGGGGGTCATTGTGGAGATGCGCGATAGGTTTCCGAACGTAGAGCTCGAAATTCTAAGCGCGCGCTTCGACAAGTTGCTGAAGTATCTGGAGGAGGGACGAGTCCATCTCTCCGTTTTGTGGGAGTACCCTTGGAATCCATTTTCGGCTAGTGGCATCGTGTCGACTCATTTGTTTAAAGAAGGGATGGTTCTGATCGTCCCTAAGGGGCATTGGGTGGCGGAGCATGCCGGTTTTGATTTTGCTGATTTGCGTGAGGAGAACTGGATTCTGCGCAGCGATAACCATCCGGCTGGTGAGGCTTTAGAACGAATTGCTAGCCGCTCGGGATTCCGACCTCGAATCACAATGTATGCAAATGATTACAACGAGACTCAAGCGATGGTGAGCATTGGAATGGGGATAGCCATGGCTCCAGCTTCAGCTGTTGCAATTAAACATCCAGATGTCGTGATTGTTAATTTGCATACTGCATCTAGAAGGAGTGTCTTTCTAGCGCAGCGAGCTGAACGAAGCTACTCCACCCTTGAAAATGCATTTAGGAACATTTTGATTGAGAACCTGTCGAAACGGGCTTGACGACGGGTAGGGAGGCACCCCGCGGGTGGCGTTATAAGCTTTCGATGGGTCGTTTTAAATTCCCGTTCGACCTGCGACGTTAGTGTAGGAAATACTGTGTCAAGGCTACAGTGCTCGCAGGTTATCCAATCTGCACGCGTGTGGTGCAATCAATCTTGGCGTAGGGGCGTCCCTTCTTGTCAATGCTGGTCATTGCGTAGTTGCCGCCGTAGGCGCGGCAGCCGGTGTAGTTGTCCACCGGATTGCTGGGCGCCGGTGCGGCTGGTGCCTGGTAGGCGGGTGCGGCTTGCTGTGCTTCCTGTTCCGCGCGACGGGCCGCCTCCGCAGCCTCAAGTTCTGCACGACGGGCTGCTTCTTCTGCTTCACGTTGCGCGGCCTCTGCAGCTTCGCGTGCTGCTTCTTCCTCGGCGTGCTTCTTTTCGCGTGCGTCTGAAGCGTATGTGATCTTGCGGTTCAAGAGCGTTTCAATCTCGGTAGCGTCGTTATCGAGCTCGTCTAGCAGTTCGGTTTGCTTATGCCCGAATGCTGCTTTCTGGAAATCAGATTGTTCCGCGACCGATTTTTCCAGTGCGGAAATAGACTTCTTTGCATCGGCTACGCGGGAAACGTGAACGTGAGCGCCGTTGAATTGCTCGTCATTCCACATGTCATCAAACTGAAAATGCTGTGCCGCATCAATGGTGGAGCGTGCGTCGCGGTAGGTTCCGTCGTCGCCAAATACGCACTCTGGACCGGCCGAGTTGATGCCCTTGCCGGCAGCACGGGCTCGGTCGGCGGCGGCCGAGACCTCCGAGAAGAAACGAGTGTTGCCGCCCACCTTCATCGGCACAGCGAAACCCTCCTCAGCAACGGAGGCGTTGATGAACGATCCTTCTTTGGATACTCCGGCTAGTGTTCGGCCATACTTGTCTTCGCGTTCATCGTCGTACTCCAGTGTCACTACCGTGCCCACTGGCAGCAGACCGGCCAGGTATTGCTTTGCTTCCTCGGCCAAGCACTCTTTGCCCATCTCTGGAGTATCGATGTTGAGCAGACGAATGCGTGTGGTCTCACCGTCCTGCGTGACGTCGATGGTGTCGCCATCGATGACGTTTTGGACCGTAATGACGTCATCGGAAGAGTCCGGCCCTAATACGGCATAGGCACCGTAGCTCACTCCGCCGGCGGCTAAGAGCCCAGCGCCAACCTTGAAAAATCCCATATCAGGAACCCCACGAGAGAAAGAGAGTAACAAGAACATCAGGAGTATATATGCCTCCAAAAGGGGGTCTATGGTGTTGGCACATGCTTGACGACGTCCGGTCCTGCTTGCAGCCGTTCATCTACTTCCGGTTCTCTCGGTCACGGCACGCACGGGCGAGTCGAACGCACCTACAGTCACGTGTTGGCAGGTGCGCATTCACAACTGTGAGGTGCTCCATCTTTACCAAGAGAGCGGCCTCTTTTTGGAGTCTGAAGTTAACTTGAATCGTGTTACTGAAGGGCCGATTGCTCTAGACAAAGGTGCCCGCCGGGTTTCGGTGTCAATACAAGGGAGGGTTGTGGACGTTAGTGAATTTGCAGTAGATAGCCGACCATGTTTTGGGGCTTGGTGGAGCTAAAGCGTGCTCCTTGACACAGTTGTTGACGAAGAGTGGCTAGTCTGGCAGTATCTGTATTAAGTGCTTAGCTCTTTAGAGCAGCCAAGGAGTGTAACCCCGTTCAATCGGGAGCAAGACCTAGGACAGCAGTCTGTTCAAGACTGCTTCAGTTGACCCATGTCTGCAGCAGTTTTGTTGTCTGCAGCCTGGGTCTTTTCTCGTTTTCGTGTTCCAGTCGTGGCGGGCAAGGCTTTGCACGAAGTGAATCTGAGGTGTCGTAATCGTTGCAGCGGCTCAGATTGAATTATTTGACCGAAAGGAGCCATAAGGATGGCGACGAAAGCGGATTTTCAGCCTCTTGCGACAGAAGTGCTGCGTGCACTCGGCGGGGCGGAGAACGTAAACAGCGTGACGCATTGTGCTACACGGTTGCGGTTCAAGATAGCGGACGCTGACAGGGTAGACGAGGCGGCAGTTAAATCAACCAACGGTGTGCTTACACTTGTTAAAGCCGGTGGGCAGCACCAAGTCGTGGTCGGAAACGACGTACCGCTGGCTTATCAAGCCATTACTGCTTTGCCTGGAATGTCGGCTAAAGGTGTGAAAGACGGTGAAGCGCAGTTGCAAGCTGCGGACAATGAAACAGTCAAGAGCGGGAACCCCCTAAATGCGTTCATTGACATGATTTCGTCTCTCTTCAGCCCGATTGTTTGGTGTCTCGCTGGACTGGGCCTAGGTAAGGCCTTCCTGACGCTTGCGACTAATTTCACCTCGCTTAGCGCTGATTCTGACACGTATATCGTTTTTAATGCTGCGTTTGATGCTTTCTTTTTCTTCTTACCGCTCTTCCTAGCAGCAACTTCAGCGCGGTATTTCAGGGTTAACCAATACGTAGCTATGGCCACGGTTGCTCCACTGGTTTACCCGGCGATTGTGGAACTAGGTACTCGAAATGATGTACGTTTCTTTGGAATTCCGTTAATGACGGCAAGCTATGCCTCCTCCGTTATTGCCCCTGTTATCGCAGTTTGGTTGGCTGGGTATTTGCAACGGTGGCTTGAACGAGTACTTCCCGGCGCCATCCGAAATTTCTTTACGCCGCTAATCGTCGTTGCGGTAATGGTACCTGTGGTGCTTCTTACCGTCGGGCCGGCAACTGCATGGCTTTCACAGCTCATTGCTGATGGCGTGAACTCAGTTTTTGTTCACATCCCATGGCTTGGTGGCGCAATAATGGGTGGGTTCTGGCAGGTCTTAGTCATTTTCGGCCTACACTGGGCATTCAATCCTATCTTCCTAAATGAACTTGCCGTGGATGGTCATTCATTCATTATGGCTACTATCATGGCGGCCGTACTTGCCCAAGCCGCCGCTGCTCTTGGAGTATTCTTGCGGACCAAGAACGATGCGCGTAAGAAGGTGGCCGGTGCCGGCGTATTTTCCGGATTTATGGCTGGTGTCACCGAGCCAATTATTTACGGCGTTAACCTACCCCTCAAGTTCCCGTTTTATGCAGGATGCGTGGGCGGTGCCGTTGGCGGCGCAATCATCGCTATGGGCGGAAATGCCTTTGATGTATACGCCTTCCCGTCGTTGCTGGCGCTTCCTGCTGCCATGAATGTCGGTTCTTTTGCAGCACAGCTAGTTGGTAGTGGTGTAGCGATTGCGATCGGATTTATCGGGTCTTGGATTCTAACCCCAATGGCAGAACGTCGCACAGACGCATCCACGACTGAAACTGGTGCAACGTCACTGAAAAACAGCGCTGAAGCCACAACCTCGGAAGCTACTACTGATGGGAGAGCCGTTGACGTTCGGGCTGCAGTACCTGGAACCATTATCCCGCTCAATAAAGTTGCGGATGAGGTGTTCGCTTCGGAAGCTATGGGTAAAGGCGTTGGAATTAAGCCGACCACGGGAAAGATTTCTTCTCCAGTGGCTGGAACAGTGATTGCCGCACCGAAGTCGGGCCACGCCTTTGGCATCAAAACCGCGGATGGAATTGAGGTCCTCGTGCACGTCGGGATCGACACGGTAAAGATGAGGGGCGACGGTTTTGACGTTCATGTTTCCCGAGGTGACCAAGTGGAACTAGGGCAGGTGCTTGTTGACGTCGACCTCAACGCGATTGAAAGCGCGGGTTATGACGATACCACTATCGTGGTGATTACAAATACCGCGAAGCTGGAGGACGTAACCGTTGTTGCAGAAGAAAACGAAGCGGTCGTAGATGAAGTAGTCATCACCGCGACCAAGTAGCTTTCAAGAAAGGAATCGAATCATGAAAAAGTCTGCTTTCCCCGAAGGATTTCTGTGGGGTGGAGCCACTGCGGCGAATCAGCTGGAAGGGGCATTTGATGAAGGTGGAAAAGGCCTATCGATCCAAGACGTGATGCCTAACGGCTTGATGACGCCGCCGACCGAAGCTCCCACTTCGGATAATCTGAAGTTGAAAGGCATCGACCACTATCACCGCTATCAAGAAGACATTGCCCTTCTTGCCGAGATGGGGTTTAAAGTCTATAGGTTTTCGATCGCATGGTCGAGGATTTTTCCGAACGGTGATGACGAAGAGCCTAACGAAGAGGGATTGGCGTTCTATGATCGTATCCTCGATGAACTCGAAAAATACGGTATCGAGCCGCTTGTGACTTTGTCTCACTATGAGACTCCATTGAACCTAGCTCGTAGCTATGGTGGTTGGTCAAACAGAAAACTGATTGACTTCTATGTTAAATACGCTACAACGGTCTTTAACCGCTACAAGGGGCGCGTTAAGTACTGGTTGACCTTCAACGAAGTGAATTCAATTCTGCATCAGCCATTCATGGGTGGTGCGATTGAGAAGACTCGTGAAGAGATTTCAGAGCAGGAACTGTATCAAGCCATTCACCACATCATGGTCGCGTCTGCTCGCGCAACCGCGGTTGCGCGAACCATTAGTCAGGATTTCTCAATTGGGTGCATGGTCATCAGCGTCCCTCGCTACCCGCTCAGGCCGAGGCCCGAAGATGCATTCAAGGCGCTTCGCGAAACGCAGCTAGACGCATTGTTTGGCGATATTCATGTAAATGGTGAGTATCCAAATACGCTGCTCCGTGTGTTTAAGGAGCATGAAATTGAACTCGACATTTCTGAGCAAGACCTCGTCGACTTGCGCAACACCGTCGACTTTGTGTCTTTTTCCTACTACATGTCCGTTGCTGAAACCACTGATCCGAGTGCGGAACGGGGCGGCGGAAATATCATGGGAGGTGTAAAAAATCCTGAAGTCGAGGTGTCCGATTGGGGCTGGGCCATTGACCCAGTGGGGCTGCGCTATGCGTTGAATACTATGTATGACCGGTGGCACAAGCCACTGTTCATCGTCGAAAATGGCTTGGGTGCGGTAGATCAACTGGTAGATGAAGGAACTACCAAGACCGTCCACGATGACTATCGCATCAACTACATGAATGACCACCTAGTCCAAGTTGAGGAAGCGCTCAAGGACGGCATCCCTATTATGGGCTACACATCTTGGGGCTGCATCGACCTAATATCCGCTTCGACAGCTGAGATGAAAAAGCGGTACGGTTTCATTTACGTGGATCTTGACAATAATGGTGAGGGGACTCTCGAGCGATACCGGAAGGACTCTTTTTACTGGTACAAAGAGGTGATCGCGACGAACGGTGAATCGCTGAAACGAGGATAATCAAAGACAAGGAGAGGACTATGACTGAGATGAAGGTTCTTCGGGCCCTCAATAATAACGTGGTCCTCTCCGTGCGCCCGGACGGTACAAAAGTAGTGGTAACCGGGTGGGGAGTTGGCTTTAAGAAGCGGCCGGGGGAGCCAGTGGACGCGGGAAAGATAAATCAAGTATTTGTCCCGGAAAATAATCGAGACATAAGCAATTTCGCTGATTTACTCGCTTCGGTTGACCCAGATTATTTGCAGTTGGCTGAGTCCCTACTCCACGAACATGCCAGTTCGATTGGAATTGATGTCGCTTCTGCAACCACCGTAGCACTGGCGGATCACCTTCAAATGGCAGTACGCCGCTTTTCTATCGATCCGCAAATAGCAGCGTCAGCAAATCCTCTGGAAGCAGAGGTTAAAAACCTCTATCCCGAGGAGTTCGCCATCGGAGGCGAAATTCTTTTAGGCGTTAATAGGTGGCTAAATCGGCGGTACCTTGATCCGCTGCCAGAATCCGAAGCAGTTGCTATCGCACTCCACTTGGTAAACGCGGGTTTTCGAGTTGAGGATCTCTCTTTTACTTACGAAATGACCGAGTTGTTCACCCAGCTCTTCGATGTGATAGACCGAGCATTGGGATTGAGGGTGGATCGGAATTCGGTTAGTGCAGCTAGGTTCATAACCCATATGCGGTACTTTTTCGTGCGAGTGAAAAGTGACCAGCAGTTGGACGAAGGTATGGCAGTTTTGCAGCAAGGGCTTGAAACTAAGTATCCAGAAGCAGTCAGATGTGCGCTTTTGCTCAAGGATGTCCTAGAGCTTCGCCTCACCACTCATCTGCTGGATGATGAAGTTTCTTATTTGGCTCTTCATGTAGCTCGACTGGCTAATGAGTTTACGTCTGAGGACAGGCCATAGTTCGAAGTAACGAAGCGGCCGGGATAACGGCTGACCTACTGGTCGGCGGTATTTACAATTTGGTGGGTCTAAGCATGTACCGAGTTTCTGGGGCGAGAAGCTTCGCCCATTGAAGGTCCGGACTTATTGATGGAGTTCTCGAACTCCTGAGCCACAATCAGCCCAATTCGGTCCATCCCCGCTGCTACCTTGGACTCCATGAGCCTTACCGACTACTCCCAGCTCGCCCCCGGCGTGACCATTTCCTGCCGTGACGAGCACTGGCTGGTCAGCAACGTCGCGCGCACCACCGACGGCTTCCGCATCCGCGCTCGCGGCGTGAGCGACTACGTGCGCGATACCACCGCCACCTTCTTTACTGCGCTCGATGACATCGAGGTCTTCGACCCCGCCAACGTCACCGTTAGCCCGGATGAGTCGCCGCACTTTCGCCACACCCGCCTGTGGCTGGAGTCCACGCTGCGCCGCACGCCGGTGCCGCTGTACCAAAAGCAGCTTGAGGTGGCCACGCAGATGCTGGCGGACCCGCTGAATTATCAGCTCTCCGCGGTGAAGTCGGCGCTGTCAGATGAGCGTATCCGCCCGCGCGTGCTGCTCGCCGATGCCGTCGGCCTGGGCAAGACGCTGGAGATCGGCATGATCCTGGCGGAGCTCATCCGCCGCGGCAGGGGAGAGCGCATCCTCGTCGTCACGCCGAAGCACGTCATGGAGCAGTTCCAACAGGAGCTGTGGACACGCTTCGCCATCCCGCTGGTGCGCCTGGACAGCCAGGGCATCCAGAAGGTCCGCCAGAAACTGCCGGCGTCGAAGAACCCGTTTACGTACTTCCCGCGCGTCATTGTCTCCATGGACACGCTCAAGGCGCCGAAGTACCGCGCGCAGCTGGAGAAGGTCCGCTGGGATGCCGTAGTGATCGATGAGATTCATAACGCCACCAACGCTGGCTCCCAGAACAATGAGCTGGCCCGCACGCTGGCGCCGACCACCGAGTCCCTCATCTTGGCCTCGGCCACCCCGCACAATGGCCGCGAGGAATCCTTCAAGGAGATCCTGCGCTTGCTCGACCCGCTCTCCGTCCTCCCGGATGGCTCCATCGACATGGAGGCCGCGAAGAAACTGATTATCCGCCGCCACCGCAATTCACCGGAGGTGGCCTCCGTGGTGGGGGAGAAGTGGGCCAAGCGCGGCGAGCCCCGTAACATCCTGGTGGATGCCTCGCCGGAGGAAAACGCCGTGGCGCGCGCCATCGCCGAGGATTGGGTCAACACCCCAGCCACCACGGCGAATGATCGCCTCTTCCCCTGGACCTTGGTCAAGGCCTTCCTGTCCTCCCCGGCAGCGCTGGCGGAATCTATTGCCGCGCGCCAGAAGCTCGACAAGCCCAAGGAACAGGAGAAACTCGAGCGCCTCGCTGAGCTCAACAACAAGGTCACGGAGGAACACTCCAACAAGTTCGCCGCGCTCATTGATTACCTCATGGAGATTGGCGTCAAGAAGGGCTCCGAGCGCCGCGTGGTCATCTTCTCGGAGAGGGTGGCTACGCTGCGGTGGTTGCAGGAGAACGTCGCCAAGCATCTCAAACTCCCGCAGGGCGCGGTGATAGTCATGCACGGCGGCCTGTCGGATTCGGATCAGCTGGCGCTTATCGACGAATTCAAGCGCACCGACACCCCTCTGCGCGTGCTGATTACTGGCGACGTCGCCTCCGAAGGCGTCAACCTGCACGCCCAGTGCCACCACTTGGTGCACTATGACATCCCGTGGTCGCTCATCCGCATTCAGCAGCGCAACGGCCGCATCGACCGCTACGGCCAGGAGCACGAGCCGGAGATCACCTCCCTGCTGCTGGACCCGAAGGACGCGGATGTCGCCGAATCCATCGGTGAGCTGCGCGTGCTCACTCGTCTCATTGACCGCGAGTATTCCGCCAACCAGCTCCTCGGTGATGCCGCCCCACTCATGGGCAAGCACAACCCGAAGGCGGAGGAGGATGAGATCCGCGCGGTGCTCATGCACGAGCGCGACTTCGATGAGGTCGTGGCCTCCCCGGAGGAGATCCTCACCGGTGCGCACGCCAAGCCGGCACCCAACGCAGAACCCGAGGATGTCGCTCCGGCCTCCGGCCTGGGCGATGACATCTGGGCGCTACTCGCTGCCGCTGCCACCAACGGCCCCGACGACGCCGAGAGCGCCGAGGACTCTATAAGCACTGAGAACGCCGCAAACAACGAAGCGACAACGTCCGAAAGTACCGCACCCGCGCCGTCACGTCGCTCGCTGCGCCACAGCCTTTACCGCGCGGAGAAGGACTACCTCGGCGATGCGCTGGCGGAGGCCTACCAAGATTCGGCAGACAAGCCCTTGAGCGCCGGTGGGGTGGACTATGCACAGCACGATAATGACATCGTGGAGCTAACCCCTCCGCGCGATCTGTGCCGGCGCTTTGATTACTTACCGCAGGATTATGTGTCCTACCGCAAGGTCACCGAGCGCCTCATGCTCGCCACCTCTGCGCGCCGCGGCAACCAACACCTCAAGGCCGCGCGCGAAGGCGACTCGGAGAAATCCTGGCCGCGCGCCCACTTCTTGGGCCCATTGCACCCGGTCTCCGAGTGGGCTGCCGACCGCGCCCTGACCAACATGGCACAAAGCGAAATCCTCGCCGTGCTTGGCGCGGTGGACACACCGACGCTGCTGCTCATGGGAACGCTGACCAACTCCCGCGGCCAAGTGCTTTCCCGCACTTTCCTCACCGCCACGGAAGGCCCCTTCGGCTTCGACGTCCCCGCCGGCATGCAGGCCGTGGACATTGAGGTACACGAAGACGTTTACGCCTGGCTGGGCCGCATCGGCCTGACAGACAACGCCATCAACCCCGGCGAGTTTGCCGTCCCCGAAACCGCAGCACAGCTTATCGCGGCCGCCGTGGAGGCAGCGCAGAGCCATCTCACCGTGGTCAAGAACACCAACCTAGACCACGCGCAGGACCGCATCGCCGGCTGGCAGCAGCGCGCCGATAACTGGCAGCAGGCCAACTCCGGCCAGCAGACCCTCAAGATTAAGGACACCAAGCGGCTTATCCACCAGGACGAGGAGCTGCTGAAATCCATGGCCCCGGAGCGCTCCCTCGTGCGCCCACTGGCACTCGTCCTCCCAGATAACACCGACGCTGCACATACCAGCGCCGCACGCACCAACCCCAACGAAGCAGAGGCACGCTAATGGCAGACTTCGATTCCATCATCAACGTCGAGGAATGGATCTCGGATTACTATCTCACCACCGATGACAAAGGCAGCTCCTTTGGCAAGCGCGTGGAGGAGGCCGTCAAAGAGTGGAAGGCAACGGATAAGGATGCCAGCGCCGCTGAAAGCAACGGCGCACACCACCGCGCTCAATCCCCGTTGCTGCGCCTGACGTCCCGCAGGGAAGCACTGCACACCAAACTCTCCGCGCTCTCTATGGAGGCAACCGACGATGCACTGCATGAGGTCTACGACCTCATCGCCGAGGCATTCGGCTACCCGCAGCCACAGCGCCTCGAGTTTTCCCGCAACGGCCAACCCCTCACGCTGACTGCCGCCGCGGACAAGAACCACTCTCTGGTCATCCTGCGCGCCGGGCAGATGGACTCCGTGGAGGATCTCACCACTGTCCCACTTCTTGGCGTCGACCCGGAGCTGGGCCACCAGAACTCCGACGGTGAAGCCAAGGCCCTCGACATCACCGCCGCCAAGCTCGTTGGCGAGCTCTTCCTCACCGAGCAAGCTCCCGACCTCATCCTGGTCCTCGCTGGCCGCTGGGCAGTCCTAGCAGAGCGCGAAACCTGGCCACTGGGCCGCTACCTCGCCGTGGACCTAGGCCTAGCCGTTGAGCGCAATGATCAGAAAGCTAAAGGCGAGCTTCCCCGAGTAGTCTCCATCCTCGCCGCCGAGCACACCATGCGTGGTGCTGATGGCACCACCTGGTGGCTCGACACCCTGACCCAAGCCCGCGAGCACTCCGTCAAAGTCTCCGAGGAACTGCGCGGTGCCATCAAGGCCTCGATTGAGATCATCGGCAACGACGTGTTGCAACGTCGAGCGTTGCAACACGCGAACAGCGAACAAAACATCACCACCGACATCGACGGCAACGAACTGGCCAACCAAGCCCTGCGCTACCTTTACCGCATCCTCTTCCTTCTCTTCGCCGAGTCCTCCCCAGAGCTACAAATCCTGCCCACCGGGGACAATGACTATGACGAAGGCTATGGCCTTTCCCGCCTGCGCGACCTCATCCTCACCGAACCCACAACGCACCGCACCCAGAACGGCACGCACCTCTACGACAGCCTCCAGCTGCTTTTTGAACGCGTCAACCGCGGCCACGATCCGCACGATGAGAACGCTGAGCTCTTCGATGCCAACGCCACCGAGGACGGCCTGGAGTTCCGCAACCTCGATGCAGACCTGTTCAAATCTGAAGCCACCTCTTACATCGATGAGGTCAAGCTCTCCAACCTGGCACTGCACCGAGTCCTGCAGAACCTCCTACTCACCAAAGAAAAGCGGGGGAGCGACCGCGGCTTCATCTCTTATGCCACCCTCGGCGTGACCGAGCTGGGCCAGGTCTACGAGGGCCTGATGTCCTATACCGGATTCATCGCCCAAGAAGACCTCGTTGAAGTAGCCAAACACGGCGATACTTCCAAGGGCTCCTGGGTGGTCCCCGAACCACAAGCGCGCATGCTTCCGCAGGATTCCATCGTCTACGAAGACCGCGAAAGCGAGCACGGTGGCGTGGAACGCGTCCAACGCACCCACGCCCGCGGCAGTTTTGTCTACCGCCAATCCTCCCGTGACCGCGAGCGCTCCGCCTCTTTCTACTCACCACCTGTTATCACGGAATTCACCGTCGGCCAGGCCATCGAGGAGCTCAAAGCAACCGGCCGCATCGACAACGCTGACGACATTCTCACCCTCACCATCTGTGAGCCCGCCATGGGCTCCGGCGCCTTCGCCGTGGAGGCCGTCAACCAACTCGCGGAGCTTTACCTGACCAAAAAGCAAGCCGAACTGGGCAAAGAAGTCCCCGGTGAGGACCGCACCCAGGAGCTGCAAAAGGTCAAGGCCTCCATCGCCCTGCACCAGGTCTACGGTGTGGACCTCAACAAGACCGCAGTAGAGCTCGCCGAAATCTCCCTGTGGCTCAACACCATGACCAAGGAGCTCAAAGCCCCCTGGTTCGGCCTGCACCTGCGCCACGGCAACTCCCTAGTGGGTGCCACCCGTTCCACCTTCAGCGCCAAGGAAGTCTCCTCCACCGCATCGAAGGCGAAGGGCACGCAGAACTACCTCACGCTGACCCCGCAGCACCATCCACTCAAAGAGCTAGCGGATGCCATAGATGCCAACGAGACGGACCAGCACCCAACCGGCCGCATCCATCACTTCCTGGTTCCTAGCCGTGGGTGGGGAAGTGCCGTGGATGCCAAGGACTTGAAGAACCTTGCAGCCGAGGAAATCAAGGCGATGAAGGCCTGGCAACGCTCCATCTGTAAGCCTCTAAACAAGACGCAGACCAAGCTTGCCACCGCACTGTCCAACCAGGTTGAGCGCCTTTGGGAGTTGTCCCTTATCCGCCTGCGCATCGCCGAAGACCAAATCCGCCGTGACCTGGACCTGTGGGGCCAAGAGCCGAACACTGCCAAGCGCACCGACGTGGTTACCCGCGCCCAGGTGGAGGAAGAACTCCTCCACAACAATGAAGGTGCGTACCTTCGCCTGCGCACCGCCATGAATGCTTGGAACGCACTCTGGTACTGGCCGGTCACCGCCACGGATGAGCTTCCGGATATCACCGAGTATCTCGCCACCATGCAGGACCTCCTCGGCATCCCCAACGAGGGCCAGAAGCGCTACCGCAAGGACAACCAGTACGCCTTCGGCTTCGACATGACCTGGGACGAACTGGACTACGTCGAATCCCTCGACCGCTCCACCTCCGGCCGCCTGCGCTACGAGGACATCCTCGAAGCCCACCCCTGGCTGACAACCGCCAACACCATTGCCCAGGAACAAGCCTTCTTCCACTGGGACCTGGACTTCGCCACCGTCATGGCCAAGGGCGGTTTCGACTTCCAAGTGGGCAACCCGCCGTGGGTTCGGCCGCGTACTGATATGGACGCGCTGCTGTCTGAACATGACCCGTGGTTCAGCCTTGCCAACAAGCCCACCCAGGCAGAAAAGAAACAGCGCCGCGAACTCCTCGCCGGCAACGACGCCGTACTGGAGACCCTCTCCAAGGGACTTGCGGAAGCAGTGGTCACCTCCGCCGTGCTTGGCGACGCTACCCGCTACCCCCACCTACAAAACCAACAGCCCGATCTTTACCGCGGCTTCATGGAACGCACGTGGGCAAATGCTGCCGAGAATGGCATCATCTCACTCATCCACCCCGAGTCCCACTTCACCGAAAAGAAGGCAGCGGCGCTAAGAGCTGGTGCTTATCGACGCCTGCGCAGGCACTGGCAGTTCATTAATGAGCTTGTGCTGTTCGATATTGATCATCACAATTCGTACGGAATCCATGTTTACGGACAACGCTGGGAACACGCGAACTTTCTCTCAGCAGCGTCGCTATATCACCCGCGCACGGTCGTTGATTCCTTCAATCATGATGGCACCGGAAGCCTTCCTGGTTTCAAAGACGACGACGGCAAATGGGACTTGCGCCCGCACCGTGACCGCATCATTACGGTCGACGAGGACACCCTCAAGGTGTGGAACTCCATTATCGAGGAACCAGGTACTCCGTTACTGGAGACACGCACCGTCTACTCGGTAAACAGTGAGGCTGCAGCAGTTTTGGCTAAGCTTGCCGGGGCACCCCGCATCAAGGAATTAGGGCTCCAGTTCTCCAGAGGTTGGGATGAGTCAATCGATAAGAAGAAAGGGTACTTTGATTCTTCGTGGCAGCATCCTGATTCCTGGGATGATGTGATCCTTCAAGGGCCTCATCTCGGAGTCTCGACTCCGATGATTAAACAGCCGAACCCGACTATGAAGCACAACCAGGACTGGTCCGAGATTGATCTCGAGGCTATCTCTGAAAACTTCATTCCCGCGACGGCTTACCTACCGAACCGCTCTATCGAGACTTACGACCGTGATTACGGAGTATGGGAAGTCGACGGTGTAACGGTGTTCGTCAAGGACCAGTATCGCGTTGCGTGGCGTCGTATGGCGGCCACTACTGGATATAGAACTCTCTATCCTTCGCTTATCCCTGCGGGAGCAACCCATGTTGATGGAGTCTTCTCAATCGGTCAACCTAAGGATATTTCCGAAACAGTCTTAGTGGGTGCTGTTTGGTCATCGGTTTTGTCTGATTTTGTGGTCAGATCGCTTGGAGTCTCGAATCTATTTATGACTTATCTCGAGAGCTTAGCCTTCGAGGTTCAACCGGTCTTGCGCCAATCAATGATTGAAAATTATCTTGCGCTTAATTGCTTGACAAAAGATTTTGGTCCTCTCTGGGAAGAGCTAGCCAAAACCGAGTGGACCTCCGACGCACCCATTCGAAATGCCCGTGAACGCTTCCACGCACAGAACGAAATTGATGTCATGGTGGCGTTGTCGTTGGGAGTGACGCTGGATGAGTTGCTGATGATTTATCGGACGCAGTTCCCAGTGATGAGGCGTTATGACCAAGAAGACTTGTATGACGCTAATGGTCGCAAGGTTCCAAAGGACGTTCTGAAGTTAGAGAAGAAGCTCAAGGATGGGCAGCAGCTTTCGGAGACAGACCGTACGTGGACGCATCCGCAGTCGGGTGTGGAGTATGTCTTTGAGTATCCGTTCGCGCCACTGGACCGTGAAGCGGACTTGGCGGCAGCGTATGAAAAGTATGCTGCGATGATGGAGCAGCAGTAGTTCCGGAAGTCAGAAGCGAAGCGAAGACTGAAAGTATTGAAGTAGCACCTTATGTCGAGTCTCATCCCTACTTACGCCTCCACCCACATTGTTGACGGGCTCTCGGAATACCTCACCACGACCTTCTCCTTGGCAGAGGATCTGACCTCCCAGCAACTACGGGAGTTCCTCAACGATCCGCAGGGTGGCATGTTCTACGGGCCGTATGTGCGCACGCGTTTGCCGTATGCACCAGCAAGGTCGTGGGATGGGATTCTGGGTTGGTTGCCGTCAGGCTTTAAGCCTTACCGTCACCAGGCGGAGGCGTTTTCGCGGTTATCGTCTTTTGATTACGACACGGGCAAGTCACGTCGACCGTCGCCCACGTTGGTGGTGACGGGTACGGGTTCCGGTAAGACGGAGTCCTTCCTCTATCCGATTCTGGATCATTGCCGCCGTTCTAACGGCAGCGGAATCAAGGCGTTGATTCTGTACCCGATGAACGCGCTAGCATCCGATCAGGAGCGCCGTTTGGCCAAGCTGCTGCACGCGGAGGCTGAGCTTGCCGGGGTGACGGCAGGTATCTACACAGGTGAGGTGGTCACAGGCGGACGCAGAAAGGTATCGAAGGACGGTCTGATTTCTGATCGTTCGGTGCTGCGGGATACCCCGCCGGACATCTTGTTGACCAACTACAAGATGTTGGACCAGTTGCTGCTGCGCGAGCAGGACCGTGAGCTCTGGGAGAAGTCCGCGCAGTCCTTGCAGTACTTGGTGTTGGATGAGTTCCACACTTATGACGCAGCACAGGGCACGGACGTAGCGATGTTGCTGCGCCGACTGGGATTGATGCTCAAGAAGTACCAGCCTGAAGATTTCCTTTCGGCTGAGGATGCGCAGCGCCCTTTGGGTAAAGTAACGCCGGTGGCGACCTCCGCAACGTTGGGGGACAAGAGTCCCGAAGACACCCGAAGCGAAGGCGCGACCGAGAGTACGTCTACCGATACTAAGTCGGAAGCACCGCACAGCGACATGTTGTCTTTCGCGTACACAGTCTTCGGCGAGCAGATGCCGCCGGATGCTGTGGTCGGGGAGACTCTCATGACCGTGGAGGAGTGGCAGGCCACGGTCGAACCGTTGGTGGCGAAACTGCGTGCCGTCGTTTCATGCGACGACGATGTTGTGGATCTAGACTCAGCAGCTATTGCTCCGGAGGACTCTAGCTCTGCGGAAGTGCTTCCACCGTCGACGCCGACACCTTCGGTGGAGGTGATGCAGAAAGTTGTTGATGATGTAGCGGCCGCGGTTGCTGCTTCTAGCTTTGCTTCTGCTGATGGTGAAGACGCTGCGGACACATCGTCGTTTGATGTGGCGGTATTTGAAGCGATGAGCCGACACGTCTTCGGTTCTTCGCCGGATCTGGCTGACTCTGTTCTAGCGATGGCAGGCAATGAATTGGTGTGCGCGATTCTTCGGGAGGCGGCAACGCCGGTGCCACTGGAGCACGGTGAAGCCGGTGTTCCGGGCACGGATATTGCTGCGGTGGAACCGCTGGTATCGCGAGTATTCCCTGCCAGTGTGCTGCGCAGCCACCATGAGTTGGCCGTGGAATTCTTGTCCCTGACGTTATCCTTCATCGCGTATGTGCGCGCGGAGCTCGGTGCAGCGCTGGGCTGGGATGGAAAGAAGTTCCCCGGCGTGGAGCTGCACCTGTGGGTGCGTGAGATTTCCCGCATCGATAGGGCAGTTGCGTCATCGTCGCGCACCTCGGTGTTTAGGTGGTCCGATGATGGCGGCATGGGTGCGCACACGGTGCAGACTGCTGGCGATGCACCCAAGGCATGGTTGCCGGCGATCTACTGCCGTCATTGCGGGCGTTCCGGGTGGATGTTGGCGGAGCAGCCCGGTGGGGATACGTATGTCACCGCACCGCAGGAGATTCGCCGCATTGCCATCAGCGCACCGGAGCGTCAGCGCCCGCTCATTGATGCCATGAGTGAGGTAGCGCAAGGGGTTACGCGCGCAGACGGCGAGAGCTCCCGCGTGGCGTGGTTGAACCTGGATTTGCCGGGCCTGACGCCTCAGGCGCCGGATGCGGAAACCATGGAGGAGTCCCCCGTGGTGCCGGTGCTGGTCTATTCCGGCGAGGATACAGAGGAGCGCGCGAAAGCGCAGCAGTGTCCGTCTTGTGGTGAAGACGATGCGATGCGCTTCTTAGGCTCCTCAGTGGCCACGTTGCTCTCAGTGGCATTGAGCAATCTCTTCGGTATGGATGATTTGGATTCCTCAGAGAAGAAGACTTTGGTCTTCGCTGACTCTGTGCAAGATGCCGCGCACCGTGCGGGTTTCGTGCAAAGCCGTGCGCGGGCCTTCGCGCTGCGTGCGCGTATTTGGCGAGCTGTTCGTTCTTTTGCTGACCCTGTCGCGTCTGCTGAATCAGATTCAACAGACGCGGATTCGTCGTCAAGCGCGGCGCTGTCCTCGCAGTGCTCACAGTCCTCACAATCTCCACAGGCCACCCTGTCCGCAGGCGTCCCGTTGTCTTCGGTGGCTTCGCGCATGGTGGAGCATGCGCGCGCGGAATCAGACCCGGCAGTAAGGTCGCGCGCACTCTATGAGTTGTTGCCACCGCAGCTGAAGGAGTCACCGCGCTACCGGGCGGTATGGGAAAAAGGCGCGGGTGCTGCGGAGCAGCGGCGAGCGTTGTCGGCGTTGCAGTCGCGCTTGGACTTGGACTTGGCGTTGCAGTTCGGTGACCGGGTGGATCTGCCGCGCTCGTTGGTGACGACAGGGACGCTATCGGTGTCTGTGGACGTGGATGATGCGGTGCTGCTGTCGGCAGCACGGTCGGTGGCAGGAACACTGGCCACGGATGCGGAGCTGCTGGCGTGGGCGCGCGGCGTGGTGGAGTACATGCGCATTGCCGGTGGCATTGCCCACCCGTGGCTCAAGGAGTACCTGCGCCAGGACTGCAACCCGTGGTTGCTTAACCGCCGTCAGGCTCGTGCCAAGGGAATACCTGCGTTTGTGCGCGGTGGAGCGCCGAAGTTCCCGCGTGCGGGTGCGGCGCTCAAGGGGGCGCTGGGCAAGCGCGATAACAACGCGACGATGCCGCTGGATTCCCAGAAGGGCTGGTACGCAAGGTGGACGAAGGCGGCGCTGGGGGCTTCGACAAGCAGTGTCTTCGATGCCGCCAACCAAGTAGCGGAGTTGTTCAAGCAGCTCGAATTTGAAGAAGTGGTCTCCTCCGTCCCCACCGCAACGGGCGGGCGCGTGTATATGCTATCTCCGGAGAACATCGTCGTGCGCGAAGAAGCTGAGCCCGGGCTGCTGGAGTGCCCGGTGTGCCACCTACGCGTGGGTGTGGATGCCGCGGCGCGTGAGGCAATGTCCTCGGTGGCGTGCTTTACGTTGTCCTGTACCGGGCACTTCGTGCCCGTGGGTGTGGAGGATAACTACTACCAGCAGCTCTACCGCACCACGAATACCCGCACAGTGGTGGCGGAAGAACACACAGGCCTGGTGCCCACGCCTAGGCGCAAGGAGCTGGAAGATGAGTTCAAGCGGCCCTTTGCTGAGCAGTCAGCCTCCGCGCCGAACGTGCTGGTGGCCACGCCGACGCTGGAGATGGGTATCGACATCGGTGACCTGTCCACGGTGATGCTCTCCTCCATGCCGCACACGGTGGCCAGTTACGTGCAGCGCGTGGGCCGCGCCGGGCGTTTGACGGGTAACTCGCTCATCGTGGCGCTGGTGCGCGGGCGCGGGCGCGCACTGACCACGCTGGAGCACCCGCTGGAGACCATCGCTGGTTCGGTGACAGCACCTGCGGCGTATCTGTCCGCGCGCGATATCATGCATCGCCAGTTCGTGGCCTACCTGCTGGATAGCACTGATGTGGCGAGCTCAGTAGAGCAGCTGCGTAGCGCGCGCGATGTGTTCACGCATGCCAGCTACTCCGTGGTGGATGCGCTGGTTGAGCTCTCACCCGCGGTGGTGTTGGCGGCCTATGAGCGTTTTGCTTCCACGGTGGCGCAGCATGCTTCGGCGGAAGTGTTAGAAGAGCTGCGCGGCTGGTGCCTGCCGGGTGAGGACGGTGCTTCGTCCGGCATGGTGGTGGACCTGCAATCCGCGCGTGAGCGCTGGGGTGCAACACAGAAGCTGCTGTTGTCCCGCCGAGAAGTGCTGAGCAAGCGCGTGACGGAGTTGAAGGCACGCGTGGAGGCCTCCGCGGTGGAGGATGAGGAGATGAAGAACCAGTATGACGCCACGGTGGCTTCCCAGAGGTTTGTGCGCAAGCAGCTGGAGGACCACGCTGATGAGTACTGGATCAGCGCTTTGGAGCGCTTTGGGCTGCTGCCGAACTTTACGTTGTTGGATGATGCCGTGGAGTTCAACCTGGCTGTCTCCTCCTTCAATGAGGAGGTGCAGAAGTTTGAGACGGAGACCTATAGCTATAGCCGTGGAGTCTCTTCCGCGCTGACGGAGCTAGCCCCCGGCAATACCTTCTACGTGCAGGGCGTGGGCGCGAAGGTGGACTCGGTGGAGCTGGGCGAGCACCACTCGGCGCTGACGCAATGGCGCCTGTGCCCGGAGTGCTCATATTCGGAGGCCACGGGTGCGGTGCTCTCGAGCGATGAGGATGTGGCCGTGGCCGCTCCGCGCGTGGGTGCGTGCCCGGAGTGCGGGTCCAAGGGCTTTGCGGATAGGAACCAGCTCATTGATGTGGTGGAGATGACCAAGGTCTATGCCACCGTGGACGCAGCGCGATCCGCCATCAATGACATCACCGATGACCGCACCTCGCTGCGCTTCCAAACGCAGCTGAGTTTTGATGTACCAGAGGGCGGGCGCGGTAAGGCCTGGTACCTGTCTGACTCCGGCTTCGGTATGGAGTACCTAGCGCACGTGGAGATGCGCTGGCTGAACCTGGGACGCATGGGCGGCGGCAGCCCGCGCACGTTCGCAGCTATAGAGCGCGAGGCACCGCTGTTCCGCGTGTGTGAGCGCTGCGGGCACTTAGATTCTGATGTGGGTGCTAACCGCTGGCAGGACCACGCGCCGTGGTGCGAGTACCGCAATGCAGCCGAGGAGCACTCCATTAGCTTTGCGCTGGGACGCAGCCTAGGCACGCAGGCGGTCCTGGTGCACCTGCCAGCACTGCTGGGCATGGTGGAATCTACTACGCTGCCTTCGTTGGTGGCGGCGTTGAAACTCGGCTTCAAGGAGTACCTGGGCGGCAACCCGGATCACTTGGACGTCGAGCCAGTGCGCGTGGATTCCGATGGCAGTCCGGTAGATATGTTGCTTATCCATGACACCGTGCCGGGTGGTACCGGGTATCTGGCGCAGTTCACGGAACCGGTACACGTGCGCCAGATGTTGCTCGTGGCTTACCGCCGCTTGGCCTCCTGCCACTGTGCTGAGGAAGCGCGGCAGTGTTGCCCGTCGTGTTTGCTGCCCTTCGCACGCAGTAGCCAGATTCCGCAGACCTCCCGTGAGGCTGCGGTGGTGGCGCTGCGCAAGATTCTGGCCGATGACCTCCATGTTTCCATTGATGCTGATCCGGCGTCCTTTAGCTGGGAAGGCCACCTGACGGAGGAGCGACCGGAGCGGAGCGAACAGTCCAAGCTGGAGCAGCGCTTTGTGGAGCAGCTGCGCGCGGACTTGAAGGAATGCGGCGCCACGGTGGTGGAATCCATGAAGGGCAACCATGCGCAGTGGGACATCAGCTTTGAAGGCTCGCGCCACGATTGGGTCATGGAGGAGCAGAAGCAGATTGGTGGCACCATCCCGGACTTTGTCTTCTCCACGCGCGATAGCGCGATCCGTGATGTCGCCGTTTACCTTGATGGCGCGGCCTTCCACGCGAGTGCGGTGCACAACCGCGTGAAGGATGACTTCGATAAGCGCAATGGTTTGTACGAGTTGGGATACTTGCCTTGGTCGCTGACATGGCAGGACATCGATGCCCATCAGGCAACTGTGCGCAACGAGCCGGTGGAGCCGCCGGTGTGGGTGAAGCCAGACCTACGACCACCCATGGCAAAGAAGTACAACGCATCCCAAGACCTGTTGAATCGCGTGGACATGGATCCGATGGGGCTGCTGCTTGCTCTCTTGTCGGAGCCAGTCAACAAATGGGCCACGCTGAGCAAGACTGCGCTGCTCGAGGCATCCTTTGGCGGTAGGCAGGTCCCGGATGGATTTGAGAAGAATTACCTGGGAACCGTTACCGCGGGCGTGGGGGATGCCCACCGTCGCGTGCGGTTCGATGCCAGCAACGTCTCCGAGGACTTGGAAGCCTGGCGGCTGTTCTTGGGCTTGAGCAACATGGCCTACCTGGACCCTGACCTCGCACAGGTCGAGGTGAAGGAGTCCGTGCTGGAGGAAGTGGTGGCGCGTGGCGTGCCGTCGGTTGTCCCGCAGCCGGTCGATGAAGCAGCTGAGCCTGCGCTGCGGGCTGTGGATGAGGCTGCGGATTCTGCAGCGGAATCTGCGGTAACGCCTGGCTGGGTCGAGGCACTGGATGCCTTCGCCGACGAGCCGGAGGTGCACGCAGCGCTGCGGGCGATGGCGGCAGCAAGCCTGCCCGAGCCGGATGCTGATTCCATCGGTGGTGAGGTCTCCGGTATCCCGGTGGTGGTGCAGTGGCCGCAGCAGAAGGTTTTGTTGCTCTTTGCTGAGGATGTTGAAGACTTGCGCGAAAAATTCGAGGCTGAGGGCTATGCAGTCTTCGGCGCTGACTTCGAATCTGTTCCTGATCGTTTGACCGCGGCGCTGAGCGCCTCCTGATCCGCTGACTTTAAAAGAGAGGAAAGCAATGGCAACGAGCCTGTCCTTCTACCGCCGCATTGAGGACCGCTACAACCTGGGCAACCAGATCTTTGAGTTCTGCAACAAGTTGGTCGAGGATCCCACTAACCCTTCGCTGCACGTGGAGCCCATTAAGGATGCGGCGGATAAACGTGTGCGGACCGCGCGGGTTAACCGCAAGTACCGCGCGGTGCTCTTTGAGCTGCACGATGGCAACGACACCATGTTCGTGCTCATTGACATCCTCAACCACGATGATGCTTATGCGCTCGCCACGTCGAAGACGCTGGTGGTCAATGAGGTCTCCGGAGTGCCGGCGCTCGTGGATGCCACCGCGCCGGGAGCTTCGGCGGCGATGTCGCAGGCGGAGATTGAATCGCGTGCCAAGCGCTTGGCGGCCGAGCAGCTCGCCGCCGAGGCAGCAGCTGCAGAGGCAGATTCTGCAGCGGGCTCTGCAGCAGAGTCTTCGGCTGCGCCGGCAGGGGATGCTGCGGGTTCTTCGGAAGCGGAGCCGTCGGCCACGCCCTCGGCGGATACTACTGATGACGGTGAGGGTCTGCGGCCGTGGGATGTGGTGGGCGTCGCCAAGCATGAGCTCACCGATGACCTGGGCTTGTCACCGCAGACGGTAGCGGTGCTGGAACAGGCCGCCACAATCGATGAGGCCCTGGAGAAGTCGGAGAGTGCGCCGGATTGGGAACACCATGCCGTGGTTGGCCTGCTGTCAGGGATGAGCATTGCTGAGGTGCGCGAGGAACTGGGCTTGGACCTGGTGGAGCCCGCGGCGGTGGCTGATGCTAGCTCCGACAAGGCGTTGGTGGAAGGTATCAAGTCCCCGGCTGCCCGGATGGACTTTGCCATCGACCCAGGTGAAGAGGAGCTGGCAGCGATCCTCAAGGGCTCTTTTGCCGAGTGGCGTGTCTTCCTCCACCCGAGCCAGCGCCGCGCGGTGGAAGCAGAGCACTCTGGCTCCGCGCGCATCACTGGTGGTGCTGGTACCGGCAAGACCGTGGTGGTGGTGCACCGCACGAAGCACCTGCTGGAGAAGAACCCGAAGGCGCGCGTCTTTTTGACTACTTATACGCGTGAGCTGGCCAATGCACTCAAGACACAGATGAATGAGCTGTACCCGGCCTTCCCGGAGGCCTCCGTGCATGGCGCGCCGGGGCTTTGGATCAGTGGCGTTGATGCGCTCGTCTTCGACGTGCTGGCGAATGCGCAGGCAACGGAGCGCGCCGCCGCGATGGCTGCGGTGCTCAACATTGATGCGGACTTCGTGCCCCGTGGTTTGGACGGCGTGGAGGAAAAGCGGCAGTGGCAGGAGGCCGCGGAGCTAAAAGGCAGCTCCCTGCCGCGGGAGAAATCCCACCCGACGTTCCTGGCACAGGAGTACTCGGCGGTGATCCTCACGCAGGGGATTACCGATGAGAAGACCTATCTCCGCGCACGGCGTACCGGGCGTGGCACGCCGCTGACTCGTGCTGAGCGTAAGGCGGTGTGGGCGATTGTGGAGTACTTCCACGCGGCGTGCGCGTCCATTGGGAAGCTGACCTACGCGGCCGCAGCGGTGGTAGCCGCGCATATCGTGGAGCACCGTACCGGCACGGAGGGCATGTTTGATCACGTGCTCATCGACGAAGCCCAGGACTTCCACGCCGGCCACTGGAAATTCCTGAGGGCGGTGGCCAAGCATGGGCCGAATGACATTTTTATTGCGGAGGATTCGCACCAGCGCATCTATGGCCAGCGTTTGGTGCTGCGTGACTATGGGATTGAAACACGCGGGCGTGCTACGAGGAAGCTGCGGGTGAATTACCGCACGACCCGGCAGAATCTGGGCTATGCCACGGCGATTTTGGAGGGGACCGAGTGGATTGACTCGGAAGAGGATATCGACGATCTGCACGGCTACCGTTCGGTGCGCCAGGGCCCGGCACCGGTGGTGCTGAGCTCTGCTAGCAAGGCGGAGGAAGCTGAGGCTTTGGCCGCGCATATCCGGGACTGGACCTCCGGGGAGGAAGATGTCTCCATTGGTGTGCTGACCCGTACCAACCCTCGTAAGGATGAGATTGCCACGCAGCTCGGTGAGTTGGGCGTGGCCGTGAGTACTGGGCGGCGCACCTCCCGGGAGCGCCCGGTGGCGGTGATGACGATGCATAACGCCAAGGGCTTGGAGTTCACGCACGTCATCTTGCTGGATGTAAGCCGCGAGGCGCTGCCGCAGCGCTACCTCATGAAGGGCCTAGCGCCGGCCGAGGCCGACGAGGCGCTGCAGCGGGAGAGGGCTCTGCTTTACGTGGCGGCCTCCCGCGCCCGCGATGTGCTCGTGGTGAGCGTGGTGGGGGAGGCTTCCGAGTTGTTGCCGGGATAGGCTAGTCGGCGTTTTGCTCCGCTTCTTTTCGCTAGAAGGAACTGCATCACAATCCTAGGAGACGTATGATGTCTTATGACTCCAATACAAAGGCGAATGGGAAGGTTCCTGAACATGACTGCAAATACACAGCTCTTGCGCGGCGTGGTGCCACCGCTGCTGACCCCGTTTAATGAGGACTACTCCGTTGACACCGACACCCTCAAGCGCCAGGCTGAGCGGCTTATCAAAGCTGGCGTTCATGGACTGTTCGTTCTCGGCTCTTCAGGTGAGGTAGCTTTCCTCACTCGAGAGCAGCGCAAGGAAGTCATTGCAACGGTGGTGGAACAGGCTCAAGGGCGAGTTCCGGTCATTGCCGGCGTGATTGACATGACGGCTCCGCGAGTAATCGAGCACATTGAAGATGCCGTCGCGCTCGGGGTGCAAGGGCTAGTTGCTACTGCACCTTTTTATGTTCGTACGCACGATGTAGAAATTGCAGAGCACTTCCGACTTCTTCATGAAGCCGCGCCAGAGACCCCTATCTATGCGTATAACATTCCGGTCAGCGTTCACTCGGTGCTGGATATCGCTACTCTTATTTCCCTCGCCAAGGAAGGCGTGATTGCCGGCGTTAAGGATTCCGGCGGCAATGATGGATACACGCGTGCTCTGATTAGCGCCCGCAACAAGGCTGGGGTGACAGACTTTGTGGTCTTGACTGGCTCGGAAACTACGGTCGACTTTGCTTACCTGGCAGGTGCCGATGGTGTGGTACCAGGCCTGGGCAACGTGGACCCGGTGTCCTACGTGAAGCTGCATGAGCTCCTGGTTGACGGGGCGTACGCCGAGGCTGCGGAATTGCAGTCTAAGATTTGTGACCTTTTCACCATCGTTGGTGTTGGTGATGGCACGCGCATGGGCGGAAGCTCGCAGGGCCTCGGCAGTTTCAAGGCAGCGCTGCATCACTTGGGTGTCTTCCCGTCGGGGCTGATGTCCCGTCCGCATGTCGCTCTGAATGATGAGGAGCTGGCCAAGATTCATGAGATCGTCGATGCCGCTCAGGTGATCGAGCCCTAATTTCGCTGAACTACGACGAAACGAGTGAAGAGTGACTAGTACCCTTGCGCTTGATGTCGGTGCAACAAAGATTGGTTGGGGTTTCGTGTCTGATGAAGACCCAATGCAGGCGGTAGCGCTGGGAAAGATTCCTACCCAGCCGGCCGGGGCTTCGCCACAGGAGCAGATCAAGAAAGCCGTCCAGCTGGCGTTGGAGGAATCGGGTATTGCCCCGGCGAGAATCGGCATTGGTTCGCCAGGAGTGATTCAGGCGCCTGAGGGACTCGTCACCTACAACGGGGACACCATTAAGAACTGGGCTGGTACCAATCTTCGTGAGGTTGCGAAAGAGGTTGTTGACCTCCCGTGTGCAGTTCATAACGATGTGCGAGTCTGGGCGTACGGAGAGCTGATGCTCGGAGCCGCGAGGGAGTTCCAGTCCGGCAGAGTCCTGTACCTTTCGTTGGGAACTGGTGTCGGTGGTGCGGTAAGCGATAACGGGAGTCTGCTCAGCGGACCTACCGGATCGGCCGGAGAGTTTTCGGAGCTCTTGTGCGCTGATTTCCGGGGCTTTGCGGACCGCGCCGAAAACATTATGAGCGGCAATAGCTTGGCTGCGTATTATGAAGAATTTTCTACGAACCCGGCGAGCGAGCGGGTGCAGTGGAAGCAGCGAGATCAGTTAGCGCTTCCTCTCGAAAAGGTCGTAGAAAGAATGAACCAGGGAGATGAACTCGCTTCCCGGATTATTCGAGGGAATTCTTATGGCCTTGGCCGTGCGGTGGCGGGTCTTGTTTCAGGGCTCGATCTCGATGCCGTTGTCTTGGGCGGCGGTGTGTGCCAGATTGGGGCCGCTGTGGAAGAACCATTCCGTCAGGCCATTGAGGATTTCGCGTTGAAGCCGAATCGCTCCGTTGCAATTCGGGTTACTGAATCCCCGGCGACAGCACCGTTAGTAGGCGCAGCGGCTTTTGCTCGAGACAACGCTTTTTAGCATCAAGTATCTGCGATATTTCTAGAAGAAGGCTCAGGTAAATGTTTAGGTTTAAGAGCAGTGAACTGGCGGAACGCCGAGAAGAAGTTCACGACATGATTCGGAACTCGGTGATTGTCTCGGTGCAAGCGCCAGATGGTCACCCAATGCGCGATACTCACACCTTGGCGCATGTCGCCCGTGCGTGTGTTGAGGGCGGAAGCCGCGCAATCCGGTGCGGCGGATATGGCGGCATCAAGGATGTCGAGGCAATCGCAGCCGCGGTAGATGTACCAGTTTTCGGCCTAACAAAAGAGGGGAGTGAGGGGGTTTATATCACCCCGACCGTTGAGTCCGTACGCCAATTGGCCGAGGCCGGGGCTGCCGTTATCTGTGCGGATGCTACGGATCGCCCTCGGCCTGATGGCTCAAGCTTTTCCGATCTTGTCGCGGAGTGCCACCGGCTGAATGTTTTGTCGATGGCTGACTGTTCTACCCCGGAAGAAATGCAGCGGGCGCACCAAGCAGGTGCAGATATCATTTCAACGACGCTGGCTGGCTATACAGAGTTCCGGAGCAAGACCGAAGGCCCAGATCTTGAATGCTTGGCAGAGGGGCGACGGCTCTGCGGTGAGGATGCCTTTGTAATCGGCGAAGGCAGGTTTGCCTCGCGCGATGATGTGGCTGCAGGAAAGCGCGCCGGCGCCGATGCAATCATCATCGGCACTGCCATCACAGATCCGGCGTGGATTACACGGAGCTTTAATAGCTGACGCGGACTGTCACAGCGAAGTCAGCAGGGGCTCGTAATGCCTGAGCACAGACGCTTGGTACTTCTTCAGGTCGTTGTCCTGTAGAGCATCGACGATGTCCTGGTGCGCGCGTACCGTTCTACTGAAGTCCTGTGGTTCTTCCAATTTGCGAAGTGGAATGACGTTCATGTGCACTTGCCAGAAGGCATCGTTGAGCTCACGGATAATCGGATTATCTATTTCGGAGAGCAATACCTGATGGAATTCCCGATCTTCCTCGGCAAAGTTGAGACCTTGCTCCCGCTTGGCCGACATCTTTTCAACGATGGCGCTCAACTGATCTAGCTTGGAGGGATCGGGTTTGGTAGTGATTTCTTGCCCGATAGCAAGATCAATTGCCTGCCGAATCTCCACCACATTACGTAGTGTTTCAAGGTTGCCATCATCGTCGAGAGTCGCGCGAAAGATGAGGCCTTGAACTAGGGCTTTGAGTGATGTGCCGGAGACAAACGTTCCTGTTCCGTGCCTGACTTCGACGATATCTAATGTCGTTAGGATTCTGATGGCTTCTCGGACAGAAGAGCGAGAGAAGCCGAGTTCTGCACAGAGCTCTGATTCGGTTGGCAAAGTGTCCCCGGGCTTGAGTGCGTTGTCCTGGATGAATTTTTTGATGCCCTCTACAGCCTGCTGTGTGGTTGAGGCAGGGCGATGCTCCGCTTCACTGAATCCCCATGTTCCGGTGTGCACTGGTTAATCCCTCTTTTCTTTCTGAACCATCTTAAGCCTCCCACGTTGGCGGGGTTCTCAAAGGATGAGCGCTGCTGGGGGAGGAGCACTTCGCTCTGATGATCAGGGGTAGACGGCTTTATCTTAAATCCCTTCACACATCAGACGTCTGATGTATTGTATCTTTCAACATGCTTTGTTGCACAGACGAATTGGAGAGTGATTTAGCTCTCTGCACTGAAAGCCCTGAAGGGAAGGTCACATGCAATCGTTCGGAACACTCAACTGGATAGTTCTGATCCTCTATCTCCTGGGAATGCTTCTTGTCGGCGCTTATTTTGCGCGCAGGGCCGGCAGTGATCAGGACGAATTCTTCAAAGCGGGTGGCAGGATTCCTGGCTGGGCGGCAGGATTCTCAATCTATGCCACGACGCTGTCTGCCATCACGTTTATGTCCACTCCGGAAAAGGCATATCTGACTGACTGGGCCTACTCGGCTGGTAACCTCGCTATTTTTGCCATTGTTCCAATTTTGATTGGTTACTATGTTCCGTTCTTTAGGAAGCTGGATGTCACGACGGCCTACGAGTACCTTGAGGAGAGATTCTCCGTAGCCCTCCGAGTTCTAGGCTCGCTCCTCTTCGTTCTGTATCACGTTGGGCGCATCGCCATCGTTATCTATTTGCCTACGTTGGCAATCACGTCGGTGGCAGATATCAACCCGCTGGTCGTCGCCGCGTTTGTAGGCGCTCTTTGTATTGTGTACACCTTCCTGGGAGGCATGGAAGGCGTGATTTGGTCTGATGTGATTCAAGGCATCCTGCTGCTGGCTGGCGCCGCAGCGGTAGTGCTGACGGCCATGGCCATGACTCCCGATGGATTTAGCGGTGCGGTGGTTAACGCCGCTGAAGAAGGAAAGTTCTACTCAGCGGACAACTTCACCACGAATGCAGTCTTCTCCTCGATACCATTCATCTTTATCGGAAATGTACTGAACAGCTTGCACCAGTACACCTCTTCTCAGGACGTCGTTCAGCGCTACCAAACGACTCCCACGATTCAAGCGACGAAGAAGTCTCTCATCGTCAACGGAATTCTGGCGCTGATAACTATTCCGCTGTTCTACGGGATGGGAACGGCTTTGTATAACTTCTACGAAGCGAAGGGTGGTCTGCCTGAAGGAGTCAACACTTCTGCTGTAGTGCCGTATTTCATTCTTTCGGAGCTGCCTGCAGGCATTGCTGGACTCTTGATTGCTGCCATCTTGGCGGCTGCGCAATCGACAATTTCTTCTTCGCTCAACTCGATTTCCGCGTGCGTTGCCGTGGATATCTATAACCGCTTCTCCCCGAAGGAAGCGTCGGTTACTTTCTCTCGCCTGGTCATCATCGTTGCCGGAACCTTCGGATTGGCCGTTGCACTGTATCTCATCATTACCAACCAGTCGGACCTGTGGGACCTGTTCCTCGCGATTACTGGTCTTTTTGGAGTTCCGCTCACTGCGGTATTTGTCTTGGGTATCTTTACGAAGTCCGCAAATTCCAATGGTGTTCTCATCGGGCTCCTGTGCGGTGCGATTGCTGCGTATTTCGCTGGAAAGCTGGACCAAGGCCCATTCTTGGTCTCGATTGTCGCCTTCGTAGGAACTCTCGTTATCGGCTACCTGGCATCCTTCATCTTCAGGAAATCTGACCATCACGACATCACGGGCTTGACTATTTACGGAAAGGACCTTGAATACACGCGGCGCGGTGTCAATCAAATACCCGTTGCGCAAAGTGAGTAAGCAATACGAATAGGCTGCCGCTAGGCTTGGTTTGCGTGTACACCGAAAGCAACTGAAGGAAACATAATGACCACACCCGATATCGAGGTTGACTACGACTCCGTCGATTCGATTCTGGATGTAATCGGTCGATGCCTACGCGTGGACCGCAAACTCAATCAGCGTACACCGTGGGATGGCTTTGTGGTCGTGTCCGGTTACGAGCAGGGGCACTCGGCGCACCAAGCATGGCGGTTTGTCGGTGATAAGACTCTGATCACCACGGTGTCCGCACTCAACCCAGCGTTCAACTGTACGCTTATCGCACGGTTGCGAGAGCTCACCGCCGATCCGGAACGCGGTGAGTGGCAGACGTGGATCGCGCGGTACGATCTTGCCTCCGATAGCTTCGACCACACATTCCTGTGGCCCGGAGAGGACGAAGGCTTTAACGTTCTCGCCTATGACACTCCGATGTCCACGATCGAAACCCTGAACCCAGCCCATCACGCTGAATAAACCCATGGCGCAACTGGAGGGAACGCAATGACTATATCTGATTTCACCGTCGACATGGACTCCGCCGATTCGGTCCTTGAAGCAATGAGCGAGTGTCTGCGTTTAGATAAGGAGCTCAATGAGGAGAAACCGTGGGACGGCTTTGTGGTCGTGACCGGCCTCAACGAGGTGCAAGGTGCATCACAAGCATGGCGCTTTGTCGGCAAGGAGACCCTGCCCACGCCGGTGGGCATACGCAATCCGGCACTCGACCCCGACCTGCTGGACTGGTTGCGACAGCTCACCGCCGATCCGGAACGCGGTAAGTGGCAGACCTGGATCGCGCGCTATGATCTCGCCTCCGATAGCTTCGACCACACATTCTTGTGGCCCGGAGAGGACGCAGGCTTTAACGTCCTCGGCTATGACACCCCGATGGCCACGATCGAAACCCTGAACCCGGCCTTTCACGCCGAATAACCGCGACTACAGGACCCGTTTCAGCATTGGTATCGCCCCGGCAACGCCGGCCCATCTCGTATGCTTGCCCGATTGGAAGTAACGCGTGAGCATCACTAAGGGGCCCGTATGAAGCGCTGCACCCTGCCGCTTCTTGGTTTCGTGCCCGTGGGTGTCTTGGTCGGTTGGGGCCGAAACCAAACAAGCGGGAGCCGCGGTAGAGGGTTTAAGATCCAAATAGAAATAGGCTTATCCGTGGACTTGTGTTGCCCGTGAAGAAGCCAGTGGATTGATTTGGTGCTTTCGACCTTTCAAGACCCGAATGCTCCGTGGAGGAGGACGAAGGCGGAAGACTAATTGGAGATTGGTGCCCTTGTTTCGATCTGCGTAGATGTGGAAATGCCGGAATCATGTAAATCCACCGAGAACGATAGTGTCCCTTAATATGTGATTCCCCGCGAGCGGAGGAAGTCTAAGTAGGTGGAGCACTGAACTCCTAATGCAGCAGCGGCGTCGGGGAGCTTGACTCTGTTGATTCTGCGCGGTTGGGATTTCTCATCGGTGATGATTGACATGTTCCGTGCATGAGCTGAGGCGACTAGCCATGAGTCGGCAGCATCATCGAGAAACTCTCGTACCGCCGCTTCATCAAAGCGAGGCACACGATCGAAGGCTACCCATGTGGAAAGGCGACGGTATGACTCAATTTCGTCGTTGTCCACGTGCAGAATTTGGTCTTGAGGTACGAAGCTCCGGAACCACGCTGAGACGGAGTCCTTTCTGCGCTCTAGTTCCTCTTGAACAGAATAATGGAAGAAAAACGTTTTGGCGGTCACGAAGTTCTCCAGAGAGGTCCAATAGCTTGGGAACACGTCACGAGGATAGAGCCGAACCGCATTGATGATGATGTTGGAATCGAGCAGATACCGAGTCATGGTAGTCCCTGATACTGGTCAACCAAAGCTTCAATAGCGCTGATCTTCTTGACACCGAGCTGACGGGATGCCTCGCGCTCGTCAATTCTTCCTTCGACGAGTGCTCCGGTCACGGCCTCTAGGAAAAGCCCACCCAAACGGGAACGCAGTCCGACTGTGAAGTCGCCACCTCGATTGCGCTGTGCCGTCGGAGGGGAAGGGGCCTCTTGGAGGAAGCGCTGACCAGCTTCTCGGGGGAGTACACCGTTATCTACGAGGAGCCATACAGTGACGTCGCGGCTTACGCCGAAAGTTTTGAATGACCATTGGCAAACTGACTCTAGATCTCTAGTTTCGGACCAACGGTTGAGGATGTCCTTGGTGGAAACAAGTAGCGCAGTAGCGAACTGATTGCACCAGCGTTCAACGGTGCGCTGGTTGAGCGGGCCACCGGAAATCCCTTGCTCGCCGATGAGAATGTGTCCGAACTCGTGGGCCAAGCTGAATAGCTTTCCCACTCCAGAATCAGCACTGTTTATGAAGATAAGACCGAAAGAATGCCGAATCAACGTAAAACCTCGGAATTCATCAGGGTCAAGCTTGTTTTGAGCGTTATTGCCCACGACGGAGCTACGCATGACCAGAATTCCTGTGTGCTCAATGGCATCGGCGAGGGTTGCCACGCGGTCTCGGCTACGTTCTCGCTTACCTGGAACCCAGTCCAATAAGGCGCATGCCCAGTCAGTAGCTTTTCCCACGGACGTATCCGTAGAGAACCGGCCGATAAAACTAGGCCCTGCAATACCGCTAGCTAGTGCATCTTCGGCATACCACTCTAAGCGCCGTTCACAGGCATAAATCGTCTGCTCGAGCGCAGGGCTGTAGTCGGATAACGGGGTGCTTCCCGGAGTCCTGAAATCAGGAAGGTGAGGGGTTCGTTGTACGGGCTCTTCGAGGAGCAGGTATCCAAAAGGTATTCCAGCCAGCTTGGCCAGCTTCTGAGCTTGTCGGAACGTTGGCGTGCTTTCGCCGCCTAACCAAGAGCGCAAACAATGGAAGTCAGACTTCTTCTCCAATTCGTCGACAGGCAGCCGGGTCCTCTTAACCGCCCATTCGAGGACAGGAGGGGACATCGGGACACGTACGGTCATAGCCTTTCCTATCGTTGCGCTCCATGTTGGTTATCGAATGCTAAAGGCAATTTTAGAGGACCAGATACGAGTACGTACAGCATGGTTTTGATCTGCTCAACGATGAGTGGTTCCTAAAGGTTTGGTCGCTCCTTTGATTGGTTCTTGGGCTAAGCGGACATGCAAAGAATGCCCTTGGGACTCACAACGGTAGATGCGCCCGTGAGAAGGAGTAGCAACCTCACAGACGCATCTTAATGGCAGAAAGCGCGACGCTTAGCGTCCAAAATTCTGGACGGCATATAGCTTGCCGTTTGCGCCGATGGCCATGCCAATACCCACGGACTTGGCGCGCGGGTCAAGCAGGTTCTTGCGGTGCCCGGGGGAGTCCATCCATAGCTGCACGATGCGAGCATCGGAGTAGTCGCTCCATGCCTGGAGGACGTTCTCGCCACCCGCTGGCAGGCCGGCGGGGTAGTGCGTCCAGTAGTTCGGGCGGTGACGGGTGTTGCCATCGCGGCTCAAGGTGTTGGCCCAGTCCTGCGCCAGGTTGGTCAGGTTCGGGTCAACGCGCAGCGGTGCGAGGCCATTAGCCACGCGCTGGGCATTGGTTTGATTAATGATCCCCTGGACGCTGGCGGAGGTCTGCGGTGCCGGGGTAACCGGACCTGCGGCTGCGGGGACGGTGAAGCCGAACGCGGCTGGGTTGAACGTGCCGAAGGAACTTACAGCCTGAGCAGGGGCGTTGACGGAGCCAGCGAAGAGCGCTGCGGCGGCAGCAATCGGGGCGACAATCTTAGTGGCGGTATGTCCAAACTGGAGGCGGAACATGGCGGGCACCTCTTTCTGCTTCAGGGGTTAAGTGGCGGCTTTCCTGCCGCGTACCGAGCGGTACTTTCACTTAAAATTAAAGCTCTCTTCGGTATGGAAAGGCCAGCTGACCAGCAGTTTTAAGCTTTGCCCTTATGTTTGTCGCCTTTTACGGCTCGTCCCTTAGGCTTCTTTAGATTTCCCCTACTTTTGGCTCGACTTTGTAAAGGTTGAGCTGATAGTTTCGGACAGTGGGGGTAACGCGTGGGGGTGGTCGTTCAGGATTGCATTCCTATATCCAGGGCTTTTAGGGGAAAGGGGGGCTAAACATAGCTGAAACCTTGGCTATTTCTTGGCAAAAGCATGGGTAGCTTCTGTGAATGTATAGCTTGTGCTAATGGGCGCTGTTGTGGCGCGGTGCATGGAAATGGTGATGACGAGCGTGAATAGATCCCGGGGAGAACGATCGGACCGCCTAAAGATTAAGAAAACCAATACGGCTATTGGGGTGGCTTATCGTGATGGTGCGGGGTGACTGCGGAAGCCATTGCTAAGCTCATGCGCATGGTCCTTCATACCGCGCCGCTGCTTCTCGATGGCGGCCTGGGAACCTACCTCGAAGCCCAAGGACACGATATCTCCGGCCCGTTGTGGTCGGCGCGAGTACTGCGTGAGAACCCAGCGCTCATCGAATCTGCCCACGCTGACTTCTTCGCCGCTGGTGCCCAAGTGGCCACCACGGCGTCCTACCAAGTCACCTTCGAAGTCCTTGGCGAGGAGGCGGAAACACTTCTGCGCCGCAGCGTTGCGGTGGCACGTGATGCGGCGGGCGGGGCCGTCGACAAGCACGGCGCCCTGGAGGAATTTTTAGTTGCTGCGTCCATCGGCCCTTATGGTGCAGGCCTAGGTGAGGGCACCGACTACGACGGGGCCTACGGCCTTAGCCACGAGGAGCTGTACCGCTGGCATGCCCGCAGGGTAGCGGTGCTCGCGGATACGGACGCTGACTTTTTGCTTGCTGAGACCATCCCCAACGTCGACGAGGCTGCGGTACTGCTGGAACTCCTGTCGGCTCAGCCCAAGCCCTTCGCGCTGAGCATTACCGGGGCCATTGCCGCTGACCCGGTCAAGCTCATGCGTGTTATTGAGCTGGTCAACCAGGCACCACGGCTGGGTGCCGTGGGCGTGAACTGTGTGAGCGCACCC
>NZ_KV818301.1:0-176029 GCF_001814885.1 Corynebacterium sp. HMSC068G04 | reverse complement strand
CCCAAGCGCTCGGTGTAGTGAAGATGCTGCACGCAGCCACCGATAAGCCGCTGCTGGCTTGCCCCAACAGCGGCGAACTCTGGGACCATGGCGCCCATGAGTGGCGGCCGGCCCCCGCTGGCGCGGTGAGTTTAGCTGAGGCCGCAACGGATCTCGTGGCCGCCGGCGCGAGCCTGCTGGGCGGGTGCTGCCGCGTGGGGCCCACTGAGATACACCAGCTGCGCGCTTCCATCCGTCACGCAACAAGCGACTCATCTGGGCACTAACGAAGGAATACCAGGACAACCCCACGGCACAGGGGATACAGTATTGCTATGAAAAAATCTTCTTTCCTCGCAGCATGCGCTGCGCTCCTCGTTGCATCCCTGTCCGTCCCCGCCGCCAACGCCGAGCTGACCCAAACTGAGCGGGACCAATTCCGTACCGACCCCGTTGGCGCGATTGCCTGGCAGGCCATCAAGGGCTCTTCGGAATATGTTCGCGCTGATGGTAACACCATGATGGCCGCGTCCTTCTTCTCCATGACGATGCCGGGGCAGAGCATCGGCCTGCCTGCACTGGAGAACTGTGCTGAGCGCGTCGGCTCCTCCGCGCCGGAGGGCGGCGTTCGCTACGTGGCGGCCGCCCTGTGCGCCACCTTCGATCCGAATGCCCGCGGCGAGGTGCAGCGCGGGGACTTTGGCTACGGGCCGCTGCGCTAAGCCGCACTGTGTTGAACCGCGCTACGTTACGTAGCGCGTAGCGCGTAGGATCGGGTGCTGTCTTAAGGAGGATTGATGCGCAAGCACGTGGTGATCATGGGAGTCTCGAGCTGCGGTAAGTCCACGGTGGGGGAGTTGCTGGCGCAGCGCACCGGCCTCCCTTTTCGGGACGGGGACGATATGCACCCGAAGGCGAACATCGAGAAGATGTCCTCGGGGCAGGCGCTTGACGACGCCGACCGCAAGCCCTGGCTCGAATCCATCGGCCGCTTTCTCGCGGACCAGGACGCCGGGGCCATCGTGGGCTGCTCCGCGCTCAAGCGCTCCTACCGCGACATCATCCGCGCCGCGGCACCGGATACGGTCTTCGTGCACCTGCACGGCTCCTACGATTTGCTCAAGGAGCGCATGAGCCAGCGCTCTGGGCACTTCATGCCGGTCTCCCTGTTGGACTCGCAGTTCGAGACGCTCGAGGAACTGCAGCCGGGGGAAGCAGGCATCGTGCTGGATGTCAGCGCTGCCCCGGAGGAACTTGCCGCCGCAGCGGCCGAGTACCTGCAGGTCTAAAGCAGTGCGGCGGCGCCGTAGAAGATAAGGACGACGCCGAAGCCGATCGCGGAAATCAGCGCCTGGTTGACGGTCCATGTCCGCAGGGTGGTGGCTACGTCCATGCCCATGAGCCGGCCGACCAACCAGAAGCCGGAGTCATTGACGTGGCTGCCAAAGACGGAACCTGCCGCGGTGGCAAGCGTGATGAGGGCCAGCTGGATTTCCGTGAAGCCGCCTGCCTCCACGGCGGGCACCATGAGGGCTGCGGCCGTGGTGAGGGCAACGGTGGCTGAGCCCTGTGCCAGGCGCAGAGCTACCGCGATGAGGTAGCAGGCCAGGATGACGGGGATGCCGAGTCCGGACATGGAATCCGCCAGCGCGTCACCGATGCCGCTGGTGCGCAGCACCCCGCCGAACATGCCGCCGGCGCCGGTGATGAGGATGACGGAACAAATCGGACCAAGCGAAGACTCCACGGTCTTTTCGATGGCGCTCTTGCTTTCCCCACGGCGCAGACCCAGCACGACCATTGCCGCAAGAGTGGTGATCAGCAGGGCGATCGGGGTCTGGCCTAAGAAAATGAAGAAGCGCACCCATGAGGCAGCGGGGTCGACGAGGCCAGCGGTGCCCAGCGTGGTCAGCCCGGTATTGCCAAAGATAAGCACCATAGGGATGAACAGGATGCTGAGAACCGCGAACGGGGAGGCCGGGCGCGCCGGCAGTTCCGCGTCGCTCACCAGCGCGCCGGTGACCGCCTCCTCAAGGCGGTAGGGGTACTTCTTTCCTAGGCGGAGCCCGAAGCGGTAGCCGGAGAGATACCACGTGGGCAGCGCGACGAGGAGACCAAAGATAAGGATGAGGCCGATGTTCGCGCCGAAGAACTCACCAGCCGCGACAGGTCCCGGGTGCGGTGGGACGAAGACGTGCATGACGGAAAAGGCGCCGGCGGCGGGGATACCGTAGGCCAACACTGGGCCATCGAGGCGCCGGGCGACGGCAAAGATGACCGGCAGCATCACCATGAGACCCGCGTCGAAGAAAATGGGAAAACCCATGATGAGGGAGGCCACGCCCAGCGCCAGGGGCGCTTTGTCTTCGCCGAAGAGTTTCACGAGGGCGTCGGCAAGCGTCTTGGCGCCGCCGGAGGTCTCCGCCAGCCGCCCGATCATGGCGCCCAGGCCCACCAGCAAGGCCACGGAACCCAACGTCGATCCGAAGCCGCTCGTCATGGTGGGCACCACGCCGTCCAACGGGATGCCGGCGGCCAACGCAGTCAGCGCGGAGACCGTGACGAGGGTGACGAAGGCGTGCACCTTGAAGTAGATGACAAGGACCAAGATGACCGCAATTGCAGCCGCGGCGATGCCGAGAAGTGGTCCTGTCGTAAGTGTGGGTTCCCACGTATCCATGACATTCATGGATGCTGATTTTACTAATGCAACGTGCGGTGATCTAGGGGCTATACCCCGAGGGCCGGGCCCACCGTGGCCCAACTGATGGCCAGCTCACGTCGGAACAGCCCCCACGTGTGGCGCCCCTCCGGAAGCTCGTAGTAATCGAGGTCCACGCCAGCTGCGGTGGCTTGCTTGGCGTAGTAGGAACTGCACCAATAATCCAACCGCTCGTTGAGGCCTAGTGCAGGCAGCGGTGAGTCCTCAATGTCGACATCAAAGTTCGCCGGGCCACCGCGTGAGACGATGACAAACGTCTTCCTACCGTGCTGCTTATCGAGGTTGAGAACCGGCGAATGCCGAGCCCACGCCGGATCCCACGGCGCACCAAAGGAGCGCGTCGGGTCCGTGCCGTAGAACGCCGCGCTGACCCACGCGAAGCCTTGCGCGACAACACCCGTGGTCGAGGGGCAACCGGAGATGGAACCGGCCACCTTGAACCGCGGATCATAGGTGGCAAGTTCGAGTGCTGGGCCGCCAGAGTTGCTCACGCCCGCGATGCCGTCGGTACCGTTGCCGTGAAACTCGGCGTCGATAAGCTGCGGGAGCTCCTTGGTCAGGTAGGTGGCCCACTTGTACTTTCCGTGCGTGTCGTGCGGCTGGGCCCAATCGGACATCATTGAGCCATAAGCACCGCGCGGCGAGACAACATTGACCTGCTTGTCCTGGAAGAACTCGGAGGCTCCTCCGCCGTCCCACCACAGTGCGTCCTCGCCTCCTCCGGCACCACCGAGCAAGTAATAGGTCGGGCGGGGCTGAGTATTCTCCAATCCACCCGGCGGGAGAATGATGTCGTTGGTGATGACGCGGTCCATGGATGGTGAGTAGGCCTTGAACTGCCACACGTTGTCCTGGATGTGCTGCAGCTCGCGCAGCTGTGCCGGCGCGGCGGTTGCTGGTGGGCGCGTGGCTTCCGGCGCTACGACGGGAATCTTTAACAGCTGGAGTAGCGGTCCCCATACGGCAAAGATGTTCTCCGCGAAGAGCACGGGGGCCAACGGACCCAGCGCAATGGGATCGAGGGCAGAGGAGTGCTGATCAATGTCTGAGACCTCGCTGCTCAGCGAGTCTGCTGAGTGCGCGGAATCAACTGAAGACTGCGCATGTGCGAGATGAGTGTGGGGAGGAGAAAGAATCAGCCCCACCGAAAGAAGGCCCGCGAGTGCGGTGCGAGAGGAAAGCATTGTCTCAGAATATCCAACGAACGTTGCATCGCCTGCATTAGTGCATTAGTACATAACAGCGCTAGTGGGGCTGGGCGCGGAAAACTCCACACCGGAGAAACGTAAACCCCCGACCGCATGGGGGCGGTCGGGGGTTACGCACTCTCTCGCAGCCGGACTAAGCGCCGGCGGGCTGCACACTCGTTATGTAGAGGAGGGGGCTGTTACTTAGAACAGGCCATCAGCCTTCTTGCCGGTGTCCTTGACGGTGATCTCGCGGGAATCAACGTTCTGGTCGTTGTGGGTGGACTTGTCACCGTCGAGGCGGGAAATCTGGGTGACCTCGATGTAGTTCTTCAGGCGGCCTTCCTTGGTGTTGCCGTCGCCGAAGTCCAGGTTGGCAACGCGAGCGGACTCGCCAGCGTTAATCGGGTTGGCCAGGGTGACCTCGAAGGAGCGGGTGGAGGTCTTCTCGTCGAAGCCAAGGTCGCGGATGTGCGCACCGTTGGAGGAACGCGGGGTGATCAGGCGGTCAACACCCTTCGGGCCCTCAGCGGTCTTGACGTCAACGCGGTACTGAACTGCCGGGTAGTCGCCGTAGTAGCGCTCGGTGCCGACGTTCTCCAGGCGGAGAGCAACGGTGCCTGCGAAACCTGCGTGCTTAGCGCCAGAGGTGGTCAGAACCGGCTTCAGGTCCAGCTTCTGCTTAGCCTCATCGGTCTTGCCGTTCTCGACGTCCTCCTGGACCTTCTTGTCGGCTTCCTCTTCCTTCTTGCCTTCGGCCTCGGAGACAACCTTCTCCTCCGGAGCAACCTCGTTGTCCTTGATGACCTCAGCGTCAGCCTCCGGGGACTTCTCCTCCTCAACAACCTTCGGGTCGTTGACGTCGGTGGTGTTCTGAGCGTCCTTGTTCGGAGCGTAGGAATCCGCGATGTCGTCGTACAGCTTGACGCGAACCTCGTTCTTCATCGGCTGCATTGCGGACCAGAAGGTCGGGGTGGACCAGGTGCCGTTCGGCTTGCAGTACTGCTGGGTACCGGTCATGTTCAGAACGCGGAAGCCGTAGGTGGCCTCACCGGTGTGGTTCGGCGGAACATCGTACGGGCCGATGGACTGGCCGGCTTCCCAAGACAGGGAGTAGGAAGCGGAGGCGCCGAGCTTGGTGGCGATCTGGTGGGAGATGCCGAAGGAACCCTCGGAGTTCTTGCCGGAGCCCTTGCCGCCCGCGTTCATGGAGGTGGTCTCGGTGCGGTCACCGTTGACGGACAGGGTGATGGACTGGGACTTGGACAGGTCCTGCTGCAGCGGGATGTCCTTCTTGGTCTGGTTGGTGGTGGAGATGGTGCCTGCCGGCATGAAGTTATCGGTCACCTTGTAGACCACGGTGCGGTGGTCCTCCCACGGGTTGCACACCGGGCGCGGGTTGAGCACGTTGGCCTTCATGTGGTCGGAGCCGTGGCTGGTGTGGACGATGGGGAGCTTGGCGTTAACGGCCGGGGTCTCCGGGTAGGACTCGGTGTGGGTTGCTGCGGATGCAGCCGGTGCGATGAGGGCGGTGCCTGCAATCGCGAGGCCGGCGATGAGGCCGGCGGTACGACGACGCTTGGTCATGGTTGTTCTCCTGGATGAAAAAGTTTGGGGCAATGTGGTGACGCACTGTGGTGGCGCTGCGTATGCGCTGTAGCGCTCAGTGCGTGACGTGAAGCAACGATAAGGTGACTTTCAGGATCGCGCACCCTAAGGATTGTTTATATTTTTGGATAGCGAAGTATATTTCGATAGGGTGACGCGAAGGTGAACAATTGGCTAAGAAATTTGCGCCGACCTTGGTTTTGTCCAACTAGACCGTATTCTGGGAAAACGTCTCTTTGACCGTTCGGTCACAAACTAAAGAATGACCCCATATGGGGTAGGAAAAAGTTGCGCGCAGCGCTTTTTGCCAGGCCATTTTTAGCCCCAGGGGTGCGCGCGGGATTGCGCGCAGGCCCGCGGGTTACTTAAAAAATTCTTAAGGATGGCGCGTTAATCTTCTTCAATTTCCGGATCTTCGGCGCGCGCTTGCTCGAACACCTCAGCCGCTGCGCGCAGGTTAATGGTGCCGATGATGAGGCCTACCACGATGTCCGGCCACGGGCTTGCCCACACCAGCATGAGTAGGCCGGCGCCGAGAATGAGGATATTGGCGGCGACATCATTGCGTGCCGCCAGCCATGCGCCGCGCGTGAGCGCGCTGCCGTGGCGAAGTTGTATGAGCAGCACCGCGCAGAGCAGGTTGATGAGCATCGCTGCCACGGCCGTGCCTGACAACGTAAGTGGCTCAGGTACGGCGCCGGTGATGATCTTCCATATTGCCATGCCATAGGACGCCAACGCCGGAATCAGGATCAGCCCGGCTAGGCCATAGCTTGCTTTGCGACGCCCCTCCGCCGACCAGCGCAGCGCGAGCAGGACGAGCGCATTGATGAGAAAATCCTCGAGGAAGTCGGCGGCGTCAGCAAACAGTGCGGCCGAGCCGATGAAGGCGGCGATGATGAACTCGCCGAAGAATCCGAGGAGGTTCAGTGCGGCAACCCAGGCGACGATGCGCCGGGCGCGCGCGTTCAGGGTGGAGGAGGAGAGTTCTTGAGACACGGCACCTGAGCCTAGTGGGTCGAGGTGCCGCGTCCCAACCTATTTTTCTTATGAGCGGTTGTGCATTAGTCGACGATGGTGACGTCGTCCTCGCGGCGGTGCTTCTCGCCAGCGAAGCCGCCGAAAGCGGTGATAAGGGCGGTGGCAGCCAGGATGATGATTCCTGGTGTGGAACTGGGGTGCTCGTTAGAGGCGTTCAACGCGGTAGCGAGGAAGGGGAGCAGGCCTGCCACTGCAGACGCGATGTTCGCGGAAATTGCTACACCGGAATAGCGGACGTTGGCCGGGAAGACTTCCGAAAGGAGAACGCCGGAGACGGAGTAGGTGATGGTGACCAGGGAAAGCCCGATGCAGACGGCGAGCGTGAGTAGTACGGCATTGCCGGTATCGATCATTGCCCACAGTGGCCACGACATGATGGCAGTGGCAAGACCGCCGTATCCGATGAGGCGGCCGGGGCCAATCTTTTCGCCGATGCGGCCGAAGATGATGTTGATGAAGATTTGGCACACAGCGCCGAGGAGGGTGGCGTTCACGACGGTCTGGCGTTCGAAGTCCAGCGTGGTTGTGGCGTAGGAGAGGACATAGGTGCTCATGACGAAGAAGCCGCCGATGCCGAGGAAGGCGGCCGCGGAAGCAAGGCACAGTTGTGGGAAGTGCTGCGTGAAAAGTTCCTTCAGTGAGCCTTGGTGCGCAGCCTCGTCGGCCTCAGCTTCCTCTTCGAGGGCTTTGTAGACAGGAGATTCTTCAGCCTTTGTGCGAATCCACAGTGCTACTCCAAGGAAGGGGAAAGCGATGAGGAAGGGAACACGCCAGCCCCAGGAGCTCACCGCGTCATCATCAAGCATGAGCACAAGCGCGAAGGCGCCGGAGGAGAGCAGTGTGCCGGCGGGGGAGCCGATCTGCACGAAGGCCGCGTAGCGGCCGCGCTTTTCAGCCGGTGCGTGTTCGATAGCCATGGTCGTTGCACCGCCCCATTCGCCGCCGACGGCGATTCCTTGAAGCAGGCGCAAGATGACGAGAGCGATGGGTGCCCAGATGCCAATGCTGTTAAAGGTGGGCAGAAGGCCGATGATTCCGGTGGCCACACCGATGACAACGATGGAGATGATGAGTGCTGGTCGGCGGCCCATCTTATCGCCAATCTGGCCGAAAATGACTGCACCGAGAGGGCGGGCAAGGAAGCCCACGCCGAAGGTGGCGAAGGAGGCTAGGGTGGCGCCGGTGCCTGACATTCCCGAGAAGAAGAGATCGTTGAAGACGAGCGCGGCCGCGGTGCCGAAGAGGAAGAAATCATACCATTCGAGGGCTGTGCCAACGAACGCGGAACTGGCGATACGGAAGACATCTTTTGACTCGACCTTGATTTGCTCGGGGTCAGATTGGACCGGGGCAGCCGGGGGTGGATTGGTAGTCATATCCAGGTGCTCCTTGTGTGAAGTGCGTTACCTTTCCTGGAAACGATAGGTGTAGGTCACCTGAAGGGGGATGTTCTGGCAGCATTTATATGCATCACCCCATCGACTGGGCGGCAGAAGTGTGCGGTTGCACAGGACTTAAGGTGTCGCGCGGTGCAGTGCGAGCAGCACTCGGGCCGCGTCCTTGGGCCGGGTGATATCAAGGCCGGTGAGCTCAGTAACGTGTCGCAAGCGGTTGAGTACGGTGTTGCGGTGGCAGTTCAGCGCTTCGGCGGAGTCCTTGATGGAGCCGCAGTCCAGGTAGGTGGTGATGGTTCGGTACAGCGGCGCGTTCTCAAGGCGCATTTGGGCAATGGTCTGCGTCAGCTCCGTCATGCCGCTGGCTGTGAAGTCTGCGAGGGCATCTCCTGCGACAGCCCAGAGTGCATCCGCCGCTTCGGTGAGTTGGCTCAGCGGGCCGGTGGAGTCGAAGATGCGCGGCGCTTGCTGCGCCGCCGCGCGAACTCCGGCTAAGCCGATGACGTCGCGGAAAAGTATGCCCGAGATCGTCGTCAGCCCTGCGCCGGTGTCCTTTGCGGTCTGTTCGCTGGGCCTTTGGTCTCTAGGCCAGAAGGTAACGAACATCCCGCGCACAGGGTGGCCGAAGGCCTCGCCGGAGGAGATGGGGGCGTCGAGAAGCGCGCGCAATTCCACCGCCGCGGTGGGGTGCGCCACCACGACGTCGAAGTGGGTGTCAACATCGATGTTGAGTGCGCGGGCGATCTCCGCGATGCCGAGCGTGCCCAGGGACTCGGCAGCGAAGAGCCGTTCCAGGTGTCGGGCGTGAGCGCGGTGCACGTTGTGCTGCCCGCGCGCCTCCTCCAAGCGGTAAGCATCGCGGACCACGAGGTTGTACATCGTCACAACCGAATGCACCTGTGCCACATGGTCGATGAGCACGTCCTGGTCCGCGCCGGCTGTGCGGCGCAGGTGCTCCCAGAGGACCGTGAAGTCGAGCTGGATGGCGTCGATGAGCGTGGCCAGCTCCACCCCCTGATGTGCGCGCCGCCGGCCGAGGCTTTGTGCGTGGGCGCGCAGCTCCTCCTCATCCATCGCGCCGACCAGCACGTCAGTGATGCGCGCGAAGACTTCGAAGGCGGTCAGGCGCAGCTCGTCTTCGCTTACTAAGGAGTCGCCGTAGCGGCCGGAACGAGAAAAAGCAGCGAGGAAATCCTCCACCAAGCGGGGGATGGTGCCGTAGACCTCCGCGACGATGTCGTGCCAGCGTTGTTCGTGCATGTGCACAACGCTACACGTTCAGCGGTGGTGGATTGCCCTGTAGTCAGCGACGTGCTTCACTGTCCGGGCTAGCATGTGGTGACAAACACAGCACGGTCCCCGTGCAGCGTGTCAGAGAAGCAGGAGGACGCATGATCACGCGCATCGACAACGCCCACATCCTGACCCAAGACCCCACCCGGCCGGTCACGGATGCGGTGGCCTTTGCCAACGGGCGCATCCTGGCAGTAGGGGAGGACGCCCGCGCGCTGCCTGCTGACCAGGTATGGGATGCCGGTGGCCGCACGCTCACCCCGGGCTTTAATGACGCGCATTCCCACACCGTGTGGTTCGGCCAAACACTTCTGGAAGCCGATCTCTCCCGGGCCACAACGCCAGAGGATGTCTACTCTGCATTGCACGAGGCCGAGCCCAACCCCGACGGTTGGGTAGTGGCCGCAGGGTTTCGCCCCTCCGGGCTGGATGCGCCGGTGGAGATAGAGCAGCTCGACCGCGCGACCGGTGGTGCCCCGCTGTTGATCAAGCACAATTCCGGCCATGCCTACACGGTCAACACCGCGGCCCTGCGCGCGGCGGGCGTCGACCCAGCCAATCCACCGGAGGGGGAAGGCGGCGAGTTCGTTCGCGATGCCGATGGCCACTGCACCGGGCTGCTCGATGAAAACGCTATGCGCGCTATCCAAGAGGTGACACTGCCGGAATCCGGCGAGGAGATTGCCCGCGCCCTGGAACTGGCCACGCGCCGCTACCTCGAACGTGGACTGACCTCTGTCACGGATGCCGGTGTGGCTGGCGGCTGGATTGGGCACAGCCCGCGCGAGATTGCGGCCTATCAGAACGCCACCCTGCACACCCGCATGCAGGTGATGGTGACCATGGATGTGCTGCACGAGATTTCCGGACACGCCTCCGATGGGCCCGGCTGGAGCCTGGATGGTGGCCTGCGCACCGGTTTCGGCGATGAGTGGCTGCAGATCGGACCAGTGAAGATTTTCAGCGATGGCTCCCTGCTGGGAACCACTGCCGCGCTGAGTGAAAACTATGCCTGCTGCTCCCATCACGGTTACTTCCAGGGGGATCCAGAACAGATGCGCGCCCGTGCGTTGCAGGCGGCGAATTCCGGCTGGTCACTGGCCATCCACGCCATTGGGGATGCAGCGGTAGATTTTGCGATAGAGACGCTGGAGGAGGCCGTCGACAAGCATGGCGTGCCCGCCATGCCGCACCGCATCGAACACGGCGGTGTGGTGCGCCCGGACCAGATTGAGCGCCTGCGCGGCAAGCCCATCGTGGTGGTGCCGCAGCCGCTGTTCATCCGGGCCTTCGGTGACGCGATGGCGGATGCCCTCGGCCCGGAGCGCACCGCGTGGAGCTACCCGGGCAAGCGGCTTCTCGACGCCTCCCTCATCCTCCCCGGCAGTTCCGATCAGCCCGTGGCACCCGGCGTGCCCCTGGAGGTCATGCAGGCCTTCGTGGAGCGGCGCACAGCCTCGGGTCGGGACTATGGGCCGGAGGATCGTCTGACCCCCGCCGAGGCCCTCTACGCCTATACCGCAGGTTCGGCCGCGGCGACGGGCTGGGCCGGGCGCAAGGGGCAGGTGATGCCGGAGCAGCTGGCGGATTTCGTGCTGCTTTCCCAGGACCCGCTGCAGACTGAAGATTTATCCACCATCGACGTGGCCGCCACCATCGTGGGCGGCGAGCTGCGCTACGGAAGCTTTTAAGGAGTAGACATGCGAGCAACCACCAACGAACAATTCCTGGCCGATTTCCAAGCCATGTCCGCCAACGGTGCCACGCCAGGCGGTGGCGTGGAGCGACAGGCGGCCAGTGCTGGCGATAACCTCAACCGCGCCTGGTTCCACGAGGTTCTAGAGTCCCTCGGGGCGCGGGTCATTTATGACGAGATTGGCAACCAGTACGGTCTCTTTGAGCTTGCCCCCGGCGCCGAGTACGTGGGCCTGGGCTCACACCTGGATTCGCAGCCACTGGCAGGCCGTTTCGACGGTGCTTATGGCGTGCTGGCCGCAGCCCATGCGGCCGGGCGCGTGGCGCAGTCGGGCGCCAAGGCACGCTATAACCTGGCGGTGATCAACTGGTTCAACGAGGAGGGCTCGCGCTTTGCGCCTTCCATGATGGGCAGCTCCGTGTTTGTGGGAACGTTGGCGCTTGACGACGCCTACTCCGCCACCGATCTCAGCGGCGTCACCGTCGCGGAGGCTCAAGAAGAGGCCGGCTGGGCCCCGCGCGGTGAAGCTCCGAAGCTCGCGGCCTATGCGGAGATCCACGTCGAGCAAGGTAAGGAGCTTGAAGCTGCAGGCAACACGATTGGTTTGGTCACCGCCACGTGGGGCGCGAAGAAATTCCAGGCGGTGGTCTCCGGTGAACAGGGCCATACCGGCTCTACTCTGATGGCCGATAGGAAGGATGCGCTCTTCGGCGCCTCCCTCATTATTGCTTCAGTAGAGCGCCTCACCCACGAATTTGCCGAAGGCCAGCTGCAGGCTTCGGTCTCGCAGCTAACACTGGAGCCGAACTCGCCCGTGACCATCGCCCGCGAGGTGCGTTTCAACGTGGACGTGCGCTCGCCCTCCACGGAGGTGCTGGACAAAGCCCAAGCACGCCTGCAAGAGATTATTGCCGAAGCAGAGGAGGAATCGCGCACCTCAGTAGAGCTGTCGCCAACGCACGAGTGGGCTCTCAACCCTTACCCGGCGGCCGGCGTGGCGCTGGCCCGGGAGGTGGTGGAGGAGCTGGGCTACTCGCACCAGGAGATCTACACGGTGGCCGGCCATGACTCGACCAACCTTAAAGAGGTGGTGCCGACGGTCATGCTCTTCATCCCGTCCGTCGATGGCATCTCCCATAACGAAAAGGAGTTCACCACGGAGGAAGACTGCGTGGCTGGACTGGACGTGCTGACGCACGTGGCGCAACGCCTCGTGGAATCCGGGTGCGGGGAGGGCTAGGTGCCCTGCGCGCCGCCGCGCAAGACGCGCTAGTTGCTATCTGCCTTAGTCGTTATCGCTCCACGGCTCGTAGCCAAAGGCCTGTAGTGCGACCTCGAATCCGCGCTTCATCGCGGTGAGCTCTTCCTCGCTGAACTCGTAGGTGCGTAAGCGCACTGGGCCGGTAAGCGGGACATGGAGCAGGAAGCGACGGCCTTCTTCGGTGATGTCGCACAAACGGCGGCGCAGGTCCTCCGGATCGTCGTTGAGCGCAATGAGATCATCACGCACTAAGCGCTTGACAGCCTGCCCGATGGTGGCGGGTTGCCATCCTAGTTCCTTGCGCAGCTGAAGGATCGGGATGGGGCCCTTCTTATCGATGAGCCGCAGAAGCGAAAGATGGGAACCGGTGATTCCGTACTCGCGGCGCGCTTCTGTGTCGAACCTAGCCCGGGCGCGTTCGAAGCGGCGGTACTCCGCGATGGTCTCAGCGATTGGATCAATTTCTGTCACGCAATTAAGCGTAAGAGTTTTGGGTTGATGTCCGCAAATGTTTTCAGGGAATGGATTAACAGACTAAAACTTCAGCGCCCGGGCCGCATGTAATGGGGCCACAGGGCGCTGAAGTCTCTCTATCTCTCTCTGTGTGCGTTCTCTCCAACGCACGACATACAGTATGCAACTGATTGGGGGACAATGTGAAGCTTAGACCCACCTAAAGAGGAAGGGATGAGCTGTGAGATTGATGTGCGGGGCACATTCCGCTGGTTATCGCCATCAAAACGCAGCGGGCGGTGTGTGGGGAATTGCCCCCGGGGTTAATAATCGGGGTTATGGAGAGCCAAAATCGGACGGATTAATGGGGCGTTGTGAGCGGGGGAGCTTTTCCACCACAAGGCGGTAGGAGTCCGTCACAAGTTCGGTAAGAAGCTGCGGGGTGAGGCGGGGATCTGGGTGTACGGACACCCAGTGGCGCTTGTTCATGTGATAGCCGGGTGTGATGAAGGCGTGCTCGCTGCGCAGCGCTTCGGCGTCAAGGGGCTCGGCTTTGAGGATAGCCTGCGGGCGGCCAGTTGCCGCGGTGAGAAGGAGGAAGACCTTGCCGCGTACCTTGAACACGTCCCAGTCAGGGCCGAAAGGGTGCGTCAACGTCGCGCCGGGGAGTTCGGTGGCGCGGGCGCTAGCGCAGGTGTGGATGTCCATAGGAAATAGTTTCATAGAGATAGACGAAACCAGGTCTGGTCAGCGAGCAGCGTACTGAATTCTATTTTTGTTATCCCGGGGGCGTCGTGTTCAACCGTGCCTTTTCTCGTCTTCAACGGGGGCACCCATCTACAATTTTTAGATATTTTTCCGGATTCTACTTACATGTTGCATGCAACTGATCTATATTCTTGTAATCCAGGTCACGGAACGAGAGGAGGTGAACTCTAGTGGATATACCATTCCAGACTTTGGCGGATTCTCTTTTGAGAAGCCAGATCGAGAGATCCGGACTCTTGAGCAATGAGTATCTGTGCAGTGTTGCTGATATGTCGACCGACGGCAATGCCTACGCCTTCAATGTCCCGTATACGAAGAGCTTTCATGATGTCGTCATGGTCGTGGAAACAATCCAAAGCGGACCTGCTCTTGGGAACCGTTCCGATTCCCGTACTGAGCACGAAATCCCTTTGCTCCCGAAGGATCTGCAGTGCCTTTTGATTGGATGCGCCGGAAAGCAGAGCGGAGTGGAAATCTCGATCTGCTTTGAGGGTGCCCTCTGTGCTGCCTGCCTGTGCTTGCTCCCTAAAATGCTCAAAGCTTTCTTCAACCTGAGACAGTTCTTGTGTAGTTGCAAATTCCGCGGTCCGCCGGGAAAGCGGAACCTCAATCATCAATCGAATCTGAAAAACTTCAATAAGGGTATCGATTGAGGTGCTCAAGATGCGTGCCCCCTTGTTCTTCTCAATACGAACAAGCCCTCTGCGCTCAAGCTCAAGGAGAGCTTCCCTGATTGGAGTACGAGAAACTCCAAGGCTTTTGCCCAGTTCAACTGCTGAATACACCTGTCCGACTTCAAGACTGCCATCAAGAATTCCGGCTCGGATTTGCGCCGTAGCTTGTTCTGTAAGACTCGGATGTTTCTCAACTTGCTGCATTGCACAAGTATGCCACCAACACCTTTTAAAACTGAAGGAGAACTATGTCGACAAGTCGTTTTGGTGTTATAGGCGCCGGAATTATCGGCGCAGCTGTAGCCCGCGAGATCACGCTTCGATTTCCCGGAGCAGAAGTAACGGTCCTTGAAAAAGGGTATGAACCTGCTGAACACCAGACCGGTCATAATTCAGGCGTGGTCCATGCAGGTCTCTACTATGAGCCAGGCAGTCTTAAAGCCCGGCTTTGCCGCCGAGGGGTCGAGTTGATCAAGCAATATGCTCAGGCCAAGGGGGTTGCGTACGACGAGTGCGGCAAAATTCTTGTCGCAACTACTCCCGAGGAGGAGGAACGTCTCCGCGAAATTTTTAGGAAGGCAACTGACAACGGTGTTCCAGGTGTTCGTCTTCTTAACGGAAGTGAAATCACATCTGTAGAGCCTAATGCCAAGGGGACATTGGCCCTTCATTCTCCCGAAACCGCCATTATCGATTATCCCGGAATCACAAGAGCCCTGATTGCAGATATCCGCGAAGCGGGGGGAACAGTGAAATTCGGCGAGGAGGTTATAAGCATTGATTCAAGCTCAGATCGGGTCGCTGTAAAGACAAAGAATGAGTCATTTGAATTCGATTACCTGATCGCTTGTGCCGGCCTGCAGTCGGACCGAGTCGCAAAGATGGCCGGAGGAGACGAGTTCCCGAAGATCGTGCCGTTCTTTGGGCAGTACATGCAACTTGCTCCAAAGTATGAAGGTATCACAAACGGTCTTGTTTACCCCGTTCCCGATCCTGCTTACCCATTCCTTGGAGTACACCTGACCAAGCGAGTGGATGGAGCTATGCTCGTGGGGCCCAACGCCTTCCTCTCCTTCGGTCGCGAAAACTACAGCGGTGTGAACATAGGCATCAAGGACACATTAGACATCGCCTTCAACTTTGGTTTTTGGCAGTTTGCAGCGAAGAACATGCTCGCTGCAGTCCGAGAAATGAAGGGGCTCCTATCCCGCCAACAATTCGTCAATGGCGCCGCTGGACTTGTACCAGGCGTTATGGACGCCGAGGCAAAACCATTGCCACGAGGTGTTCGTGCACAGGCAATGGATAAGGACGGAACTCTCGTCGATGATTTCGTTATTGAATACCTCGGAAATTCAACGCTCATCCGTAATGCGCCATCTCCTGGTGCGACTTCCTCACTCGCAATTGCTGAATACATCGTCGAACAAGTCTCAGAAAAGCACGACCTCTAATTTTCAATTCTCGAAAGGAGCACACAAAGATGACTACAAATTCTGCCTCAACGCCGGCTCCACAGGTTGAGACTCCTGAGCAGGAGAAGTCGCGTCTTCGTAAAGTTTTGGCCGCTACGTTAATCGGTACGACCGTCGAGTGGTACGACTTCTATCTTTATGCCACTATGGCGTCCATCGTTTTCGGACAGCTCTTTTTCAGCGATGATAGTTCCGAAACAGCTACCCTCAAAGCCTTTGCTACTTTTGCCGTAGGCTTCATTGCCCGTCCAATTGGCGGTATTGTCTTTGGCCACATGGGGGATCGAATCGGGCGTAAAAAGACCCTTGTCATTACCTTCACGCTTATGGGGCTTTCGACGTTCTTAATCGGTATTCTTCCTACTTATGAGACAATTGGCCTTGCGGCTCCTGTACTTTTGGTAACTTGCCGGATTTTCCAGGGCATGGGTGCAGGTGCTGAGTATGCCGGCGCCGCCGTAAATTCGTACGAGCACGCTAAGGAAGGCCGTAGGGGGCGCCAAGGTGCCTGGCCGGCACTTGGCCTCAACCTTGGTCTTGTTCTCTCATCCGGAACCATCTTTTTATTGACCTTGAACGGAGATGAGTTCCTTATGAACGGTGGCTGGCGAATTCCTTTCGTTATTTCCATCGTTCTGGTCGGAGTTGGAATGTGGGTACGCCGTTCGCTGCCTGAGTCGCCCGAATTCAAGCAAGATGTTGTCGAGGAAAAGAAGACGGTCACCTTTTCTGAGGTCTTTAAATACAATTGGAAGGGCTTAATAGTTGTTCTCGGCATCGCGATTGGGTACAACGCGCTTAGCTACATCTTCAAGACGTTTTCTGTGGCGTACCTCAAAGAATTTCAGGAGGTCAGCGCTAACATTGCGTCCGGAGCGGTCATGGTCGCGGGCTGTGTTGCCATTTTTGCTGTCCCGATCTTCGGTGAAGCGTGTGACCGTTTCGGTTCCAAGATGGTCATCGCCACCGGAGGTGTTCTTTCAGCACTCTTTGCTTTCGGATTCCTCGCTCTACTTGAGACTGGTACTGCATGGGGCGCCTATGTCGCAATTGCGATTGGAACGGGCATCCTTGCCCCGATGATGTTCTCGGCACAAGGATCATTCCTAAGCCGCCAGTTTCCGACCGAAGTCCGCAGTACTGGTGTAGGTTTTGCGCGTGAACTCGGTACAGCCATTGCGGGCGGACTGGCCCCCTTGGGTGCGCTTTCTCTTGTTACGGCTTCTCCAACGAATTCGACAACTGGTGTTGGGATCGTGTTGGTTGTATCGGGTGTCATGGTCCTAATCTTCGCGCTTTTTGATCAGGGAAAACACCTTACAAACGAAAAGAATTAGCCCAGTCCAACCTATTTTCTCCGTCAGTATGAACGCAGATAGAACTCCTGCTTTAATCCATGCTTAGAGTGTCGATGACCGCTAAGATTGCGTGCATTGAACTGAGTAGATCCTGCTAGTTTGACGGTGCAATGAGTGGGGCTGAACAGCGGTTGTTGCTTCAGAACTTACCAGGTGAAAACACCGTCGGGCCCCTCCCGCGATTCCTCGGGGAGGGGCCCAACGGCGTCTCTATCAAGTTCCTCCGATTATCGGCCACTGGCCGCCCTCCGGAGGATGAGGGGTTCTCTCTCTCGCATGCGCTCTCTCAAACGCACAACACAGAGTATGGCGGCCAGTGCTGGCACCGCCATGAACTCCGCCTGGCAGTTTTCTGTTAGTCGATTTTTGCTAATCAAAGCGTGCGGAACGCTTCTCCAGAAATGCCGTGACGCCCTCCTTGTGGCCAGCTGAGGCCATCTGCGCGTACTGCGTCGGCTCTTCCCAGGTGAGCTGTTCATCGAGCTGCCCCAGAGCCGTGCGGTTGATGGCCTCCTTGGCTTTGGCCAGGGCATCGCGCGGTGCGATGTGCAGGCGTTCTGATAACTCCAGTGCAGTGGCCAGTGCGTGGCCCTGGGGTGCGCGTGTGGTTACGAGACCTGCAGCCTCGGCCTCGGCGACGCCGAGCTTGTCTTGTAGCAATGCCAAGGCGAGCGCGCGGTGGCGCCCCACGGAGGCCAGCGCGGTGAGGCTCACGCCGCCGTCAGGGATAAGGCCAATCTTGCCGAAGGGCAGCGTGAAGTAGGAGTCCTCGCCGGCCACGATGAGATCGCAGGCAAAAGCCAGCGAAGCACCCGCGCCAGCGGCCGCACCTTCGACTGCGGCGATGACGGGAATTTCGGCGGCCTGAATCTCAGCCACCAGTGCGTTGAGCTGGGGAAGCATGGTGGACTCGGCCGGGTCGGGAGTCTCGCCCGCAGCTTGCGCGGTGGCTGCCTCTTGCGCGGCGGCGACGAGATCCGCTCCAGCGCAGAAGGCGGTTTCATCGCCGGTGATGATGAGGGCGCGGATGGCGGGGTCAGAGGAGGCGTCGGCAAGCGCGGCGGAGAGGGCTAGACAGTGTTCCTTGGCAATGGCGTTGCGGCGCGCGGAGTTATTGATGCGTGCGACGAGGACGGAGCCTTCGCGGCGGGTGAGGATGGCATCGGTCATGGTTTAGTCCTTAACAAGCTGGGTGAGGGAGGAAATGATGCGCTCGGCCTCAGCGGAGATGCGAGAGACGATTTCGGAACAGGGTGCCACATCGTGGATTAGACCCTGCGACGTTCCGCAGGTCCACACGCCTGCATCCAAATCACCGGTTTCGTAGACTGCACGGCCGCGCTTGCCGGCAACGAGGTGGCGGATATCCCCAAACTCGGCGCCCTGGGCAAGGCGCTCGGCAACCTCATCGCTTACAGCGTTCCTGGCCACGCGGGTGGAATTGCGCAGTTCGCGGAGGATGAGCTGGGTATCCAGCTCGCTGCGCTCCACGATGGCCTGCTTGACGTTCTCGTGCACCGGGGCCTCGGTGGAAGCCACGAAGCGGGTTCCCATGTTGATGCCCTCGGCGCCCAGTGCCAGGGCGGCAGCGAGCCCGCGGCCATCCGCGAAGCCGCCTGAGGCCACGATGGGGATGTCCAGCTGGTCCGCGGCGGCGGGAATGAGCACGAGTCCCGGAATGTCATCTTCGCCGGGGTGGCCGGCGCACTCGAAGCCGTCGATGCTCACGATGTCGACGCCCACCTTCTGTGCACTCAGCGCATGCCGCACGGAGGTGCACTTGTGGATGACAGTGATGCCAGCATCCTTGAAAGCCGGCATGTGGTCCTTGGGATTGTTGCCGGCGGTTTCTGCAATCGTGACGCCTTCCTCAATGATGACGTCGCGGTATTCCGCATAGGGCGGTGGGGTAATTGCCGGGAGCATGGTGAGGTTGACGCCGAAGGGCTTATCGGTCAGCTCGCGTGTGCGGCGAATCTCGTGGCGCAAGTCTTCCGGGGTGGGCTGCGTAAGCGCGGTGACGACGCCGAGGCCGCCGGCGTTGGATACCGCGGCGGCGAGTTCAGCACGGCCGACCCATTGCATGCCGCCTTGGATGATGGGGTGAGTGATGCCGAGCATCTCGGTAACGCGGGTGGAAATCATGAGTGTTGTGCTCCTTGGTGGTGCGAAATTATGGGGGAGGAGGGTGAATGAAAAGGTGAATGGCTATTCGGAAAAATGGGAGTGCAGGCGGCCCCTGAGGTCATCGGGCAGGGCGATGGGGCGGCGCGCGGAGACGTCGATAAGCACCAGCGTCGCCGTCGCGAACACGCACGACGTTCCGTTCTGGATGAGTTCGTGGGAAACCTGGTAGGAGGTGGTTCCGATGCGCGAGATCCACACCCGCGCCTCGATGGAATCGGTGTAGGTGAGCTCGGCGTCGTACTGCACTTCGAGGGAACGCACCACGTGAGCATAGGAATTGGTGGCGACGGGGCCGCTTAGTTCGGCAGCCGCACGGACACGCGCTTCCTCTAAAAGCGTGACCATCGTGGCGTTATTGACGTGGGCGTTCGCGTCCTGGTCGGACCACCGCAAGGCAAGGGTTATCGGGATGGCGTTGGCGGGCGCGCGCATTGTTCCTCCTGGGGAGAGCGGGTAAAGTGATGCGTATTACTATACATACGAATTGTGGTTCGTCACTCGAATCGTGAGGAGAACGCCATGACAGATCTGCTGGGAATCGATGCTCTGCTGAGCGAAGAAGAAAAAGCTACCCGTGACCGCGTCGCCGCACTGGTGGATGAGCACATCCGCCCGCACGTGGGGCAGTGGTACGAGGACGCGGTGCTGCCGGACTCCATCTTCCCGGTGCTAGCGCAGGCCGGACTGTTCGGGATGCATCTGGAAGGCTATGGCTGCGCTGGACGTTCCGCGGTGGAATATGGGCTCGCCATGCAGGAGCTGGAAGCAGGGGACTCCGGTATCCGCACGGTGGTATCGGTGCAGGGCTCGCTGGCGATGTCGGCGATTTATAAGCATGGTTCGGAGGAACAGAAACAGGAGTGGCTTCCCAAGATGGCAGCCGGTGAGGTCATTGGCTGCTTCGGCTTGACAGAGCCGACCGCCGGTTCGGACCCGGCAAGCATGGTGACGGTGGCGCGCTACCGCTCCGGTGAATGGGTGCTGGACGGTGCGAAGCGCTGGATTGGCCTGGCGAGTGTGGCCGGGGTGGCCATCATCTGGGCCAAGGTTTCTGAGGAGGACGCGGCGGCTGCCGGGGTGGAGGCGGGCGTGCGCGGGTTCATCGTGCCGACGTCCACGCCGGGGTTTAGGGCGACGCCAATTACCCGCAAGCTGTCGATGCGCGCTTCTATCCAGTGCGATATTGAACTGGAAGGCGTTACTTTGCCCGCCGACGCCCTGCTGCCCAAGCATCCGGGACTCAAGGGGCCGTTTATGTGTTTGAACGAGGCTCGCTTCGGCATTAGCTTCGGCGCTTTGGGCGCTGCCCGTGATTCTTTGGAGGTGGCTCTGGAGTACGCCAAGGAGCGCAAGCAATTCGATCGCTCGCTGGCGTCCTTCCAGCTCACCCAGCAGAAGCTGGTGGATATGGCGGTGGAGCTGAACAAGGGGCAGCTGCTGGCGTTGAACCTGGGCCGCGCCAAGGATGCGGGCACGCTGGAGCCCTACCAGATTTCGGTGGGCAAGCTGGCCAACTGCCGCACTGCCATCGACATTTGCCGCCAAGCCCGCACCATCCTGGGCGGCAACGGTATCACCGCGGACTACTCGCCGCTGCGCCACGCCGCCAACCTGGAATCAGTGCGCACCTACGAGGGCACCGATGAAATCCACACGCTGATTCTGGGGCGGGTGCTGACGGGGGAGGCGGCGTTTAGCTAACCACGTGGCGTCGTACCGGTGCCGCCGCACGGGCGCTACTGCGCAGATGGTCTTATTCGTTTGGTCTCTCTACTTTGGTCCCTCATCTGGGATGAGGGACCATCTGTGTGCTGAAAACCAGAGAAAGATGGTCCCTTTACTCTGCTAAGAGACCAGAGTAAAGGGACCATCTAAAGAGGAGAGGCTAAGCAGTGCGGGCGCCGTGTTCGGGGCCCGAGCATTGTCTTGCACTCAGGCCTGTTCACAGGCACTGTGTCGCGCTGTTTAGTTTCTGGGTGTCTAGCTTCTGGTGTCCTTCGGCTTCGGGGCGTTCGGATCGATCGGGCGTCCCTCAGCGTCCAGATCGTTGAGCTCAGCCAGCTCGGTGAAGTCCGCTTGGGCGTCGGCGAAGCCCTCTTCCGGATCGATTTCATCGAAGTTGCGGATGGTGCCGTCGCGTTCGTCCTTGAACATGTCCTTGCCGTAGATGACCAGAACCATGATGATGCCGGCGGCGAATCCCCATGCGGCACCCTGGGTGGCCAGCACGCCGGCGGTAACGCCTGCGATACCCAGATCCTTCTGGTTCTTGGCTTCCATGATGCCCACGCGTACAGACACGAAGCCCTGAATGATGAGCGTCAGTGCCAAGCCCACCGGCAGGATGGGCTCCACGAAGGAGGTAATCGGCAGCAGGAGGAGGCCTGTGTTGGTACCCCAACGGAAAGAGCCCGCGCCGCCAAAGATGGTGCGCATGGCGCGCTTGCCCTGCTTGTAGCGTTCAACGATGACCACGTGCATCGCCGCCCACAGCGGGCCACACATGGCGATGTCCGGGCCGATGATGGACATCAGCATGTTGCGGCCGCCGAAGAGCAGGTGCGCGCGCGACGGACTGTAGACCACGGCCTCGTCCGTGCGGACGTGGTCGGCTTCCTTGAGAACGGCGTTAGCCTGCAGGACGTCACCGAAAACAACGATGTACGCAGCCAACACCGTGGGGATAGCGGTGAGGAACATGTGCGCCGGCGGAAGACCGACACCGAAGACGGTGTACTCAGACCACAAGGTCATGAAGTCAGGTTTTGAAAAGCCCCACTCCACGTCCGGCCAGGGAGCCTCGCCAGCCAGCGGTGCGACGAAGACCGCGACGAAGATAGCAGGCAGGATGCCTAGCGAAGCCAGGAAGCGCCAACCGGCGGCCTTCTGTCGCAGGGCTTGGAAACCTCGTGAATACATGAGGAAGAAAGCTACGGCTACCGCAATCGTGATGGTGATAGGGAAGGAATGGAAACGTCCATCCTCCTTAAACACTGAGATGATGGCGGCAATACCGGCGCCGAGAACGATGCCGGCGCGCAGACCTGATGGGATGAGGCGAACGACCTTTGACGCCCATCCCGTTATGCCCAGCGTTAGTGAGAATATGCCGAGCATCAGCTGGAAGCTGATCAAGGCCCAGATACGCTCCTCACCCTCCGGGAAGGTCTGGATATAGACCGTCAGCAACGGAATCGCCGGGGTAATCCAGCCTGGGACAACCGGGTCACCCAAGAGGTGGTGGGTGAGGTAGAGCAGGCCGTTGAGCATAACGACGGCCAGCGCCGCTTCGTAGGGCATGCCGAGGGCCTCGGTCATCAGGGGGATAGCGCCCAAGTCCACCACACACATGAACAAGCCTTGAGCGAAGTCCGGCCACTCCATGCGGTAATGCACGAAGGGGAGGCGAACATCGAAGGGGCCCATCTTCCAGTGGGGTGAAGCTTGACCGATGCCCTGGTCTTCGGGTTCGGTGGCTTCGGTGGTTTCGGCCATGACGGCCTCCTTTCAAAGAAAAGGGACCAAGCCCGGCGGGCGTGAAGCGCGCGGGGCTTGGTGAGGAAAGGTGAGAGGTTCGTTGAGGTTTAGTGCTTGAGGTTTAGTCGAACCTTGGTTAGTCGAACTCGATGATCTGGCGCAGTGCTACACCGTCGGACAGGCGGTCCATGGCGGTGTTGATGTCCTCGAGCTTGATGTGGTCGGAGATGAGGGCCTCAGCGTTGAGCTTGCCCTCGCGCCACAGCTGCTCGTACTTCGGGATGTCCTTCGACGGGACGGAGGAGCCCAGGTAGCAGCCGTGGACGCGGCGTGCCTCGGCAGTCATCACCAGCGGGTCGATGGTGATGGTGGAGCCCGGTGCCGGCAGGCCGACGGTGACGGTCAGGCCGCCCGGTGCGGTGACCTTGTAGGCGGTTTCCAGTGCCTTCGGATGGCCGGCGGCCTCTACGACAGCGGTGAACTTCTTGCCGGACTCCTCAGCTTCCTGAGGGGTCATCGCGGAGGTGGCACCGATTTCGATGGCCTTCTCGCACTTATCCTTCTGCATGTCGATGCCCACGATCTCCTTCACGCCGAGCGCAGCGGCGGTAATGATGGCGGCCATGCCCACGCCACCGAGGCCGACGACGGCGATGCTGTCCTCCGGCTTTGGATCGATCTCGTTGAGCACGGCGCCGCCACCAGTGAGGATGGCGCAGCCGAGGATGGCGGCGATATCGGCCGGGACATCGGAGCCCACCGGTACGACGGAGAGCTCGGAGACCACGGCGTGGGTGGCGAAGCCGGAGACACCGAGGTGGTGCTGGATCGTCTCACCGTTGCGGGTGAGGTGGCGGGTGCCGCGGATGAGGGTGCCCTCGTTGTTGGTCTTGGAGCCGACCTCACAGGGCATCTTGCCGTCGGTCTTGCAGCCGGCGCACTCGCCGCAGCGCGGGAGGAAGGTCATGACCACGTGGTCGCCGACCTTGACGTTGGTAACACCCGGGCCGATCTCTTCGACGATGCCGGCGGACTCGTGGCCCAGCAGCATCGGCAGCGGACGTGGGCGGTTGTTGTTGACCACGGAGAGGTCGGAGTGGCAGAGGCCAGCGGCGGTGATCTTGACCAGGATCTCGCCCTCGCCGGGAGCGCTGAGCTCGAGCTCGCTTACGGTGATGGGCTGAGAATCGGCGTAGGGGCGCTCGTCGCCGGAGCGCTCCAGAACGGCGCCGCGAATGGTAATCGTGTCAGACATAGATACCTCCAGACATGAGATGGGGTTAATGCATCGCAATGTACGCCACCGGGCGTTAAGGAGGGCCGGAACGGTATGGGAAAAACTACACCGGGCCGTTATGTGGATGGGGAATTCTCTACCCGCTGAGGGCGTGGGCGCGCAGCGCTACGAAGACATCGAGCCCGCGCTGGCCCACGGCCCACTCCTCACCCATGAGCTCAGCGATCCGATCGAGGCGTTGGCGCACTGTGTTGGGGTGGATGAACATGGAGCGGGCGGTCTGCGGAATGCTGTGCCCGGAGAGCAAGTAGTGGTGCGCGGTAGCGGTCAGCTCCGTGGAGTGCTCCTCGTCGTAGCGCACCAGCGGGCCGATGGTGCGCGTGGACAGTGCGTTCAGCGCCTGCGGGTCCGCACCCAGGATGAGACCCACCGTGCCTAGGGAGTCCTCGGTGACGAGCTGGCCGCGCAAGCCCAAAGCGAGTGCTGAATCCAGGTAGGCCATGGCGGAATCGTGGGCGCTGCGCGCTTCGCTCAGGCCGCCGAAGCCGATGGCAGAGACCGTCAACTCAGGGAATTCAGACAGCAGTGGGGCCAGCGCCTTATCGATATCCCGATCCGGTTGGTACAGCACGCACACGTGTTGGTCGTGGTGCGTAATGGCGGCGTTACCTGGCAGGAGGTGCTCCAGCTGGGGGCGGGTGGGCAGGTTCTTGGCTGAGTGCAGGCCTACGAAGTACAGCTGTGCCGAAGAGTTCAGGCTAATCCCCGTCAGGTGGCGCAGGCGGGCGATCTCCTCGCGCCCGGCGTTGCCTAGTGCTACGGCGTAGACGAGGTCGTCGACTTTGCGCGCGGTGGCGTCGACAAGCGCTTCGGCAAAGAGCGCAATCGCGGTAAAGGCCGCAGAAGCGTGGCTGATGACGCGCAGTTCGGCGTCGCTGAGCTCCTTGTCCACACCAATCGTGCCCAGCGCCCGCCCGTTAAACTCCACGGGGAACGTGCTGGTTGGGGGAGTGTCCGGGGCATCCTCCGCTGTCCACAGCGTGACCGGCGCATCGAGGCTCTTAGCCAGCACGCGTTCGAGCTCTTCGAAGCTGGGATTGTTCATCAGCACGTGGAGCAACTGCGTGTTGACGTCATTGAGCCACTGCAATTCGTCCACGTGGCGGCTGAGCGCAATTTGGGAGCGGGTCAATTCGGCCACGGATTCGCCCTGACTCTCAATGACTTGGGCATTCTCCAGCGCCACGGAGGTAATAGAGCCGAGCACCTCGAGCGCGGCGATCTCCTCGTGCGTGTAGTGACGCGGGTGGCGATCCCCCACGAGAAGCGCGCCGATGGTGCGCCCAGAAATGCGGATCGGGGCGCCGAGGATCCCGCGGATTCCTTCGGCTTCTACCGCACGGTCCACGTAATCCACGTGCGTGACGTTGGGATCCACAGAATGGTCATAGGTCCACGCCGGGCGGTTAGTGGCGGCCACGATGCCGAGGATTCCGGAGCCCATCGGCATGTTGATGGTGCGGAATTCCTCAGTTACGACACCGCTGGTGGCCAGCACCTTGGTAAAGCCGGTGTCCTCATCGTTGAGGCTGAGGTAGCCCACCTCCGTGCCGATGGTGGAGCGCGCGTGGCGCACAATCGCCTGGAGGATGTCGGTGGATTCGCGGCCCGAGTTGAGCATCTGGGAGACGTCGAGCAGTTTCGTCGACATCACCCGCCACGTGTGGTTGGCGCGCATGGTTTCCTCAACGGCCCGAAGCGCGCCAAGCTCCTCGGCCGCCAGTTGCTCGCGCAACTCGTCGGGGACACGGGTGCCGCTGGCGAGGTGGGAGAGTACGGGGCCGAGGAGAGACATGCCCCCTAGCTTAGGGGGCTAGCCGGGGCGCTACCTACTTCCAGTGGGAAGAGGAACGCTTGGCCATCTGCTCGCGGTACTGCTGGGTGGTGGTGGGCAGGAGCTCTCCGGTGGCCCAGTCGAGGATGACGCCGTAGTGGCGGACCAGGTCGAGCTGGTCCAACTCGCCGGCGTTGTAGCGCTCAGCCACGGACTCCGGGGACTCCGCCAGCTTGTCCAGGCGGGTAGAGCGCAGCTCCTCACGCAGCTTCGCGGTTTCCTCCTCGTCGAGCTCGTACTCGTCGATTTCCGGGTCAACGGGGCGGATGACAACGCCGTAGTCCTTGGCGGCACGGCCCACGGAGACGTAGCCATCGATGACGTCCTCCAGCACGGCCTTCGGGTCGCGCTCCAGGGCATCGCCGAAGCCGCCGCCACCGGCGGAGGGGCGCTCGAAGGTATCGCCCGGGCCGACCGGAACATTGGAGAACAGCGCGCCGAGGTACTGCTCATCCGGGGTGCCGCGGTTGAGCCACACGCCCTGCGGGATGGACGGCAGACCACCCTCGATGCCCCAGGTCACGGAACGCGAGCGGTCACAGCAGTAGCTCATGACGGTCTTGTTCGCGTCCGTGAGCACACCGCCCTTGGTTACACCCACACCGCCGCGGAACTTGCCGGGGCCCGCCGAGTCAGTCACCAGGGCGTGGTGGCTGGTGATAACGGGGGAGAGACGCTCCTGGCCTTCGACCGGCTGGACCGCCAGGCCCGGGCCGAAGACCGGCGCGGTGGCGGAGGAGCCATCGCGGTCGACGCGGCCGCCCCAGCCGCCAGCCATCCAGTCGTACCACATGAAGAACTCGCCCTTGTCCTCTGGTTTCTTCGCGTCACGCGTATCCCAACCACCGATGAGCAGGTACTCCAGGTTGAAGGCACAGGCCATGGCGCGCTCATGCATGAGTTGGGACCACAGTTCGAAGACCGCGTTCATGATCTTCTCGAAGGGGCCGGAACAGAAGCCGGTCACCGCGTGCGGCATTCCGGCGTTGACCACGGTTCCCTCCGGGCCTAGGTCGATGTCCATGGCGCGGTAGAGGCCGGAGTTAAGCGGCACGTCGGGGAAGAAGGTCTTGGTGCCGGCGACGATTCCGGAGAACGCGGAGCCATAGCCCGCGTTGAGGAAGCTGGCCACCGCCGGCGCGGAACCGTCCAGCGAGTAGGAGAGGCGTCCGCCCTTGATGCGCATCGTTACCTTGATGGGAACGAGGCCCTCTTCCTTGGCCGGGTCGAGGTCGATGTAGTCGATGGTGGACCACTCGCCGTCGTCAAGCGCGGCCACACGGGAGGTGACGATGTCTTCCACGTAGTCCTGGACCTCCCGCAGCGCGGTGCGCACGGTGTCGAAGGAGTACTTGTCCACGAGGCGGTGGATTTCGCGCTCACAGACCGCGGTGGCCTCGGCCTGGGCCTTGAGGTCACCCATGACGATCTCGGGGCTGCGGGTGTTGCCAGCCAAAAGCTTGGCGACGTCCTTGAGGAACACGCCCTTGGACCACACGCGCACCGGGGTGATGCGCAGGCCCTCGGTGTAGTAGTCGGTCGCGGAGACGTCGAAGGAGCCCGGGACGGAGCCGCCGGCATCGGCCCAGTGGCCCTTGTTCTGTGCGAAGGCCAGTAGGGTGCCCTCGTGGAAGATGGGGCGCAGGAAGGACACGTCATTCATGTGCGTGCCGCCCTGGTAGGGGTCGTTGATGGCGAAGACGTCACCTTCGTGGATGTCATCGCCGAATTCCTTGAGCACGGCTTGGCACTGGAAGTGCAGGGTGCCGACGTGTACGGCGATGTCCTGGTTTCCCTGCATCACGGTGTTGCCCTCGGCGTCACACAGCGCGGAGGAGAAGTCACGCGAGTAAATGACGAAGGAGTAGCAGGTGCGCAGAATCTGCTCGGACATGAGGTTGACCGAGGTGGCAAAGGCGTTCTTGAGAACCTCGAAGGTCACCGGGTCGAGCGTGCGGCGGCCGGAAGAAGACGGCGAGGGTTTCTGTGGCTGTGTGTGAGTCGTAGTCATGTCGATTCCTTTCAAAGGAGAGTCTGAAGGCGAGGGTCTTAGGCGTTGGTGGCCTTGCCGATGTGGATACGGATGTTGGACCACTCATCAATTTCTGCACGGTCTCCAGGCGGAATGACGGTGGTGGCATCGAACTGGTCGATGATGGCCGGGCCGTTGAGCTTGGCGCCGGCCTTCAGGTCGGGGCGGTGATAAATCGGGACATCGGCCCAGCCGCCGTGCGCGGAGAAGTAGACGGGGCGGGTGGTCTCCGGGAGCTCTGCCTCGTGCTCTTCGACCTCGTAGTGCTTGAAGGGCGGGTTCTCGAGCTCGCCGATGGCGATGAGGCCAATCTGGTAGAACTCCACCGCGCCGTCGCGGTCGGCGAAGGAGTACTCGCGCTCGTGCTCATCGTGGAACATGGCGACGGCATCATCGAGCGGGTTATCGGACTCGGGGATTTCCACTGTCAGGGAACGCCACTGGCCGCGGTAGCGCATGGACGCGGTCAGCTTGAACTTCATGCGCTCCTCTGGGACGTGCTCCTTCTCCAGGCGCTCGCGGGCCTCGGAGATCAGCGCCTGGAATTCCTTGCGCAGTTCGGTGGTGTCCACCTCGTCCACCGGTGCTTGGTACATCTTGGTGATGTCGTGTCGGATGTCCACGAGCAAGCAGCCCTGGGCGGAGGTCACGCCTGGGTGCGGCGGGACCACGACGGTGGGGATGGACAGATCGCGGGCGACCTCAGCGCCGTGCAGGGCGCCGGCGCCGCCGCCGACGACGAGGACGAAGTCACGCGGGTCGTAGCCACGGCGGATGGACAGCAGGCGAACCGCATCGGCCATGTTGGCGTTGGCCACCTGGATGATGTTCTCGGCTGCGGCTTCGAGCTCAAGGTTGAGCGGCTCTGCAACCGTCTTGTTGACGGCCTCGCGCGCGGCATCCGGGTTCAGCTTCAGTGCACCGCCGATGAGCTCGGTGCCGAGGCGGCCGAGGGTGACGTTGGCATCGGTGTTGGTGGCATCGGTGCCGCCGCGCTCGTAGCAGACCGGTCCCGGATCCGCGCCCGCGGACTGCGGGCCGTTGCGCAGGGAACCTGCCTCATCGATCCAGGCCAGCGAGCCGCCGCCAGCGCCGATGGTGCCGACCTCGATGGACGGGAAGCAGATGGGGAAGCCGTATTCGACCTGCCACTGCTTGGTGATGCGGATGTCACCTTCGTAGACCAGCGCGATATCGGTGGAGGTACCGCCCATTTCCAGGCCAATCGCGTTGGAGTAGCCACAGCGGGTGGCGATGTCTTGCACCGCGATGGCGCCGGCCGCAATGCCGGAGGCAGCCAGGCGGACCGGGTAGCGGGTCACCATCTCCGGGGTCATGGAACCGCCGCCGGAGTGGAGAAGGAGCAGGTCTCCGTCGTAGCCGCCTTCCTCCAGCTGGCGGGACAGGCGGTTGACGTAGCCGGAGACGAGCGGGGCCAGGACCGCATTGGCGACGGTCGTGGAGAAGCGGTCGTGCTCGAAGATCTCCGGGAGGATTTCGGAGGAGGTGGAGACGGTGGCGTCGGGAAGTTCCTCGCGTAGGATCTCCGCCATGCGCTCCTCGTGGGAGGCGTTGGCATGGGAGTTGATGAAGCAGACCGCGACGGTCTCAATCTTCTTGCGGCGCAGGATCCCGGCGATGCGGCGTGCCTCTGCCTCATCGAGCGGGGTGACCTCTGCGCCGTCGAAGTCGATGCGCTCTTCGACCTCGTAGCGGTCGCGGCGGCGGATATAGGGCTCCGGAACGTCGTGGTAGGCATCCCAGAGCTCATCCTTGGTGCCGTCACGGATCTCCAACACATCGCGGAAGCCCTTCGTGGTGATGAGCGCTGCCGGCGGGAAGCGGCGCTGGATCAACGCATTCGTGGCCACTGTGGTGCCGTGGGAGAACACCTCGACCTGGTTGAGCTGGACGTCGGCCGACTTGAGGCCGTTCATCACCGCCTTCATCGGGTCATCCGGGGTGGAGGGAACCTTGGCTACCGACAACTCGTGGGTCTCGGTGTTAACAATCGCGACGTCGGTGAACGTTCCGCCGACGTCAACGGATACGCGAAAAGGCTTGGTCTCCGTCATGGTGTGGACCTCTCTTTCAAAAGATGGTGAATTCGGTTGAGAGGGATCTTCATATGGCACGAGGAGGGGAGCAATGGAGAAACGGTGAATTGAGAGTGAAGAAGGTGGAGGAAACTCCAAACAAGCAGGTTGGGGCATACTAGAATTAGCCGGAGAAAAGTAAGATAGGACACTATTTTCCGGAGGGATAAGTGGCGTCACAAGATAATCCGGTGCTCCGGATCGCCGATCTCGTCGTGATGGAGCCGCGGCTGCGCCGCTTGAGCAGGGCGCTCGAGGATGAGAATTTTGTGGGGCTGTGCGCCGAGGGCGATGGGGATGTGGCGGACTGGCTAGTCCTTCCCCGGCCGGAGGGAAACCCGCGCGCTATCCAGCGCCGGCTGGTCGACGCCGCCGGGGTCATCTTCCTCGACTCCGAGTTCGATGAGCAGGAAGTCCTGGACTCGGTGGAGGGAACCGGCGCCGTCCTGTACGGCACCGACGGGATCACGCGCCAAGATATCCGGCGCGCGGTGGATGAGCTTTTGCGGCGCCAACCCAACCTGGCATCCTGGCGCAAGCTCAGCACCATCGGGCAATTAAGCCCCGGGTTAGTCAACCCAGCGCCGGAATCCGAGATCCTTGCGCGCTTTGCCAGGTTCAGCGGGGATTCCCTGCTGCTGTTGACCGTTGACGGCCGGGTTATTGCCGCCGCCGGCGAGCTGCCCGCGCGGAGTATCGCGCGTTCCCTGTCGGTGGTGATAAACCACAGCACCACGACCATGCACGTGGGGCGTTGGAAGGTCTTTGCACGGTGGCTCGACATTGCTGGCGAAAGCCCCTCTTTCGACCACGGCTACTGGCTGATCCGCGGGCGGCAAACCAGTCAGGATGCAGACTTCGATGACCCCGCTTTCGCGGCGCTGGAGGAGCTGCTCACCGCTTCCCTGATGGCGCAGAGAAACATCCAGCGCAACCACGTCGCCGAATCGAGCGCGCTGATGGTGGCGTTGTGCGATGAGAATTCGAATAGGGAAGAAGTGGCCACCACGTTGCGCAGGCGGGGCTTTTCGGAGCATGCCAAGATGCGGCTCCTTGTCTCCGATTCCGTCAAGGATTCCTACCGCAGCGATGTGCGCGACAAGGCCTTCGCCTTGGCCCAGGATGCGGGCGTGCCGCTGGTGCTGGGCTATGTGTCCGGCCGCACCTGCGTGTTGACTACCCATTCGGGAGCGGAGGGGAAGATCGCGGACGTGCTCTTCGGCTCCGTCGGGCTTTCTGATCCCTTCGATACCGTTGAGGAAGGCCCGGCAGCGTGGCTCCAGGCCCTGCTTGCCGCCGTGGTGGTAGAACGCACGCATTCCTTGCACCTGCAGAGCCTGGAGTTTGCTCACTGCAGTGCCATCGAGAAGGCAGCGGCCTACCTGGGCCAGCGCGGCTTGGAGGACGCAGTGGGGGAGCTCGACCGCGCGATTGAGGGGATTAAGGATGGCGAAGAGATCTTTCGCGCCTATGAAGCTGAAAGCTTCTCCGTGGCCCGGGCCGCGAAGGCCGTGGGCGTGCACGCCAATACGGTCCGGCACCGGCTGGAAGCTCTGGAGGAACGGATCCGGTTCTCCGATGCGGATCTGGTTTTGTGGGCGCTGTGGAAAGCGCTGCGCCCCCGCATGCAGCGCTAGGCGGCTGGATGCGGGGGCACGGAGAAGGTGTGAGAGTAGAGAGTGAGAGGGGGAGTGGAGAGAACTACACCTTCTTCTTGCTGCGCGGGATGGGCTTGCCGGTGATCAGCGCGTGGAGCTTGCCGTCACCGATCTGCAGCTCTTCCGGAATGTCCTCGGAATCAACCTCGGTCATGATCTCCTTGATGAAGTCAGATTCCGGGATGGAGGAGTTGCGAGCGATGGCCACTAGCTCACGAGCCTCCTCATCGGAGAGGTGGTTGTCATTCTCAAAGCGCTTCTTGAGTAGCTCACGCGCGCGGCGGCGCAGGTCGGCCTCAGATTGCAGGTCCTTGCGGTTCTTCAACCATGCGAAGCCGATGATGAACATGATGGCAATGCCCATGTATCCAAGAATCGGGTAGACCCAGCCGATGAGGTTGGAGAAGCCGATGAAGGAAAGCACGAAGCCGATGAGCACGGAGATGACATAGACCTTGTAGAAGTTCTGCGGCTTGCCGCGGGTGAGGCGCTTGGCAAAGGCATAGAACATGCCAATCGCGGTGTTATAAATCATGCCGTAGATGGCGACGGACATGGCGATACCGAGCGCCGGGTGAATCTGCTCAATCATGGCCAGCGTTGGCATCTCGGCCTCGGTGATCGGGCCTACGGAGACGTAGAGACCGCCGACCAGGACCGCCAGCAGGAAGAGGAAGCATGCGCCGCCGAGAATGCCGCCGTAGCCCACCTCCTTGGCGTCGAGGAAGTTGCCGCCGATGACGATCATCATGGAGACCACCACGATGACGTTCAGTCCCAGGTTATTGATGGCGGAAACCCACCAGTTGGGCAGCGTCGTAGGAAGCTGCTGCGCCTGCTCATTGAGGTGTGACCAATCTGGGTTGGAGGTGAGCACGGTGTAGACCGTGCCGATGGTCAGCAAGACGATGATGAACGGGGTAATGGCGCCAATGGCGATGGTCACCTTGTCCACGTCGAGCAGACCAGTCAGCAGGGTGAGGACGAGCATGAGGACGGCGCCGATCCACACTGGCCAGCCCCATTGCTGGTTGAGGTTGGCGCCGGCACCGGCAAACATGGCGAAGCCGATGCAGAACAGACAGGTCAGCGTGGCGATATCGAGGATCTTCGACACAATGGGGGTGGACACCGCGTTGAACACGGAGGTGTGCTCTTTGGCGCGGTGATAAGAACCTAATTGGAGAATGGTGATGCCGGAGATGGTCATGGCCAGTGCCGTTACGATGGCGCCGACGACGCCCATGTTGCCGAAAGCAACGAAATACTGGAGGGCCTCGCGGCCCGAAGCGAAAGAGGCACCCGCGAGCACGCCGATGAATGCCATCGCGATGCCGAATGAGCGTTTAAGCATGGTGAACCTAACTTTAGGTGGACAGAAATATTTACTTATGCAAACGGGGCAGGCGGCCTGGGAAAGGTGCCTGCCCCGTGCGTGATGGAGCGGAAGCTTTTAGTTCGCTGCCGCCTTGATGAACTCGGCGATACCAGCGAGCTCCTCCTCGCCGCGGTCAATGACCGCAGCAGAGGTAAACAGCCCGTGGTGGTAGCCCAGAAGGTGCTTGTGCGTGACGTCGACGCCTGCCTTGGCCAGCTTCCCGGCATACTCGATGCCCTCGTCCGCCAGCGGATCGTTATCCACCGTGATAACGAGTGACGGGGGCAGGCCCTCCGGCAGCTCGTGCAGCAGCGGGGAGAGATCCTTCGCCGTGCGCTGCGATTCCTCCGTAACGAAGGTATCGATGAACCAGCGCATGGTGTCAGAGGCCAGCGGGAAGCCCTCTTCCAGGCGCTTGTAGGAGGCACCGTTCTCGGTTCGCTCGCGGGAGCAATCCGTGATCGGGTAGAGCAGGATCTGGGAGCTGAGCTTGGCGACGCCCTCCTCACCCACGAACTCGTTCGCCATCACGGCGGCGAGCTGGCCACCGGCCGAGTCGCCAGCCACCGCGATGGAGGTCACGGTCAGGCCATGCTCAGCCGAGGAGTCGGACAACCAGCGGTAGGCAGCGCGGCAATCGTCGATAGCAGCCGGGTAGGTGTGCTCCGGGGCAAGGCGATAGTCCACCGCAACGACCGGGAGACCAGTCAGCACCGCGATACGGCGTACCGAGGAGTGGTGGGTCTCTAGGTTGCCCATGAGCCAGCCGCCGCCGTGCATGTAGAGCACCGCTGGGGTCTCCTGGCCGCGCTCCGCCTCCGGGCGGGGGTCGTAGAGGCGAACCTGGAAGTCCTCGACCTGGAAATCCGTGGTCGCGGGTTCCTTCTCCTCGTGGAGCGGGTTGGCGTGGGCCGAGGCTACGTAGTTCTCACGCACCTGCGGGATGGGGAAGTTATGGAAGGACTTCGCCCCACCATCGCGGAAAGGTTTCAGCGCCTTCCACGCATCCTCAGTGACGGGACGCCCGGAAAATTCGTCGTGCAGAGTGTGCATTGTGAACTACCTCCTAGACCAGCTCGTAGTCATTGAGCTCGAGCTTGTCGGTCAGCTCGTAGTACTCAGCAACGTTGCCGGACCAGTTGTTGATGACGCGGCCTTCTTCGTTCTTGTACCAGGAGGAGCAGTCAGCGGAGAACGCAGATTCCTCGAGTTCCTTCTGGATGCGGGTGTTGAACTCGTCGATGACGTTCTTCTTCACATCCAGGGCTGCCTCCGGGTTCTCGCGCAGGTACGCAACGGCCTGGGAGATGTAGCGGTCCTGTGCCTCGAGCATGGCCACCACGGAGTGGTGGTTGAGGTTGGTGTTCGGGCCGTAGAGCATGAAGAAGTTCGGGAAGCCGTCCACGGTCATGCCCAGGTACGCCTCCGGGGAGTTGCCCCAGCGCTCGCGCAGGTCGATGCCGTCGCGGCCAGCAATCGGCAGATCACCCTGGAACTCCTGGGAGTAGAAGCCGGTGGCGTAGATGACGACGTCGAAGTCGTGCTCGGCACCGTCGTCGGTGCGGATGCCGGTCTCGGTGAACTTCTCGATGCCAGCGGTGATGAGCTCTACGTTGTCACGGTTGAAGGTGGGGTAGAAGTTATCGGAGCGCAGGATGCGCTTGCAGCCGAAGGCGAAGTTCGGGGTGAGCTTCTCCACCAGCTCCGGGTCGTTGACCTGGGAGCGCAGATGCTCCATGGCCTGCTCGACACCCTCGGCAGCGGAATCGGTGCCCTTGCGGGTGCGGTCGAAGCCTTCCTCGCGAACCTCGTGGATCTCCTGGCGGATAGCGCGGTAGGAATCCGGGTTTTCCTTGAACTCCTTGAGCTCTTCCTCGGTGAAGATGACCTGGTTGCGCGGCAGGATGTAGTTAGCGGAGCGCTGGAACACGGAGAGCTTCTCCGCGACCTCGGCGACCTCCGGAACCAGCTGAACTGCAGAAGCAGCGTTGCCGATGACAGCAACCTTCTTGCCGGCTAGGTCAACGTCGTGGTTCCACTCAGCGGAGTGGAACTGCACGCCCTGGAAAGCCTCGCGGTTCGGGAAGTTCGGGATCTTCGGCTTGGAGAGCTGGCCCCACGCGCCAACGAAGACGCGGCCGTAGTAGGTCTCGCCGTTAGCCTCGATCTCCCACGCCTTGAGGTCTTCCTTCCACTCGGCGTTGGTGATGCGGTGGTTGAACTTGATGTGATCGTAGAGGTTGAACTCCTCGGCGAGAGCCTTGAGGTAGCCCTGCATCTCGTCTTGACCGGCGAACATGCGGGAGACGCCGAGGTTGAGGAAGTAGGAGTAGCAGTAGATCAGAGCCTGAGTATCGCAGGCAGCACCCGGGTAGGTGTTGTCGCGCCAGACGCCGCCGACCTCATCGGCAGCCTCGAGGATGAGGAAGTCCTTCTGCTCGTCGCGGACCAGCTGGGCACCCATGCCCAGTCCGCCGTAGCCGGTGCCGAGGATGATGCAATCGTAGATCTTCATGGTGATGTGTCTCCTTTAAGACGGTGGTGGTTCGGATTAGTTTGCGCGGATGGCTTCGGCCAGGACCTGGAGGCCGTCGCGCAGGGTGGACTCGTTGATGACCAGCGGCGGCAGGAGGCGGATGACGTTGCCGTCGAGGCCGCAGGTGAGGATGAGCACGCCCTGCTCGCGGCAGGTCTTGGCCACCTTGGCGGTGAGGTCAGCGTTCGGCTGGTTGTTGTCGTCGACCAGCTCGATGGCGATCATGGCGCCGCGGCCGCGGACCTCGGCGACGGTGGTGAGCTCAAGCAGCGGCTCCAGCTCCTCGCGGATGATGGCCTCGATCTCGCGGGCGCGGGAAGCCAGGTCCAGCTCCTCCATCTCCTCGAAGGCTGCCAGGGAAGCAGCACAGGCCACCGGGTTACCGGCGTAGGTGCCGCCCAGGGAACCCGGGTCCGGGGCATCCATGATCTCGGCGCGGCCGGTCACAGCGGACAGTGGCATGCCGCCGCCCACGCCCTTGGCGGTGGTGATGAGGTCCGGGATGATGCCCTCGTCATCGCAGGCGAACCAGGAACCAGTGCGGCAGATGCCGGCCTGGATCTCATCGGCGATGAAGACGACGCCGTTGTCGGTGCACCATTCCTGCAGTGCCGGGAGGAAGCCCTTGGCCGGCTCGACGAAGCCGCCCTCGCCCTGCACCGGCTCGATGATGACGGCAGCCAGCTCCTCGGTGCCGACGTACTGCTCGATGTAGCGCAGGGTGCGCGCTGCAGCCTGCTTGCCGTCGAGGCCGTCGCGCAGCGGGTAGGACATCGGCGCGCGGTAGATATCAGCGGCCAGGGTGCCAAAGCCCTGCTTGTAGGGCTTGTTCTTGGCGGTCATGGTCATGGTGAGGTTGGTGCGGCCGTGGAAGGCGCCGTCGAAGACCACGACGCGGTTCTTGCCGGTGTAGCGGCGAGCGATTTTGATGGCGTTCTCCACTGCCTCAGCACCGGTGGAGAAGAGGCAGGTCTTCTTCTCGTGGGTGCCCGGGGTCAGCTCGTTGAGCTTCTTGCAGACATCAATGAAGCCCTGGTACGGAGCGTTGAGGAAGCAGGTGTGGGTGAGGTGGCTGGCGGCCTCGGCGACGGCCTTGGCAACGCGCTGGTTGGAAGCGCCGACGGAGGTCACGGCGATGCCGGATGCGAAGTCGACGATGGTGTTGCCGTCGACGTCGACAAGCACGCCACCGTCACCGTCGGTGATGTAGGAGGGGTAGCCCGGGATGACGCCAGCGGCGACGTCTGCTTCACGGGTGGCATTCAGCTCCTGGCTGTGGGGGCCAGGGATTGCGGTGGAGACATTCCGCTCCTGGGGGAGGCGGTGCTTGAGATCCTGCATGCTGTCTGCTCCTTAATACTCGGAATTTTTTATGACGTGGGTCATTCTGGCGGCTAGACTTCAGAAGGGCCATAGACAATCTGGTGAAAGAATGGTTAGAAATTGTCCACATTGGATAAGGGGGTAGCTGCCGGGCTGGAAGAGGGAAACGTTTCTCTCAGATGGTTGGCTAGCCAACCCGATCTGGGGATTGACGTGCTGCACGATTGTGGGCGGCCGTTTTCCGTTATGCACCCCTGTGAACTGCGCGATCCCCGCGAGTTTGTGGGCTCGGGGGCCGTCATCCTGCTCACTGGTATGGCCTTTGAGGGGCAACCCGATCAGCTAGTGGAGTACGTTCGCAGGGTGGCAGAGGGGGGAGTGACGGGGGTGGGCTTCGGCGTTGGTTTAGCCTTCGCTGAGGTCCCACCCGGCATGGTGGAGGCCGCCCGGGGCTGCGATATTTCACTCTTCACGGTGGCGCGGCGCGTGCCTTTCGTCTCGGTGCTCGCGCGTTTGCACGACGAGTTGCAGCGCCAGCGGGAGGAAGGCTTGGAGCTCTTCATTGCTCAGCAGGGCGCGCTCAACGACGCCGCCGTGTCCGGCCTCGACGCCCTCGTGGATAAAACCAGCCGCCTGCTGGGCGCGCATACCTGCCTAGTGGATAAGGATGGGCGGGTTTTCGCGCAGTCGAGCCACCCCGGGCTCCCGCCGGTGGAGTGGGGCCCGGTAATCACGGATACCCGCGCCCAGAATTTCTATGCCGCGCGCCGCGTGGGCGGGTGGAATGTCTTGGCCCAGCGCTTGGCCGATCACGGTGCGCGCTCCTTCGGGCTGCTGGCGGTGGCGCGTGAGAGTTTCGGTGTGAACGAGCGCGCGCTGCTCAAGCAGGCCGCCGGCCTGGCGGAGCTTACCGTGAAGCGCCCGCAGGAATTACGGCGCACCCAAAACGAACTCAACTCCATGGCGATGGCCATTCAGTTGGGTATGGACCAGCCGGAGGATCCCATGCGCCGCATCTTCCGGCTCGTGGGTGATGCGCAGGGCCGCGTGCGTCCGGTCTTGGTGAAATCGGAGGGCGAGCGCGCCCACCAGCGCTTCCTCCACGCCTTGGACGCCCGCCTGCAGGATCACGGGCGCTTGCTTTTCGAATACACGCTGGATAAATCCTCTAGCCTCCTGCTTTTCAGAGGAAGCCGCACAATGAAGAACCTGCAGGACTTGTTGCGCGATATCCGCGGTAGCAAGCGCATCGTCGTGGGCCAGCCCATGCCGTGGGCCGAGCTGGGCGTGGGCATTGTCCGCGAACTAGAGTCCTTCGCTTTCGGGCTTCAGCCCGGGATGTTGGCGGGGCCAGAATCGCGGACGTTGAGCTGGACTAGGGATCCCAGGGTCAAGGGCGCGGTGCACAACCGGGCCGAAGAAACCTGGGGCAAGGTGCGCGCTCACGACGCGGAGCACGGCACCGAGTTGGCGGAAACCCTGGAGGTCTACCTGCGTGCGGGCGGGCACGTGAGCCGAACCGCTGAGGAGCTTCAATCACACCGGCACACCGTGCGCAAGCGCATCGCGGACTTGGAGGATCTCCTCGAGGTGGACCTCAAGGACCCGCTCGTGGCGGCGGAGCTACTGATTCTCGGAGTGAGTGTTACGGACTGAAGCCCTAAGAGTCGATGCTGAGTAAGAGGAGTTCCGCACGGGTGACGGGATTGCTCAGGTCCACCCCGCAGAGGTTTTCTACCTTGTCTAGCCGGGCGCGCACCGTGTGGCGGTGAACGCCCAGCTCCGCCGCAGCGGTGGCCAAGTTGGCGTTGCCCACGAGGAAGGCGCGCAAGGTAGCGAGCAGCTCGGTGTTGCGCTGCACGTCGTGGGCGGCCAAGCGGCTGACCGTGGCCGCGCGCCGGGCGCCGAGGGCCTCCGAGACGCCGGGTTCCGCCAGCCAGGTAGGCGCAGCAGAATCAAAGGCTGCTACGGTGCCAAGGGGCAGGCTGCGCGCATGGCTTTGAAGAGAAGACAGCAGTGCTGGGTTCAGCTCCTGCCACGCAACACCCCGAAGGGCGGAGACGCGAAGGTAGCGCGACTGTTTCTTGAACAGGTGTGAGGTTGCGGTTCCCGGAGGAAGCATGAGAAGTGCAGAATCCTGTTCCGGGCGGACGAAGCTGTGCGGCTCGGTCTTGCCGATCTCACTCACTGTGCGCGCGAGGCGCGACGGGGTCGAAGCCGTGACATAGAGAACATCCACGAGATCGTGGCTATCAATCAAGTGAAAGGCCGCGTGCAGGGCGGGGGAGTCAACGCCGGCGAGCTGGGCATCAAGCGCTAGCGCCCCGAGAATAGCGTGGTTATTGCCATCGGGGTGATCAAGCAGCAGGCTGGCTAGACCCGAAAGATGCCGGATGAGCGCGCGCGAATAAGAATCGAACTTCTCCGTGCGCCTGGCGGCGACGGCCCAACGCCGGCCCGCGGAGCCGAAGGTGCTGGTGATGGTGGCACCTGTGCTTGTCGACGTCCCCGTGCCCCGCCCCGTCTGCTCCGCGGCCTCCACCGCGGCGCTGGCTGCGCTGAGCTGCTCCGCATCTCTCTGGCTGAGCACCGCTCCGGAGGAACTAGCTACCGCTACAGCGGCGCTGAGTTGATTGCTCGCCTCATCGATGAGCGCTTGGATGCCCGACACAGCTGCGTGATTGAGGCGCTCTTGTTGGCGGTGGAAGGTGAAGTGCGCATTGTTTTCGAGGCGGGCCTGTTCCTGGGCTACCGCAGTAGTGATGGACACGAAGCGGGTGGCGCGCGGAATCTCAAAAAGGGTGAGGTGGTGCTGGGAACAAGCACGGGTCAGTACGGGTGGTACCTCGGCGAAGGCGAGTCCGGTACCGAAACCAATGCCGTGTACCCCGGCTGCGGCGAGAGCAGCGGCATAGTGCTCGAAGCCTTCCGGGTCGTCGCGGAAAACGAGCCCCAGAGTGAGCATGAGCGCGCCGGGGGAAGTGAACTCGGTGGGGTCCGCGAGCTCTGAAGCATGGATGGTGCTGAACCCGGGTTTGCCCTCAACGAGCGGGCGCAGGTTCAGCGAGTGCTGGTTGGTGAGCCAGCGGAAGGAAATCTCACTCATGGTGGACAGGCTACACAGTTGTGGGCTCAAAATTTATACACCCTGTCGATAGTGTCGCAAGGGTGGTAGGGGCCACACTAAGTGGCATCCTATTCATCCCAACACAAAAGGAAGACCATGCAGGAACTTCAGTACCACATTGAGCAGTCCCGCCACCTGGGCCAGCAGGTCCCGGGTCCGAAGAGCGCCGCCCTGGATGAGCGTCGCAAGAATGCCCTCCCCGCGGGCATGGCGCCCTCGCTTCCGGGCTACGTGGTGGACGCGGATGGCGGCATTCTTGCCGATGCCGACGGCAACCGCTTCATCGACCTTGCCTCCGGCATCGCCGTGACCTCCGCTGGTGCTTCTAACCCGGCCGTCGTGGCCGCGGTGCAGGAAGCTGTTGCACACTTCACCCACACCTCCTTCACCATTTCCCCGTACGAGTCCTACGTGGCCGTGGCAGAAAAACTCAACGAGGTCACCCCGGGTGATCACCCGAAAAAGACTGCGCTGTTCAACTCCGGCGCGGAGGCTGTTGAGAATGCCGTGAAGATTGCCCGCAACTACACCGGCAAGCGCGGCGTTGTCGTCATGGACCGCGCCTTCCATGGACGCACCAACCTGACCATGGCGATGACCGCCAAGCAGTCGCCCTACAAGAATGGCTTCGGTCCCTTCGCGCCGGAGATCTACCGCGCCCCGATGTCCTACCCGCTGCGTGACGGCCTGAGCGGCGCCGAGGCTGCCAAGAAGACCATCACCATGATTGAGCAGGAAGTCGGCGCAGCCAACCTGGCCTGCGTTGTCGCTGAGCCGATCCAGGGCGAGGGCGGTTTCGTCGTCCCTGCCGAGGGCTACCTCACAGCAATCCAGAAGTGGTGCAACGACAACGACGTGGTCTTCATCGTCGACGAGATCCAGGCAGGCATGATGCGCACCGGCACCTGGTTCGCCTCCGACCATGAGGGAATCGTTCCGGACATGGTGACCATTGCGAAGGGCATTGCCTCCGGCATGCCGCTGTCCGCAGTGACCGGCCGTGCGGAGATCATGGATGCTCCGCAGCCGGGCGGCCTGGGCGGTACCTACACGGGTAACCCGGTGGCTTGTGCTGCTGCGCTGGCAACCTTCAAGGAGTTCGAGGAGAAGGACTTCGGTGCACGTGCCCAGAACCTGGAGAAGATTGCCCGCGAGGAGCTGGAGCCCATCCTGGGCGATGAGCGCGTAGCAGAGTTCCGCGGCCGCGGCGCCATGCTCGCCCTCGAATTCGTCACCGCTGAGGGTGAACCGGATTCCGAGCTGGTGCACAAGATTGCCAACGCCGCCAAGGCTGAGGGCGTGCTCATCCTCACCTGCGGCCTCGACCACAACGTCATCCGCTTCCTGCCCTCCCTGGCCATCCCGGAAGACTTGTGGCGTGAGGCGCTGCAGGTCGTCGTCAAGCAGTTCAACGAGTACAAGTAGCTCACTCTTTCGCTCACCCGGTTCTTTCCGGGTGAGCTCCTGTTTTATTAGTCCTTAGTTATCGGAGAAGTTTTTGTCCAACAACATTTCTGTGTCGCAGAAGGATGAGTCCACGGCGGAGTTCAAACCCGCGCTGTCCTTCGTGCAGGGCATCGCCCTTATCTTCGGCACCAACATCGGTGCTGGAGTCCTCTCTATTCCTTATGCCGCCCGCAACGGAGGGTTCCTCGCACTCGTTATTGCTCTGCTGATAGCAGGTACCCTCACGACCATTTCCATGCTGTACGTGGCGGAGACAGCCATGCGCACCAAGGCGCCGCTGCAGGTTTCCGGATTGGCGGAGCATTACCTGGGGCAGTGGGGCCGCTGGTTGGTTTTCGTGGCCATCATCGTCAACGGTATCGGCGCGCTCATTGCCTATGCCGCTGGTTCGGGTGACTTGATCAACAACATCTTCGGGTTGCCGCCGCTTCTTGGCACGTTGATCTTCTTCGGCTTCGGTTCGTGGGTGATGTACCGCGGCCTGCACACCACGGGTGCAGCTGAGGGAGCCATCACTGCCGGTATGGCGATCATTATCGCGGTGCTGTGTGGATGGACAATCCTGGGACCGGGTATCAAGGCTGAGAACCTGCTGGTTCTTCATCCCTTCTTCATCGTCCCGATTCTGAACCTCGCGGTTTTCTCCTTCCTAGCGCAGTACGTGGTTCCGGAACTGGTGCAGGGCATGGCCCCAGCCAAGCCACAGCAGACCGCGCAGGCAATTGTGCTCGGCATGGTGGTGACGGGCTTTACCTTGGCGTTGGTTCCTTTTGCCGCCCTTGGTCTGCTTGGCATGGAGGTCACCGAGGTGGTGACCATTGCCTGGGGTGAGGCACTGGGGCCGGTGGCCTACTACTTGGCCAATATCTTTGCGCTGGCGGCCATGCTGACGTCGTTCTTGGCGATTGGTTTTACCACCATGCGCAACGTCCTCGACATCTTCCACTGGGAAGGCGTGAAGGGACAGCGCATCGTGGCAGTGGCGCTGACGGTTGTTCCGCCATTGGTGATTTCCATTGCTGGCCTCGGCGGTTTCGTTGCGGCATTGTCCTATGCCGGTGGCTTCGCAGGCGCCATCATGTCCGTCATCCCGGTGATGCTGCTGCACGCCTCCCGTAAGAAGGGCGACCGCGACCCGGGTTGGAACGTGGGCGGACTCGCACACCCGGTAATTCAGGGCACCATCATCGTGGTTTATGTCTTGGCCTTCATCTACTCGATCATTTCCATCCTCGGGTTGGTGCCGGCAGGCTGGGCTTAGGGCCGGCTTTAGATGCGGCACTTTTAGACGCGACGAACTCGCCTAGTTGCCAAAGTTCGGGCCAGATCCTGAGTCAGGAGCGTTGGTTTTGGCAGAACGGGCAGTTGTAGCCCGGCCCTGGAACTAGACCATGCCGAAAACACGAAAAGGCTGGGCTGCTCCCCATATCAAGGAGCGGCCCAGCCTTTCGGCATGCTGCCTAGGTTTGCAACTGAGGCTACGGCCTAGAAGATGCCGTGCTTATGAAGCGCCTCGTCATCGGACGGGACCTCAGAAATGGCATCCCACATTTCGACGAGCTTGCCGTCCTCGACGCGCCACAGCTCGCAATAGGAATGGCGCGCACCAGCGATGCTGCCTTCGGAATGGGTCAGAACGAACTGTCCTTGTGCAACCGTGCGGTGGATGCGCTCATACTCTAGACCTTCGCCATCCTCCTGCAGCTTGGTGAGGAAATCGACACAGTTCTGAGCGCCATCGGCGATATCAGGGGAGTGCTGGGCAAACTGATCATCACGGGTGTTGTCGATGAAGCCGGAGTAATCAGCGCCGATGAGCGAGCGGGTGAAGAACTCGATGACGAACTCTCGGTTCTGCTCGGTGAGGCTCTCATCACCGATCTCGGTAGCGCCATCGAGCTGCGTGCGGCCGCTTGCGTTCGGTTCCGCAAGGGGAACGAGGTTGTCCCAGTGCTCGACAATCTTGTCGCCCTCGACGCGGTAGATATCGAAACCAACGAACGGCTCATCCTCGATGCCGTCGAAGCGACCATGCAAAGCGACGAGGCCGTTGGCTTCGTCGGCAATCACCCGGGCGTTGGTGTACTTCAGACCCTCGCCCAGATCCGTGACAAACTTCTTGAGACCTTCTGCATCATTAGCGATGAGGGGAGAGTGCTCCACGAAGTTGTCGGCGAAGTGCTTGTCCAGGACGGAGATATCGTGGCCGTCGAAAAGCGCGGTGTGGACCTCGAGAACGAAGTTTCCTAGTGACGTCATGGGATCTCCTTAGTTGGCCACGAAGTAGGTGCGCTTGTTGACAAACTCATCCATGCCGTAGGGGCCCAGCTCGCGGCCGTAGCCGGAGTTCTTCACACCACCGAACGGGACCTCGGCGCCCTCCGCCGCGTAGGTGTTGACGTTGGACATGCCGACCTCCAGGCGCTGGGCAATCTTCTCAGCGCGCTCGACGTCCTTGGAGAAGACGCAACCGCCCAGGCCGTACTGGGTGTCGTTGGCCAGCTCGAGAGCCTCTTCGTCGCTGCTGACCTTGAACACGGTCGCCACGGGGCCGAAGAGTTCTTCGTAGTAGACATCAGCGCCAACCGGGACATCGGTCAGCACGGCGGGGCTGAAGTAGGAAGACTTCTCATCCGCCAGCTCACCGCCGACGTGCAGGGTGGCGCCGGCGGCCACGATGCGGTCGATCTGATCCTTGAGGTTTTCTGCCGCGCTGCGCGAAGACAACGGGGTGTAGACGGTTTCGGAAGCCTCCTGCGGGGTACCAGGCTTCATAGCCTTTGCGAGCTCGACCAGCTCAGCGACGAACTCGTCGTAGATATCGTCCATCACGATCAGGCGCTTGTTGGAGTTACACGCCTGGCCGGTGTTGTACATGCGGGTCTCCCACGCGTCCTTGGCTGCCTGCTTGACGTCATCGGTGTCGAGGATGACGTACGGGTCGGAGCCACCGAGCTCGAGAACTGCCTTCTTGAGGTTCTTCGCAGCCAGAGAGCCCACCGCAGCACCAGCGCGCTCGGAGCCGGTGAGGGACACACCGCGCAGCTCCTTGTGCTCGATGATCTTCTCTGCCTGCTCGTGGGTAGCGAAGACGTTGGTGTAGACGCCCTTGGGAACACCGGCATCATCCATGATCTTTTGGATGGCAAGCGCGGAGCGCGGGCAGATGGTGGCGTGCTTCAAGACGATGGTGTTGCCCAGCATCAGATTCGGGGCGGCGAAGCGCGCGACCTGGTAGTAGGGGAAGTTCCACGGCATGATGCCCAGCAGAGCGCCGATGGGGCGGCGCTGAATGTAGCCCTTGCCGTCCATCTCGACGGGGATTTCCTCGTCGGCGGCGAACTTGGGGCCGTTGTCGGCGTAGTAGCTAAAGATAGCGCCGCTGAACTCAGCCTCCTCGACGCCCTCGGAGATCGGCTTGCCCATTTCGGTAGCGATGATCTCTGCGAGCTCATCCTTGCGCTCTTCGAAGAGCTCGGCAACGCGTGTGACTACCTTGGCGCGCTCCTCGATCGGGGTCTCGCGCCAGCTGAGGAATGCCTCGTGCGCGGAGTCGACAGCGGCCAGGACCTCCTGGTCAGTAGCGTGATCAAAAGTCTCGAGAACCTCACCGGTAGCGGGGTTTTCTACGCGAAATCCGGACATTGCTTCATCCTCCAATGATTGAAGTGTGTATGGTTGCGTCCCATTATGGGGTTGTATGTGACTTATTGCAAGGTCCTTGCGTTTTATGTCATTTGTCTCAGTATGGGCTTATGGGGCACTTGGGCTGAGGGGGTGAAAGGAGGAGGCCACCTAGCCCCGCCAAGGTTGAATCCCCGCGCGGCGCCAGGCTTCCAAGAACTGGGTGGTTTCTGCTTCATCGGTGATGGACACGCGCACACCCTCATCGAGGTAGCGGCGGATGACCACGCCTTCATCGAGCATTTTCGTCTCCACCTCTTCGGCATCTGGGCGCGGCAGCCAGACGAAATTGCCATAGGACTTCTCGGCTCCCAGTTCTGCGCAGACGCGGTCGCGTTGTGCTTTGGTGATCTCGACGGCGTCGTCAAGCTCGTCGTGGCGCTTGAGCACCTCCACGGCGGCAGTTTCTGCCATGGCGGTCACCGTCAGCGGTAGGGAGAGCAGCCGCAGCGCGTTGATGATCTCTTCGCCTGCCACCGCGTAGCCCACGCGCATGCCGGCCAAACCCCAGGCCTTGGAGAAGGTGCGCACGCCCAGCAGGTTGGGGTAGCGCTGGTATTCCTCCACCGAATCCGGGGTATCGGGTGCGTCGTTGTATTCCCAGTAAGCCTCATCCAACAGCACGACGACGTCCTTGGGTACCTGGTCCATGAAGGCGCGGAATTCACCGCGCGTGATGACGGTGCCCGTCGGGTTATTGGGGTTGCACAGGATGATGAGCTTGGTCTTCTCCGTCAGAGCGGCGAGGACTGCCTCCAAGTCGACGCGGTAATCCTCCGTGAGAGGGACCAGGATCGGTTCCGCGCCGGCCATACGCACGTAGAGGGGGTAGGCCTCGAAGCTGCGCCAGGGCACGATGACCTCATCGCCGGTCTGACAAGAAGCCAAGATGGTGGCCTGCAGGATGGGCGTGGAACCCGCGGAGACGAAGATATTATCTGCTGGGACTCCTAGGTAATTGCACAAGGCATTGGTGAGTTCCAGGCTGCCGGGCTGCTGGTAGCGGTTGGTGGTGCGGGCGGCGTCGGCAACCGCGGCAATGATGTCCTCGGCAGGCGGGAAGGGGACCTCATTGGAGGAGAGTTTCAAGGCATTGGGGAAATCCTTGCCTACCTTGTACTCGGGGAAGCTTGAGAGATCACTACGAAGCATAATCACGTCCTTTCTAAATCATGTCCCAGATGGTCACGGCCATAATCAGCAGGCCCATGCCGAAGACGAAGTAGTTCCACGGGTCATTGCGGAATTTCTTGTACACGTCCAGTTTCTTGAACATATACACCGGAACCAGGTAGACGATGAACGCCACGAAGACACCGGAGACAACCGAAATCATGGAAATGATGGAGGGGTTAAAGATCGCCACGAGCGTGGTGCACACGAAGGCGATGAGATAAATGATGTTGAGCAGCGTGCGGTGCGAGACCTTCTCCGCCAGCTTCGGCGCAGCGTTCTTCAACAGGTACTCCGTGCCTTCTTCGGTACCGAGCATGTGGCCGAAGTAGGAGGAGACGATGGCGCAGATGACCACGATGGGGGCCATGTAAGCCATGAACGGAGTGCCAGTGACGTTGGCGAAGTAGGAGAGCACCGGGATGTTTTGCTCGAGGGCCTCATTCATGCCGTCGGCGCCGAGTGCGAGGACGCAGGACCACACGAAGAACATAGTGAAGACGACGAGCAGGATAGCGGTGTAGAACTCCGTGCGGGAAACGCGCTTCTCGGTCTTCTCGCCGTACTGCGGCTGCATGTCGATGGCGAACTGCGACAGCGCCGCCATGTGGGAGAAGGAGAAGACCAGCACCGGCAGGATGAGGAAGATGCCCTTGATGATGCCGCCGTAGCCATTCGAGCCGTCATCGAAATGGATGAAGCTCTGGAGGTCCCAGCGTGGGATGAGGTAGATGGAGGTGACGGCCAGGGCGATAATCAGCGGGTAGACCAGCACCTGGGCCAGCCAGATCATCGGCTTGCGGCCGATGGCGAAGGCGCCGGTCATCACGCCCACGCAGAGCATGGCCAGCAGCCACCGGTCGAGCGACGGGCCACCCAGCTGGTTGACAATGAAGCTATCCACCGCGTTGGTGATGGAGACACCGTAGATGAGGACGGTGGAAAAGACCGTGATCCAGTACAGCACCGCGAAGACGATTCCTTGGCCTTTGCCCAGATACTGGGAGACCAACTCGAGGATGTCCTTGCCGTGGTCCTCTTTGGGCGCGCCCGCAACAATCCGCGCGTAGGTGCGGTGTGAAAAGTACACCAGCGGGAAAATGAAGACCGTGGCGAAGACCAGCGGCCAGAACCCGAAACCGCCGGCATTCAGCGGTAGGAAGAGGATGCCAGCACCCACGGCGGTGCCGAAGAGCGTAATGATCCACGATGCAGTGGAGGCAGCGGGGCGCTGCTTGGCGACGACCCCATCGCCCACAATGTGCTCGCCTTCCTTCAGCTGGCTAGCGGGTACGGCGTTCGAAGTTGGAGGAGTATGTGTCGTGCTCATGGTGAGCCTCCTTTAGCTGGTGGACGTTTCGCTGGTGTGCACAACAGCGGAGGGTGGGATAGGCAGGGAATGTGCCTGGTCGGTGATGACGTTGAGAAGCGCTGGTACGCCGTCCTCGGCGATGGCGCGCAGGGCGCGGGCCACGGCCTCCGGTACCTGGGCGTCATCAGTGATGAGCTCGCCGTGGGCACCGAAGCCGCGGGCAACCGCCGCGAAATCCGGGTTTACAAGCTGCGTGCCGGAAACGCGGTCGGGGAAGTGCTTCTTCTGGTGATCGCGGATGGTTCCGAACTCGCCGTTGGACATGACGATGATGAGAAAAGGCGCACCGTACTGCAGCGCGGTAGCCAGCTCCTGACCGTTCATGAGGTATTCGCCGTCCCCGGCAACGGTGACAACGGTGCGCTCCGGGAACTGCAGCTTGGTGGCTACTGCGGCCGGGATGGAATAGCCCATCGACCCGTTGCGCACGCTGAACTGGGAGGGGTAGACCTGCGAGCGCAGGAACTGCTGGGCCCAGATGCAGTGGTTGCCGGCGCCGAAGGTGTAGATCGAGTCCTTGGGCAGCTGGTCGTGGAGTGCTGCGAAGACGGCCTCCATGTGGGCGGTGCCTTCTTTACCGGGACGATAGTCCGCGGGCTCGGGGAGGGTGGCGAAGTCGAGGTGGTTCGCGTGCGCGGTATCAAACCACTCGCCGCGTGTGTCCTTGCCCTCGACGCTCAGGCGGTCCAGGGTGTGAGCGAAGGCCACGGGGCTCGCCACGATGTGCTCTACCAGCGCCACCGAGTGGCCGCGCAGGCTGGTATCGGGGTTGATGGCGATGTTGCGTGCCTGCGGTGATTGGCGCAAGGTGTAACCGTCGGTAGGAACATCACCGAGAACGGCACCGATTTCGATGACGAGGGAGGCTGCTTCCAAAAGTTGCGCCGCGCGTGGGTCGCGCCCATAGCCGAGCCAGCCGGCGTTGGCGGGGGAGTCGAAAGGCACGCGGTCAGCGGCGCGGAAGTCTTGAATGATGGGGATGCGGTGCTCTTCGGCGAAGCGGGTGATCGTCTCTGCGGCTTCCGGGGTCCAGCGCGGGCCGCCGGCGAAAATGAGTGGGCGCTCTGCGCGGCTTAGTTCGCGGGAGAGGAGGTCCAGGTGCTCGTCGGAAAGCGCGCCTTCCGACACCGGGATGGGTGGGTGGATGCTGCCGGTGAACTCCTGGTGGAGAATATCCTCCGGCAGGCCCACGATGACGGGGCCGGGGCGGCCCTGCTGGGCTTGGAAGAAGGCTTCGGCCACGACGCGGGAGGCACGCGACGGATCATCGAGGACGAAGACCTGCTTGGCCTGGGTGCCGAACCAGGCCTTGGGATCGAATTCCTGGAAGGACTCGCGGTCACGATCCGAGATGGGGATAAGGCCCACGAAGAGGACGAGCGGGGTGGCATCCTGCCAGGCGGTATGGATACCCACGTAGGCGTTGGCCGCGCCGGGGCCGCGGGTGACCATGGCGACGCCGGGCTGTCCGGTGGCTTTGCCGTGGGCTTCAGCCATGTAGGTGGCACCGCCTTCGTGGCGGCAGACGATGGCCTTCACGGGGGAATCGTAGAGGCCGTCGAGCACGGGCAGGAAGCTTTCGCCGGGCACGAGGAATGCGCGGGTGACGTTGTGCGCGGCGAGGGATTCGGCAATGGCGGCGCCGACGTGTGACATGGAAACCTCCCTGGGGTTGTTGTGGTAGTGGTCTCATTATTCTTTGGTGATGCCATGTTGTCTAATGTCGAAAAAGCTGGAAAGCCATACCCTCAAGGCATTGGTAGTGGTAGAAGTAAGGGAATGGACATGGTGAAGGCCAAATATTTCCTTGCGGTTGCCGAAGCTGGCACGGTGACTGCCGCCGCGGAGCGCCTGGGCATTACCCAGCCGGCGCTGAGCCGGCAGCTGCGGCGCTTTGAAAAGGAGCTGGACCTGGAGCTTTTCGTGCGGGCCGGTTCCGCACTGGCGCTCAGCGACGCGGCACACGCTCTCATTCCGACGTGCCGCCGCCTCCTCGCCGAATCCGCGCGCGCCGGGCAGGCGGTGGAGGCACTCCGCGCGGGCAGTATCCCGGCGCTGCGCGTGGCTGCTACGCCGACGACGATTTCGACTCTGCTTGCGCCCTTTATCGAGGCCGCTGGCTCGACTATCCCACTGCTCACCACGACCCCGGTTACGCACTACGACGTCTTCGACGCGCTGGAAGGCTCCGCCGACGTGGTGATTGCCACCATCCCGCCGGGCAATGACGTGGCCTCATTGGCGTTGGGCACGATTCCGGTGCGCGCCTGGGTGCTGCCGACGCACCCATTGGCGCTGGAGTGCGCGGGTTCGACCAGCGTGGAGGTTAAAAGGTTATTGCAAGAAAAGATGGCTCTGCCTTCGCGGCGCAGCGTGTCCCGTGGGGTGGTGGATTCCTTCGTGGGCACGGCTGGCTGTGCCTTGGGCTCGCATGTCGAGTGCGATGACACCGCAACCTTGAGCGCCTTGGCCCGCTCGGGCCGAGCCGTGGCCTTGATGACAGAACTGCAGCCGGCGCGGCTGGTGGGTTTCGACGTGGTCGATGGTGAACGGACTCTGGGCGGTGTGCCGCTGGTGGCGGCGTGGTCCCCGGGGCACTTCGCGGGGCAGGAAATTGCGCAGATTGCTGAGCGCTTCCGTAGTTTTATTGCGGGGTCGCTTCGCTAAGGCGGTTTTCTTAGTGCTGGGCGCTTCGTTTCGCAGTGGATAACTGCCCCAGTTGCCAAACTTCTGGCCCGATCTTGAATCAGAAGCGATAACTTTGGCAGCAATGGCAGTTGCTCGGCGCGCGGTAGCGCGCCATGTTAGCGTGGAGGCCAAACTTTCCGGGGGGAAATGATATGAAACACGGCATTGTGTGCGGCCTATCTAAAGGTGCGCTTGCAACTCGCGTGCGCCGAGGAGAGGTAACGCGACTGGCCAAGGGGCTCTATGTCTGGGGCAAGCCCGAGCCATTAGAACTATTGAAGCTGTTACAGGAGCACCGGCCATTCCTTAAGACGACAGGAACAACGGCTGCGCAGGTGCTCCTTGGCGAGCCTGTCACTTTTCCGCTGAGGCTAGCCAGCGTGGAGAGAATGCCGAAATCAACCTTCTATGTGCACTCGCGGGTGAGCGTCACTAGTTTTGTCACTTTGTCGGGGATCCGGATTCTTAATCCACTTGTCGCCATGAAGACAGTGAGTCCTGAGCTGGGGATTCGCGTCTTCGAATCCATTTATTCCTCGAAGGCGGGGCGTGCTCGCTTGGATAGTCACCGCGAAGCACTCAATGTCACCCCTGTTGCTAGCCAACGGATGCTGGAGCAAGCCGCATTGTTTACGGATTCCGGTGCGGAGGTCAAGGTGGCCAAGGGATTGAAAAGGCGTGGGCTCAAAGTCGAGTGCAACGTTGTAATCGGCCACTACACCTGGGACATCGTGCTCCCAGAGCTCAAGGTTGCGGTAGAAATCAACGGGATGAAATTCCATTCCCAGCAAGAGTCATGGTTGCGGGACCACTGGAAGAATAATGAGGGCGCGCTGATTGGGTGGCTCACGTTGCGCTATACAGGTCACTGCGTGGCACATCATCTGGACTATGTCATCGACCAGATAGCTAATGCTAGGAATCCTGACTTTGAGAAGCGCTACTTCAAATTCATCGGCTTCTGGCATGAGGGAGTCTTGCCGCCAAAGCCAAAGCCATGGGAATACAGCGAGCACTTGGGGTATTTACCGCCCGACTTGCCTGAGCCGCCCGATTACCCGGAACCACCCGGCTTCCCGCAGCCACCCAACTGCCCTAGATGACGAAGTTATTGCCAGATCTTGAATCAGCGGCGATAACTTTGGCAGAACGGGCAGTGTGGAGCGTGGTCCTGGCAGTAGGACGCGGTCGTTAGGCAGCAACCAGCCCCTCAACAATGAGCGCCAAGGCTGCGCTGATGGCCACGACGAGGACGATGCGGTTGAGCACCTTGGCGTTGATGAAACGGTTGAGGTAGCCGGCGGCGATGAGGCCCACGATGGCTACCGGCAGGTAGGCCGCGGCGGCGGTGAGCTGCAGATTGGTAATCTGCCCGCTCAAGCCCAAGATTGCCAGCGAGATGGTGCAACCGATGATGAAGGTGCCCGACAGCGTGCCGCGTATGCGGGCTGGGTCGTAGCCTTTAAGCACCAGCGCCATGGGCGGTCCACCGATGGACGTCGACGTGCCCAGAAATCCGGAAGCAGCACCCGCGACAGCAATGTTGGCGGTGGTGCGCTTGGGAGACCAGCCGAGGCTGGACAAGGTCATGGCAAAGATGACGGCGCAGCCGATGAAAAGGGAGAGCCCGCGGTGGGAGAGGGAAGCAATCGCCCACGCACCCGCGAGCGAGCCGGGGATGCGCGCGATGGAAGAAATGGCCACGATGTCCCAGGACACCGCTGAGCGTGCTTTGAGCATCGTGGTCGTTGAGATGACGAATGCCAGCAGGAGGATGAGCGTGGGAACCAGCTCCGGCTTAATGAGCGCCAAGATGGGGGTGGCGATAGTGCCCAGCCCAAAGCCGATGGTTCCCTGGCAGATTGTGCCCACGAGGATGAGCACGCCGATGAAGATATACAGCCAGCTGAACATTGCTCTACTATCTCATGACGGGGTTTAGGAGCGGACGGTGACCTTCTCGTTGTCTGCGATGTCCTCCAAGCGGTCGGCCGAGCACAGGCCCGCCACAATGACGGCGGAGCCGCCCGCAGCCAGTGGTTCGAGTACTGCGTGCTGGAAGGAGGCGCTGTCCGTCCAGCCCTGTGAAAGCACGCGCTCAGCGCCCAACTCGGTGGGGAAAAGCTCCGGTAGCGGGGTAGTGGTGCCATAGAAGTGATCGCCATAGAAGCGCACGGTGGGGCCGAAGTCGATGGTGCCCAGCGGCAGCTCGCCGCCGCTTTCGACAACGCCGCGGCCAAAAGGATCCTGCGTGACCAGAACCGTGTCGACCAGTGGGGCCGATGCAGAGCCGGAGCCCGCGTCCGCCGCAGCCTTGAGGTAGGCCTCCGGAGAGGTGAACACCACGGTGATATCGTCGGCGTGCGGCTGCGAGGCAGCCGCACCGTCGGTTATGTCGAAGGGGATTCCGGCGGCGAGTGCGCCGAGAGCGATGACGGCGGCCTGCCACGACACAGGAAGGTCGATGAGTATGCGGGAATCGGTTCCAGGCTCAAGGTCGAGCTCTTCCAGCAGCATGTTGGCGATCTTGGAGGTCCAGTTCTCCAGCGTTTGCGCCGAGAAATCCATGCGGGTGCCGTCAGTTTCGTTATAAACACTGAGCCGGGGAGCAGAGGCATCGGCGGACAGGAGATGCTGTAGGAGTTCCATGTCCGCCCATCGTAGGTGGCATGCACTCGCCCCGCCACGACGCTCTTAATTCACGCAGCGCGGGCCATCGCCGCCCGCGTCGATCTCAGGCGAAACCTCCGCGGTACCGAAGTCATCGCCTGGGGTACCTACCTGCTGAGTATCGCCGCCTTGGTCGGGCTCCGCAGCAGCCTCTTCTTCCTGCGCGGAGTCGTCCTTCGGACCGGAGTAGTCATCCGTAGCCACCACGATGAAGGTGTCCGGCTCGAGCTCCTCGTTGGCCGTGACCGGCAGGCCACCGAGCTGCTCGGCTAGGGCTAGAGCGCGCTCGTCGTTGGCATCTGCGGCAACAATCTGCGATTCGGTGTATAGACCCGACTGCGCGTTGGCGGTGCGCTCAACGGTGTAGCCCACGTTCTTCAACCAGGCGCCGATTCCACCGGCCATGCCGTCGACGGTGCCGGCGTTGAGGACGTGGAGGTTGAGGTCCTCGGCCACGGGCTTTTCGCCGTCTTCACCTTCCTGATCGGCTGGGGCATCCTCAGACTTCTTTTCTTCCTCAGCCTTCTCCTGGGACTTGGCCAAATCATCCATGAAGCGATGTACCTCCGCGGTATCGATGGTCACCACCGATTCGCCGTAGTCACCCACGCCGGTAATGGAGGTCACCGGGATCGTTGTAAACGTCACGTTGCCGCCGGCTAGCCCGGCCAGCTGGGTCACAAAGCCCATGATGTCCCAACCGTCATCGATGACTACGGAGCGCTCCACGGCATCAGCAATCTTGTTGAGCTTGCCCGGAGAGGTCAACGTGCCCGAATCCAGCACCTTTGACGTCAGCGATGCCATGTAGGCCTGCTGGCGCACGATGCGGTCAAGGTCACCGCGCGGTAGCTCATAGCGCTGGCGCACGAAGGACAGACCCTCGGAGCCCTGCAAGGTTTGGCGCCCAGCCGGGAATTTAGCGCCCGACATCGGATCATCGACGGCGTCGTTGAGGCAGACGTCGACGCCCCCGACGGCGTCGGTAAGCAGCACGAAGCCCAAGAGACCCACCTCAGCGTAGTGGTCGACGTTGACATCAGTGAGCTTGTGCACCATCGAAATGAGACCAGCGCGGCCGGCCTCGGTGCTCTCCTTCTCCATTTCCTTTTCGGTGTGGGGCGGCTTCTCACCAGCTGCTTCGGCTTCCGCGTTTTCCTGTTGCAGCTGTTCCATCTTGTCTGCTTTGTGCAGGGCAAAGATGGCGTTGATTTTGGTGTTTCCGAAGTCCTCGTCGTGGACGTAGGTGTCGCGCGGGATGGATACTGCAGTAGCTCGCGAGCCATCGTTGGGGATGCGGATCACCATGATGGTGTCGGTGTTTTCCTCGCCCTCATCCACACCGGCATGCAGGTCCGCCAGCTCCTGCTCGGAAAGCGGATTCCCCTTGGCATCGGTGCGCGAGTCCTTGCCCACGAGCAAGATATCGACCGCGCCGTCGATGCCGTTGTCCTTAAAACCGCCCTGATTGCCGAGTGCCAGATTGGAGGCGGAGGAGATGTCATTTCCCAGCTTGCCCACGGTGAAGTAACCCACGCCGGAGAGCACGAGGACCACGGCGGACAGGAAAGCGACGACGGCCTTGAGCGGCGTCGAACCTCGTTGGGCGGTGGGCGCGGACTGCGAGGGCGCGGCCTGAATGTGGCGGGCGGCGCGCGGGGAATTCGGGGAAGTCACGGGACTAGTTTAAGTGAGCACGCTGCAAAACCGTGAAGCAGTGTCGCGGGCGCGTGCGCACGCCGGCGTTGGGTACTCTCAAGAACATCGTGAAGAATATACAGAAACCCCTGGCCGTGGTCACGGTGACCTTTTCGCCTGGCCGCTACCTCAGCGACTTCTTGGAGTCGCTGCGCTTGGCGACGTCCCTTCCTGCCCTCACCGTTCTCGCCGACAATGGCTCAACCGATGGGGTGCCGGAAGCCGCCGCGCGGGAGCACGCGGACGTGGAATTCCTCGATACTGGAGGAAACATCGGCTACGGCGCAGGAATGAACGCGGGCGCGCGCTTCGCTCGTGCGCACGGCGTCGATGAAGAGTTCTTCCTCATTGCCAACCCGGATGTGACCTTCAGCGAGGGTTCCCTCGATGAGCTGATTGCGTGCGCGCGCCGCCACCCGGATGCCGCGGCGGTGGGCCCGCGCATCGTGGAGCCGGATGGCAGCAACTACCCCTCGGCGCGCGCCGTACCGACGCTGCTCACGGGTATCGGCCACGCGCTGTTCGGAACTATTTGGCCGTCCAATCCGTGGTCGCGCGCCTATCGCGATGACGCCGATATGGACAGCGAGCGCCCGGCAGGTTGGCTGTCTGGTTCCTGCCTTCTGGTGCGGTGGGAGGCCTTCGAGCAGATTGGTGGCTTTGATGAGCGCTACTTCATGTACTTGGAGGACGTGGACTTAGGGGACCGCTTCACTCGCGCCGGCTGGCGCAACATCCTGTGCCCGACGGCGGTGATTACCCACGCCAAAGGCCACTCGACGAAAGCGCATCGCGGCGCGATGCTGCGCGCCCACCACGATTCGGCTTACCGCTTCCAAGCGGATAGGCACCCGCACTGGTACCAGGCGCCGCTGCGCGCGGCCTTGTGGTTGGGGCTGCGGGTGCGCGGGCTGATTTTAAGCGCGTGCCGCGCCGGCTCCTGAGTCAGGCGCGCCTATACACTAACGGTGACTTATCTGAAAGAGATTAAGGAACGATATGACTGAATCAGCGCCCCAGTGGGGATCGACGGCCGATGCCGTCATTCTAGTGGGAGGTCGCGGCACCCGCCTGCGCCCGCTGACGATTGGCACGCCGAAGCCGATGTTGCCCACGGCCAACTACCCATTCCTCCAGCACCTGCTCGCCCGTATCAAGGAAGCCGGGATTGAGCACGTGGTGCTCTCCACTTCTTATAAGGCGGAGGTCTTTGAGGAGTACTTCGGGGATGGCTCCGATCTGGGCCTGGAAATTGAGTACGTGGTGGAGGAGACCGCGCTGGGTACCGGCGGCGGTATCCGCAACGTCTATGACAAGCTGCGCCAGGACACGGTCATGGTGTTCAACGGCGACGTTTTGTCCGGCATGGATCTCAACGGCATCCTCGATACGCATCATTCCAAGGACGCCGACGTGACGATGCACCTGCTCAACGTCGCTGATCCCCGTGCCTTTGGCTGCGTTCCTACCGATTCCGAGGGCCGAGTAACGGCCTTCTTGGAAAAGACCGAGGATCCGCCGACGAACCAGATCAACGCCGGTTGCTACGTGTTCAAGAAGGATGTCATCGAGACGATTCCGGCTGGCCGCGTGGTCTCCGTGGAGCGCGAGACCTTCCCGCAGCTGCTGGAGTCCGGCCGCCTGGTGGTAGGCCACGTGGATAACTCCTACTGGCGCGATATGGGCCGCCCGGATGATTTCGTCCGCGGCTCCTCCGACTTGGTGCGCGGTATCGCGCATTCGCCGCTGCTGGTGGGGCGCACGGGTGAGTCCGTGGTGGATGAGTCTGCGGGTATCGCCGGTGGCGTCCTGCTGCTGTCCGGCACGGCCGTGGGCCGCGGTTCCGTAATTGGGGCGGGCTGCCGCTTGGACGGCACGGTGGTCTTCGATGGCGTCACTATCGAGCCGGGCGCCATCATTAACAACTCCATCATTGCCTCGGGCGCGCACATTGGTGCCAACGCACACATCGACAACTGCGTCATCGGCGAAGGCGCCACCATCGGCGCGCGTTGCGAGCTGCAGGGCGGTATGCGCGTCTTCCCAGGTGTGAGCATTCCGGACGCCGGCGTGCGATTTAGTTCGGATGCTTAAGCTCCTCGGCGCCTCAGCACAAAAACGCTGAGGCATAGCCAGGGGATAGACACAGGTCTCGGCGCTGGGAAAATATCTTCCCAGCGCCTCTTTTCATGCCGTGACGCATGGTTTTCGTGGTGCGAATGAGATCCATGAGTTTTGCCCGACTGGGTGGCGACACGCCGAACAAACCTTGGAATTGTTCACAGGATCGGGGGTGGCCACTACATGTAGTACCCCCGATGATCACCCCTTAGCTAGGAGATCTGTGACTGATGTGAAAGTTGAGGATGCTGTACAGCGTTTTCGCTGGAGCACAACAAAAATCTTCCGCGACAGGTTGACGATATTTAGTGATCCGGTGTGAAATGACATCAGTGTAATCAACGGCACGGCGGGCGCGGCACCGAGAAATTGTTTCGGTGTAGGGTCGGTGCCACTGAATCAAGAGAGAAACGACCTCGGAGAAAGGAAGCGGCGTGGACAATACAACGAATAACAGCGCTATTCTCCGTGGCGGTGCTGCTGCAGAGATGTCGCTCGATGAACTCTTTGGTGCCGTCGAGCAGGAGTGGCAAGACCAGGCGCTGTGCGCCCAGACGGACCCGGAAGCCTTCTTCCCGGAAAAGGGGGGATCGACGCGCGAGGCTAAGCGCATTTGCCAGGCCTGTGCAGTGCGGGATGAATGCCTCGAATATGCCTTGGAGCACGATGAGCGCTTTGGAATTTGGGGCGGCTTGTCAGACCGTGAGCGCCGCCGATTAAAGCGTGAGATCGGTTAAGCGCAGCGGATCTAGTAGTGCAGCGTCATCGCTCCCCCTTATCGTTTGGGCCCTCAGCCCCAGCGGTGAGGGGGAGCGATGGGTTTTCAGGAGTGGTTTACCAGGTAAAGCGCGGATCGATGTCTCCGGGATCGACGTTCAGGTAATTGGCCACTAGTGCGGTAAGCACGGTCGATAGCAGTTCCTCGCGCTCCTGTGCCGACTGCACGCGCTCCTCAATGGGCATGCGGAAAATGACCAGGCGGGCGCGCGTAGGCTGACCGGCGGAATCCACGCCCGCAGGCACGATGCGCCCTAGTGGAACGGGGCCGTCGGCGATGATCTCATCCGGCATGACTGTCATGTCTACCGACAGGCGCATCCGGGGCACGGTATCAACGGCAAGGTCGAGCCCGGTGAGCTGTTCAGCAAAAGCGTTATGGATGGGGGCGTAGGCCTCGAGCACCGCCATATCGAAGCGCTCGGCGCTGCTGCGATAGCGCGGCGTGTTGTGTGGCAGCAGCGGCCCACGTGCACCGCGGCCGTGGCGGTGGCGGGCCGGGCGGATATGCGGGCGGGGCGTGCTCATGCGGCTTAGTTTAGGCCGGGCTGAAGGAGGGTTGTGGCGAGGCGCGCCGCGTTGGACTATCTAAATCTCAAGTTAGGGTTTAGACTTGGGCGCGTGACTAGCTCTCGCCATTGCTCCCGCCCCGGCTGTGGCCGTCCCGCCGTGGCGACGTTGACCTATGCCTACGCGCAGCAAACCGCCGTCGTGGGTCCGCTCTCCGAAGAAACCGATCCCCACGCTTGGGACCTGTGTGAAAAGCACAGCGCCCGCATCACGGCCCCGCAAGGCTGGGAGATGGTGCGTGTTGACCGCATCGAGCTTGATGAGGATGATGACCTCACAGCGCTCGCCGAAGCCGTCCGGGAGGCCGGGCGAGTGACCACTGGCTTGGTGGATGATTCCACAGCCGGCTCCGGTGCCGATCCCATTGACTACTCCGCCACCTTCGACGGCGCCGATCCGCGGAACTCGAATCACCCCGTGTTCCGCACACGCCGCGTCCACGACGCCCGCCAGCGCCGCCGCGCACACCTGACGGTGGTGCCGGACGCCGAGTAGCCCGTCGGACATTGACTGGCCCGTTAGTTGAGTTTTAGCCCGTCGGACGCGGGTTACCGCGTCCGACGCGGGTATGCTTGTGGGCTATGCGAACTCGTGAACAGCTCAATGCAGTGATCAAGGCCTATGACGTCCGTGGCGTCGTGGGCGAGGACATCGATGACAGCCTCGTGCGTGATACTGGTGCGGCCTTTGCCGCCATTCTCCGCGGGGAAGGGGAGACCACCGTGGCGGTGGGCCACGATATGCGTCCGTCCTCCCCGCAGCTGGCCGCCGCTTTTGCGGAGGGCGCTGCCGCGCAGGGCCTCAATGTCATCCAGCTCGGCCTGACATCGACTGATGAGCTGTACTTCGCCGCCGGCCACCTCAATTGCGCGGGCGCAATGTTCACCGCCTCCCACAACCCGGCTAAGTACAACGGCATCAAGCTCTGCCGCTCGGGTGCTGTTCCGGTGGGGCAGGAGACGGGTCTGGAGCAGATCAAGGACATGCTGATCGACGGCACCCCGGCCTTCGACGGCGAGCCAGGCACCGTGACTGAGCGCGAGGTGCTCGGTGATTATGCCGCCTTCCTGCGCGGCTTGGTGCCGCTGGAGAATTCTCGCCCGCTCGTCGTCGCGGTGGATGCCGCAAACGGCATGGGTGGCCACACCGTCCCGGCGGTCTTTGAGGGGCTGCCTTTCGACGTGCGTGACCTCTACTTTGAGCTGGACGGCACCTTCCCCAACCATGAGGCCAACCCACTGGATCCGAAGAACCTAGTGGATCTGCAGAAGTTCACCGTTGAGCAGAAGGCGGACATCGGCCTTGCTTTCGACGGCGATGCCGACCGCTGCTTCGTGGTGGACGAGAAGGGCCAGCCGGTGCCGCCTTCTGCCATCTGTGCGCTGGTGGCGGAGCGCTACCTGGACAAGTTCCCCGGCGCCACCGTCATCCATAACCTGATTACCTCGAAGACGGTTCCGGAGCTCATCGCTGAGAAGGGCGGCAAGGCCGTGCGCACCCGCGTGGGCCACTCCTTCATTAAGGCCCAGATGGCCAAGGAGAAGGCGGTCTTTGGTGGCGAGCACTCCGCTCACTACTACTTCCAGGAATTCTGGAATGCGGACTCCGGCATGCTCGCCGCCATGCACGTGCTGGCGGCCCTGGGTGAGCAGGACAAGCTGCTGAGTGAGCTTATGGCGCAGTACTCGCGCTACGAGGCCTCGGGTGAGATCAACTCCACCGTGGATGACCAGAAGGCTACGACGCAGCGCGTGCTGGATGAGCTGGCGGACAAGATTGAGTCCGTCGACGAGCTCGATGGCGTGACCGTACAGCTGAAGGGCACTGACGCCTGGTTCAACGTCCGCGCCTCCAACACCGAGCCGCTGCTGCGCCTCAACGTTGAGGCCAAGACCGCTGACGAGGTGCAGGCCATCGTCGACGAGGTGCTCGCCATCATCCGCGCCTAGTGTGAAGGCACGTGCCTTCACACTAATTCCTTGAAGAAAAACTGCCCTATCTGACGATTTTCCCCGCGTTCATTGCGGCGGGAGCGATAACTTCGTCAGATAGGGCAGTTTTAATTTGGGTCGAGCCGGCTTAGCCGCGCGAGTGGTTGACCATCTCTTCCCACTCGACGAACTTCTTGCGCTCGCGGCCCTCGGCCTCACCCAGGGCGCGCTCGGCGGCGTCGAGCTTCTTCCAGCCCTCCCAGGTCAGGTGCTCCAGCCCCTTGGACTCGAAGAGCTCGACGATGTCCTCGTCACGGGAGTGGGAGAGGTTGCCTGCTTCGGCGTCGGCAAGCAGCATGCCGATGGTCTCCGTGGCATCGGACTTGGTGTTGCCGATGAGCCCCACCGGGCCGCGCTTGATCCAGCCGGTGGTGTACAGGCCCGGCACGACCTCACCGTCGAGGTCAACCACGTGGCCGCCGTCGTTGTTGATGACGTTCTTCTGCTCGTTGAAGGGAACACCCTCAATGGCATCGGAGCGGTAGCCCACAGCCAGGTAGACGGCCTGAGCCGGCCACTCGGTGAACTTGCCGGTGCCGGAGACGGAACCATCGCCGTTGAGGGCGGTGCGTTCGGTCTTCACAGCAGTAACCTTGCCGTTTTCGCCGATGAACTCCACCGGCTGCTCGAAGAGGTGGATCTGCAGGGTGTGCGGGGCGTCCTTCGGCTCGCGGATGGCGTAGCCTTCCAGGGTCTGGCACACCAGGTCGCAGGACTTGGCTTCTTCGCGGGCCTTGAGGGAGGCTTCGTCGTAGTCGATGTCCTCCGGGTCCACCACCACGTTGATGGTCGGGGAGTGGTCGAGCTCCTTGAGCTCCAGCGGGGTGAACTTGGCCTGCGCCGGGCCGCGGCGGCCGAAGACGCGGACGGTGGTGGCCTGGTTCTTGGCCAGGGACTCGTAGACGTTGTCGGGAATCTCGGTGGATTCCTTGAGCTCATCGCCGGTCTTGGCCAGGATGCGGGCGACGTCGAGGCCGACGTTGCCCACGCCGATTACCGCGACGTCCGTGGCGGAGAGATCCCAGGAGCGCTCGAAGCGTGGGTTGCCGTCGTAGAAGCCGACGAATTCGCCCGCACCGTGGATACCCTCGAGATCGGAGCCTGGGATCTGCATGCCCAAGTCGCCGACTGCGCCGGTGGCGAAGACGATGGCGTCGTAGTACTCCTCGAGTTCGGAGACAGTGACATCGCGGCCCACGTTGATGTTGGAGAGAAGGCGAATCTGTTCGGTGTCGAGCACGCGGTGTAGGGAGTTGATGATTCCCTTAATGCGCGGGTGGTCCGGAGCCACGCCGTAGCGGATGAGCCCGAAGGGGGCGGGCATCTGCTCGATGAGATCGATTTGAACGTTGCCGCCGGTCTTCTTCACCAGGATGTCGGAGGCATAAATGCCGGCTGGGCCGGCGCCGATGACGGCTACTTTCAAGGGCTGCTGAGTCATGATGGCCTTTCGGAATGTTGTAGTAACTAACGAAAGCTTAGGTCTAAACAAGCGTGGGTTTCATTGAACCGGCTTGTCTGCTGGAGGGCAACTGGGCCTAATTACATTCGGAGAACATTGTGGCATAAACCCAGCGTGCTTTGCATATTCGTGAGAAAATAAAAAAGACTGCTTTGTCTACTTTGTCTAGACCGGTAGGTTTTTACTAACCGACGAAAGGCAGCAGATTATGACCACCGCAACGAAGCGACGCCCGCGTGTGAAGAAGCCGGAAGGCCAGTGGAAGATTGACGGCACCGCTCCGCTGAATTCCGACGAGGAGATTAAGCAGGCCGACGATGCCCTGGCCGTGCGCCAGCGCGTTATCGATATCTATTCCAAGCAGGGCTTTTCCTCCATCCCCGCCGAGGATCTTGCCCCGCGCTTTAAATGGTTGGGCTTGTACACCCAGCGCAACCAGAACCTTGGCGGCGAGATGACCTCCAAACTCAGTAACGCCGAGTTGCAGGATGAGTACTTCATGATGCGCGTGCGCTTCGACGGCGGCCGCGCCGATCCCGCCAAGTTGCGTGCCGTAGGAGAGATTTCGCGCGACTATGCGCGCTCGACTGCGGACTTTACGGACCGTCAGAACATCCAGCTGCATTGGATTCAGATTGAAGATGTCCCCGCCATTTGGGAGAAACTGCGCTCTGTGGGGCTAGATACTCTGCTGGGTTGCGGCGACGTCCCCCGTGTCATCCTGGGCTCACCGGTAGCGGGAGTGGCCGCCGACGAAATTATCGATGCCACCCCGGCCATTGAGGAGATCAAGAATGATTACCTCTTGCGCGATGAATTCCACAACCTTCCGCGTAAGTTCAAGTCCGCCATCTCCGGCAACGCCCGCCAAGACGTCACCCACGAAATCCAGGACGTTGCTTTCGTGGGCACGAATCACCCTGAGTACGGGCCCGGCTTCGACTGCTTTGTCGGCGGAGGCCTATCTACCAACCCGATGCTTTCGCAGTCCCTCGGCGCATGGATTCCGCTCGAGCGCGTGCCGGAGGTATGGGCCGGTGTGGCGCGCATCTTCCGCGACTACGGCTTCCGCCGCAACCGCAACCGCGCGCGCCTTAAGTTCCTCGTAGCGCAGTGGGGCATCGAGAAGTTCCGAAAGGTATTGGAAGAGGAATACCTCGACGCGCCGCTTCTCGACGGCCTCCCGCTCCCCATCACACCTGGCAACCGCGACCATGTGGGCGTGCACCGCCAGCAGGATGGCAAGTTCTACGTAGGTGTTAAACCCACCGTGGGGCATGCCACCGGCGAGCAGCTCATCGCCATCGCGGACGTGGCCGAAAAATTCGGTATCAGCCGAATCCGCACCACGCCGATGAAGGAGCTGCTCTTCCTCGACGTGGAAGAAGCGGATATCCCTGCCCTGTCCCGTGCCTTGGATGAGACGGGCCTGTACTCCCAACCTTCGGAGTTCCGCCGCGGCGTCATCTCCTGCACCGGGCTGGAATTTTGTAAGCTCGCCCACGTGACCACCAAGGCCCGCGCCATCGAGCTCGTCGACATACTGGAAGATACCCTTGGTGACCTCGACGGCCCGCTGTCCATCGCCCTCAATGGCTGCCCTAATGCCTGCGCACGCTCGCAGGTAGCGGATATCGGTCTTAAGGGGCAGATCGTCACCGACGCAGACGGCAACCGTGTCGAGGGCTTCCAGGTCCACCTCGGCGGCGCCCTCGGCCTATCCCCGGACTGGGGCCGCAAGCTGCGCGGACACAAGGTGGTGGCGGATGAGGTTCCGGACTATGTCATTCGCTTGGTCAACAAGTACAAGGAACAGCGCGAAGACGGCGAACAGTTCCGCCACTGGGTCCTGCGCGCGGACGAGGAGGACCTGCAGTGAATTTTCGTCGCCAGCCTAACCCCAACCGCAATCACCCAGCCTTTTGCCCCTACTGCGCCGGAACAAACCTATTTCCAGATGAGGAAGATGATTTCGCCTGGAAGTGCGAAGAGTGCCTCCGCATCTTTTCCGTACGCTTCCACGGCCAGGACGATGCCCCCGTAGCGCCCGCGCCGGCGGTCTCCTCCGCGGAGGCGCTGCAGCGCTCTCTCGCTCGCCGCGGCCACTCCACCGCGAAAGCTCACACTTAAGGAAACACACCATGACCGCCCCGACCGCTACTACTGCTTTACTAACCCTGTCTCACGGCTCACGCCACCCCGAGGCCGCAGCGAACGTTATGGCCCTGACCCACGCCGCTGGCGAGCTAGCCGGGGTGCCGGCTACCGCCGCACACTTGGAATTCAATGACCCGCCGCTCGATGAGGCGGCGCGCAGCCTAGCAGCGCAAGGGGTACGCGAGGCGGTCGTTGTGCCTCTGCTCTTTACCGAGGGCTACCACCAGCGCATCGATGTTCCTGCAGCTTTGGCCCAGGCCTCTGCGGCGTCCGGAGTGCGCCTTCACCAAGCCCGTGGCCTCGGTACCGGCGAGGACATGGCGCGTCTGTTGGCTAAGCGCGTTCCGGAGGGGACAGATACCGTTGTGCTCTATTCTGTCGGCTCCTCCGATGAGCGTGCCAACGCTGACGTCGCGGATCTAGCACGACGCGTCGGTGAGCTCACCGGCTGCACAGCGAAGGTTGCCTATGCCACGCGTGGTGAGCGCGAGCCCGTTGGTTCAGATGGCAATCAGGAGGTCGTCGTGCCACTCTTTGTGAGCCCGGGACTGCTCTTAGATCGCCTCGACGAGGATGCAGGGCACAGGGGCGGGGAGTCCCGGCAGGTTCTCCCTCCGCTGGGTGAGGCACTCGCCGGCATTGTTTCCCACCGTTATGCGGAGGTGGCCCATGCGTAGCCTCATCCTCATCGCGATTGCGGGTGCCGCCGCGCAGCTTGTCGACGGCGGCATCGGCATGGGCTTCGGCGTCACTTCCACCACCATCCTGCTGCTGGCGGGTTTGGGACCGGCGACGGCCTCCGCCGTGGTGCATACCTCGGAGCTAGGCACCACCTTGGTCTCGGGAATCAGCCACTGGCGTTTTGGCAACGTGCATTGGCCCACGGTGCTCAAGCTCGGCGTGCCGGGAGGTTTGTCGGCCTTCATTGGAGCGACGGTTCTGTCTAACCTCTCGCTCGAGGCTGCCGCGCCCGTGACCTCCGCTATTCTCGTGGTCCTCGGCATCAACCTAGTCTGGCGCTTCTCACGCCCACGGATCAGTACATCGCAGGAGACCCGACAGCACTCCACTCCTTTTCTCGCGGGGCTCGGCGTGGTGGGAGGCTTCGTCGATGCTTCGGGCGGCGGTGGCTGGGGTCCGATTTCCACCTCGACGCTCATGGCGGTCGGCCGCGAGCAGCCGCGGCGCATCGTCGGCACCGTCAACACCGCAGAATTCCTCGTCACTTTTGGCGCCACGGCGGGCTTCATCGTTGGCCTCTGGGAGGAGATCGTAGCTAACGCCGCCGCGGTTGTAGCGTTGCTTATCGGCGGGATGATCACCGCACCGATTGCAGCCTGGCTCATCTCCCGCATCAACCCCACGCTCCTTGGAGGCTTCGTGGGCACGGCTATCGTGACGCTCAACATTCCGAAGGACCTAGGGTGGGCGCTGGCGCATCAGCAGATCCTTCTTCTGCAGGTCGCTGCGCTGGTCCTCGGTGTTGCTCTCACGGTCTGGGCGAACCAGCGCCGGGCCCGGTCTGCACAGAGCTCGGAGGGGGATGCTGCTTCGCAGCAACGCGGTGGCAGTCGTGTCGTTGAAACGACGGAGCCAACTGGCCGCGAGGGCGCCCATGCAGGCAGCTCCGCGGAATCGGAGGAAGAGCGCGTCGGAGTTGAGTAGAACTCGGGGCTAGAGCCCAGCAACCTCACCGATGACGATGACCGCCGGGGGAGCCACCGAGTGCTCCTCCATGGTGGCCCCCAGCTCCGCGAGCTCGCAGCTGAAGGCCCGCTCGCCATCGAGGGAGCCTTCCTGGATGATGCGCACGGGGGTGTGGGGGGAGAGGGAGGCGTCGATCAGCGCAGCGGCGATGGCGGCCGCGTTTTTGACGCCCATGATGACGGACAAGGTAGCCCCGGACTGCGCCAGTGCTGCCCAATCCACCAAGGACTTGGGGTGGCCGGGCGGCAGGTGCCCGGAGACCACAGTGAAGGCATGAACGACGCCGCGGTGCGTCACCGGAGTGCCCGCCAGGGCGGGCACCGCGACCGCCGAGGTCACCCCGGGGACGACCTCCACCGGGATACCCGCTTCGGTAAGCGCCGTGAGCTCCTCGAAGCCACGCCCAAACACATACGGGTCCCCGCCTTTGAGGCGGACCACGCGGCGCCCCTGGCGGGCGTTCTCAACCAGAATCTCGTTGATACGCTCCTGGGCCACTTGGGCGCGGTAGGGGATCTTGGAGACGTCGATAAGCTCCTTGGCATTAATATCGCACAGCTTATCTAGCTGGGCGGTGGGGCCGAGGTGATCGGCCACGACGACATCGGCTTCCTGCAGTGCTCGCATGCCGCGCACGGTGATGAGATCCCACGCGCCAGGGCCGCCGCCAACAAGGACTACCGGATGAATGCTCATGGCCACTCATCCTAGCTATGCTCGGGCCTATGACTTCCTATGACCCCGAAACCGTGGGCTTCTTTGACATCGCCCACGAAGGCGCCCAAGCGCGCGTGGTGGCTGCATCCGTGCCGGAGCTTGCTCGCGTGCTGGGCGGACTCCGTCCGCGAAGCCTCGTCATCCTTGCCGCCGACCAAGTTTCCCGCGCTGCCGCTCACGTTGCTGTGGGCCTAGCTGAGCCCGCTGAAGTCCCCATCATGGTTAGCGAATCGCTGCCGCGCTTTACTGGTGCCCTCGACGTCGTGGTGGTGGCGGGAGATAGCCCATGGGCGGAGCGCGCGCTGCATACCGCTGCGCGCCGGGGTTCCACGACCATTCTCCTCAACGAGATCGAGGACGCACCCGAAGACGCCATCGTCATAGACACTTTGCCCACCGCCGAAGGGATTTCCCCGGTGCGCGTGATTACAGCTGTGCATGCGGTGTACGCGGTGCTGAGAGAAGACCCAGTTCTCGTTTCTCGTCGCGTGGAGGACGTCGCCGATGCCGTGGACCGTGAGCTGGAAGCACTATCCCCGCAACGTGACTCCACGACGAATCCTGGGCGCGCGTTGCGTGAGTTCGTAGAGGGCGGCCGGGTCATCCACAGCAGCGGGCCTGATCCCTATGCGCTGTCAGAAGAGCGCACGCGCGTGCACCTCGACGCGCTTGTTGCCCGCATGGCCGGTGAGCTGTGGGCAGCCCACGGGCTGGGAGGGACCGTTGTTGATGCGGAAGGCTTAGGGCCGATTCTGCAGACAGACCAGACTGACATCTTCTATGACCCGTTTGAAGCGGAAGAGCCTTTGGTACCCTTGAGAGTTGTTTTATGGGGACAGGAAGAGGCGAACCTTCCCCATTCTTTCGCAGCGGCGAGCGCCGACACCTCCTGTGGGGAATTGGCCCGCGCGCTGCAGCTGATTACGCGCAGTTATGCCGCGACCGCCTACGACGTGAAATAGAGGAAGTCAATGAAGTTGCTCACCAGTGCAGCCCGCAATTACTCGTGGGGCTCACGCACGCTGATTCCGACGCTGCTCGGCGAGCCGGAAGCTACTAGCCCGGTTGCTGAGCTGTGGTTCGGCGCGCACCCGGCTGATCCCTCGACGGTGGATGGCGAGAAGCTGGATGAGATCATCGCCGCGGATCCACAAGGACAACTGGGGAAGCGGGTAGCGGATACATACGGCGCCAGCTTGCCCTTCCTGTTGAAGATCCTGGCGGCGGCCGAGCCGTTGTCGCTGCAGGCGCACCCGTCCAAGCAACAGGCCGAGGAAGGCTTTGCTCGCGAGAACGCGGAGGGCATCGAACTCACAGCGGCCAATCGCAACTACAAGGATGACAACCACAAGCCGGAGCTCATCGTGGCACTCACAGAGTTTTACGCCATGGCGGGCTTCCGCCCCCTCTCGCAGACCCGCAGCCTCTTCGCGGCTTTGGACTGCGAAGAGCTCGCGCACTACGAGGGCATGCTCGATCCGGACCCCGCTGCTGAAGGCGACAGCCTCCGCGCGCTGTTTACCACGTGGATCACTATCCCCAGCGCTAAGCGCAAGGAGCTTATCAGCGCAGTGGTAGCCGCGGGCGAGCGCCTGCGCGAAAGCCAAGCCGGTGAGCCGTGGATGTCTACCGTGATGGGGACCGTGTCGAAGATCAACGAGCAGTACCCGGGGGATATCGGCGTGCTGGGCGCGCTGCTGCTGAACCACATCGTCCTGCAGCCGGGTGAGGCTATCTACCTCGACGCCGGACAGCTGCACGCCTATGTGTCTGGTCTGGGCGTGGAGATCATGGCCAACTCGGACAACGTGCTGCGCGGCGGCCTGACCCCGAAGTTCGTTGACGTCCCTGAACTGGTCAAGGTCCTGACGTATCAGGCGGCAGAGGATCCGCGAGTGGAGCAAGTAGCGCACGCAGATGCAGCTGGAGAGGAAGCAACAGGCAGCATTACAGGGGCCACGGCGTGGGCCTACCCAGTGCCGATTGGGGAATTCTTGCTGGACCGCGTGGAGCTTTCCGGTGCGGACTCCGCCGAGGTAGACAGCGATGGCCCGATGATCCTGCTGTGCACCGCTGGCGCGGCCACGGTGAGCAACGACGAGGGGGAGAGCGTGGACTTCAGCGCTGGCCACGCAGCATGGATTCCAGCCAGCGACCCAGCCGCCACGATCCGTGCCGCGGAGGCCGAAGGCGCGGAGGTATTTGTCGCTCGCGTCTAGAGCTTAAGGTGCACCTTTAGAGGTGCACCGCTGCCGGTTCGGCGGCGGGTTCCATGGGTTTCTCGCCCGGCTTAACGGCGGTGGGGGTTTCTGCGGACGGTTCCTCCGCGGCGGGGACGTCATCCGTTGGGGCTGCCGGGGTGGGGGCCTCATTGGTCCGGTGCGCCTCGGATTCGCGCACCAGCGACTCTATCGCCTCATTGCCGTGCTGGGCAGACTCGTCCCACTGCTTTTGCTCGGCTTCGGTCGGCTCACGGTGTTCCGTAACGGAGTCAGGCTCGGCCTCAGGCTTCGGGGCTTCTTGGGCGAGCCCGGCCGGCCGCGGGATGAAGGAATCAGAAGCCTTAGGGGAGTCCTCGCCCTGCGGGGATATAGGGGCCTCGGTGGGTTGCTGCTCGGTCAACTGGGGGTTGTGCTCGCGTTCCCCGCGGGATTCCTGTGGGGCCGAATCCTGCGGTGCGGCAGTCTGCGGCTCCAGGGTGGCCGGCGGCGGCGTTGGCTCGGTGTGCTGCGGGGTAGAGCCAGGTGCCACGGATTCGGAGGCCGTCGACGAGTCAGTCGAGGGAGCAGTCGCTGGGGTGGTAGCAACCGGTGCCGGCGGGTTCTGCACGTTCTGTGTCGCCTGCGGTTGCTGGTTCTGCAGCGAGGAGACGTTATCCGGGCGGTAGACGGCCGTGGGGCCAGCGGGCTCCGTGTTGTTGACAACGGCGTTCGGCGCTAAGTACGGATCCTCTGCTGGCGCAGCAACCGGCGTGTGCGAGTCCTTCGACTGGGTGGTCGTCGGAGAAGCCGTGGTGGTGTAGGAGTGCGTCGCTGATGAGGACGTGGTGGCTGTGCTGGACACCGCGGTGGCGGCCGAGGGCTTAGCCACGACGGATTCGGGTGCGCTCATGCGCCACACCGCGACGCCCACGGCGACGGCACACAGGAGGCCGGCCGCCACGAAGGCGAGGATGCGGCGTGAACTGCTCGTCATGCGGGGCGCTCTCCTAACTGCACAAAGGTCACAAGTCGGTAACAACGATAGCACGAATATAGGGATAGTAAATGGCCTGGGCAATAACCCCTGTTCATACCTCTTTCCACAATGCAGGCAGGTCGGTATTACAGGGAACCGTGGCGCAGCTGTAATAAAACGGGCTCATTGGCCGAAGCCTTGCATAAGGGCGCCTAAAGAATGGTAGAAATTGGATTAGATAGCGGCTGGCGGTGGGCGCGCCCCACGACGCCACACTGACCCACCGTGGACACAAGAAAATAGACCCCAACATAAACCCCCTATTCGCGTAAAGGATGAAGGAGAAACAATGAGCTCATGGGATGAGGACATCTTCGCCGACGAAGTCAACGTCGACTTCTTGGATGAACTGGCAGACCTTGAGGACGAAGAGATCGTTGCCGCGGTCGATGATGCCTGCGCCCTGGCGGTCTCCGGTGAGGATCAGACCGAGGACGAACAGCGCAACGCGCTGGCGGCGGCCACGATCGCCGCGATTTGGGCGGGCGCCCCGTTCAGCGCCGGGGAGGTGGTTGAGGACTACCCGTTCATTCGTGATCTGGCCGGTTCCGGAAGCGAGAACCTCAATGAGCACGCCCTTGAGCTGCTCGAAGGCGTCGAGGAGGACTACGACCTCGAGCCCTTCATCGAGGCGCTGTCCTAGTACGCCAGCATGCTGATCAGTATTGAAGGAATCGATGGTGCGGGAAAGAACACCATCACCCAGCGTCTGCGGGAAGAGCTCGACTGCGAGGTCTCGGTCTTAAGCTTCCCGCGCTACGAAGACTCCGTGCACGCGCAGCTCGCGCAGGAAGCGCTCTACGGGCGCATGGGAGATCTCACCGATTCGGCCTACGGGATGGCCACGCTCTTTGCCCTAGATCGGTGGGGTGCTAAGGAACAGCTGCTCGCTGCCGCCGAATCCACAGACTCCTTGCTCATCCTGGATCGCTACGTGGCTTCGAACGCGGCCTACTCCGCCGCAAGGGTGGGCGGGGAGCTCATCGTTGACTGGGTCTACGAGCTCGAATTCGAGCGTTTTGGCCTTCCTGTTCCACAGTTGCAGATCTTCTTGGACACTGACGTCGAAGTCGCCGGCCAGCGCGCCGTGGCCCGCGCGGCGGAGGATGAGGGGCGCCATCGCGATCGCTATGAGCGGGATGCGTGGCTGCAGGCCCGCACGGCCGCTGCTTACCGTCGTCTAGCGCAGCAGCAGTGGGCTGGGCAGTGGATCGCCACCGCGGATGCCGATATGATTATCCAAGCTGTCAAGGAGCTTGTAGGAGAACAATAACGTGGCACCGAAAATCTTGGTCGTGGATGATGACCCGGCAATCGCCGAAATGCTCACCATCGTGCTCGAGGCAGAGGGGCTGGAACCTATTGCCGTCAACGATGGTAACGAGGCCATCCCGGCCTTCCGCGAGCACGACCCAGATCTGATCCTGTTGGATCTCATGCTGCCAGGCATGAACGGCGTCGATATTTGCCGTGCCATCCGCACCGAGTCCTCTGTGCCCATCGTCATGCTCACCGCGAAGACGGACACCGTCGATGTGGTCCTCGGCCTCGAATCCGGGGCGGATGACTACATCACCAAGCCCTTCAAGCCCAAGGAACTCATCGCCCGCATCCGTGCGCGCCTGCGCCGGATCGACGGGGGCTCCGGAGAGATCATCGAGGTAGGGGACCTGCTGATCGACGTTCCCGAGCACACCGTCACCCGCAAGGGCGGCGAGGAAATCTCGTTGACCCCGCTGGAGTTCGACCTTCTTTTGGAAATGGCCCGCAAGCCCGGGCAGGTCCACACCCGTGAGGCGTTGCTCGAATCCGTTTGGGGTTACCGCCATGCCTCGGATACTCGCCTCGTCAACGTGCACGTTCAGCGCTTGCGCGCCAAGATTGAGCACGATCCGGAGGATCCACACATCGTCCTCACCGTGCGCGGTGTGGGGTACAAGACTGGAAAAACCGCCGAGTAAAGGACTGCCGCTATTTTTGGTTGGTTAGCGCGAGCCCGGGATGGCATCGTCGAGCGCTGGCGTACGTCACTGCAGACACGCGTGCTGGGCATGATGCTGGTGGCTTCCACGGTGGTCATGATCATTCTGGCCTACGCTCTGGTGTCGGTGCTTACGCAGCAGCTGGTGAGCCAGAAGGAGGACACCGCGCTGCAAGAGCTCGACCGCGCCCGCGTAGCCGTGGAGCAACAGATTGACGCGACAGGAACGGCTAACTCAACGCAGGTACGCATCAACTCCGCACGCGCTGCACTGGGGCAGATGTCGGCACAGCAACCCGATGCTCAGGCCGTGTACGAACCGGTTATCCTCGTGGAGAACTCCGACGGCACGGCCACCACCTCGCCGGAGGGCTACCGCATCCCCGATGGCATGCGCGAGCTCGTCGGTCAGGGCCAAGTCGTGCAGCAGTACGCCACGGTGGATCAGCAATCGGGGGCTACCTACAACGCACTGATGGTGGGCACGCCCATTGAAAGCGACATCCCGAATACCCAGGTCTACCTCGTGTTGTCCATGGAATCTGAGGAATCCACGATGGCGCTCATGCGTGGTTTGCTCTCCGCTGCTGGAGTGGTCGTCGTGGTTCTCCTCGTGGGCATCGCGTGGCTGGCTACCCAGCAGGTGATCGTGCCGATTCGCTCTGCCTCGCGTATCGCGCAGCGCTTTGCCGCCGGTCACCTGCGTGAGCGCATGGTGGTCAACTCGGATGATGAGATGGGCCGCCTTGCCTCCTCCTTCAACGACATGGCGGATAAGCTCTCCAAGCAAATCGCCCAGCTGGAGGAGTATGGCGATCTCCAACGGCAGTTCACCTCCGACGTGTCCCACGAGTTGCGCACGCCACTGACCACGGTGCGCATGGCGGCGGATGTCATCGCGGCGGACGCGGATGAGTTCAACCCTTATACCAAGCGCTCGGCGGAGCTGCTTATCAAGGAACTGGATCGCTTCGAGGACTTGCTCGCGGATCTGCTGGAGATCTCTCGCCACGATGCGGGCGTGGCGGATCTGTCCACGGCCTCCATCGATATTCGCTCCTGCGTAGACTCCGCGTTGAGTCAGGTAGAACACCTCGCCGCCGAGCTCGACGTGGACGTCATCGTTCATATTCCGGAGGAACCCGTGGCCGTCGAATGCGATTCACGGCGTGTCGAGCGCATCCTGCGCAACCTGCTCGCGAATGCCATCGACCATTCTGAGGGAAACCCCGTCACCGTGGATATCGGGGCGACGGAGGACGCCGTCGGTATCGCAGTCACCGACTCCGGTGTTGGCCTCAAGGAGGGCCAGGAGGAGTTGGTGTTCAACCGATTCTGGCGTGCGGACTCTTCCCGTAAACGCCATTCTGGCGGAACCGGTCTGGGCCTTGCCATCGCCCGCGAGGATGCGGTGCTGCACGGCGGTACGTTGGACGCTATTGGCTACTTTGGCGTGGGCTCGCGCTTCCGCCTTATCCTGCCCCGCACACCAGACCAGAAGGTAGAGTCCGAGCCCATCGCTTTGGAGGTCCCAGGTGCACCGGGGCAGGTCGAGGCAGAAGAACAATCCGCGCTCGAGTTGACCTCGGAGCCGGACATGCCCGTGTTGAAAGGTGATTCGGACACAGGAATCGTGTGGCCTTCAGAGCGCGAATCCCGTGGCGTGGACACGCCTTTCAATCACAACACCGTTCCTGATTTCGAGGAGGAGGCCCAGCGATGATGCCGGCCCGCCGCCCACTCGCAGTGTTCAGCTGCGTTGCGCTCATAGCCCTCGTCGGGTGCTCGACCTTGCCGAACAACACGGATCCGCAAGTGATCGGGACTTTCGAACCGCATGACCGGGCAGACGATGCTGTCGTCGAACCGCGTACAGATAGCGAGCCTGATCTCCTCGTGCGTGACTTCTATTCGGCGGTGGCGATTCCCACCGGTAACTACGCCGCCGCCCGCACCTTCCTTTCGACGAATATAGCTAATTCCTGGGACCCCACGGATACCGTTCTGGTGGTGGATTCCATCGATCTCGTGACGTCCAATATGGAAGACGGCGACCTGGAATACTCGGTCCGCGGCAATATTATTGGCCGTTTGGCCAATGGCGGGGCTTATGTCCCCGATAATTCGCGCATCGAAGCAACCGTCCGACTGCGCCAGTTCAATGGGCAATGGCGCATCACGGATTTGCCCACTGGTGCTGTGATTGAGCGCACCGAACTGCGCAACCGCTACCGGCCGCAGTCGCTGTACTTTTTCGATACAACCCAACGCCTGCTGGTGGCGGACCGTCGTTGGCTCTATTCGGGGAAGGAGTCAATCGCCTCGGAGCTAGTGACCCTGCTGCTGCAGGGGCCGTCCTCCGATATCGCGCCGGCGACGTCCACCTTAAGCCCCAAGGACGCTACCTTCTTGGGAATCAACGATGGCGTCTACGAGTTCAGCGGGATGGCAGGAATGACCCAGGAGGAGCGCCTCAAGTTCGCCGCCCAGTTGGTCTGGACCCTCAACAACGCAGAGATCACGAAATCAGTGCGCGCCACCATCGATGGCAGCCCGCTTGTCGACGGCATGGAGGAAATGACCATCGATGACTTTGCTGAGTTCAACCCAGAGGTGGCTGCCCAGTCCGTGCCTAAGCTCTACGCGGTCAATGACGGCTCACTCCTCGAGGTTAAAGGTGAAGGCAGCACCGAGGTGCAGGGAATGGCCGGGCAGATTCACGATATCCAGTCCGCGGACGTCTCCGATGAGGGCATGGTCGCCGCGGTACGCAAGCGCTCTGAGAAGGAGTCACAGCTGGCGATGGGCGAGCTCGGCCACGAGCTCAAGGATTCGGTCAAGGGTGAAACTTTAGCCCGCCCCACCTTCGAGGTGGGAGGACAGGTGGCGTGGACCGTCGTCGACGGCAAGCACGTGGTCCGCGTGACACGCTCGCCGGCCACCGGCGAGCTGAGCACCGCGGAGGTGGACACCTCCGCATTAGAGAACGTGGAAGGCGAAATCTCCGTCATCCGGCTGTCCCTGACGGGAGCGCGTATCGCCATGATTATCGATGGCAGCATTTATACCGGTGTGGTTGCCCGCGCGACGTCGGGTGAGCGGCGCATCGTCAACGTTCACCAGGTGGGCCCAGAGCTGGCCGGCTCTGCTTTGTCGGTGGAGTGGCAGACAGACGGCTCCCTGCTCGTGGGTACCTCGGCGTCGAGCTCTCCGGTGTGGCGCATCGAGCAAGACGGATCTTCGGCCACCACACTGCCCACCGGAAATATCACCGCACCCGTGGTCGCGGTGGCCTCTTCGCCGTCGACGCTTTATGTCACCGATGCGCATGCGCTGCTGCAGCTTCCCGCGGGTGGATCCGAGCGTTCTTATTGGCGTGAGGTCGAAGGCCTGCAGGGAGTGCGTTCCTCTCCGATTATCGCTCGTTAGAGGACAGCTCAGGAGTCAGGCTAGAGTTGGGTGCATGCCGAAACATCGGGGGATAGGTGAGGCCACCGCCGCGCTCATGGAGCTGTTCCTCCCGCGCCCGTGCGCCGGGTGCGGGGGTGAGACCTCTGCGGGTGGCGTGCTGTGCGCTGCCTGCCAGCACCACCTGCGCCAGATTCCGCGCCGTGTGGAACGTCCGCAGCCATTAGGGTTTCCGGCGTGGGCGCTCGGACCGTATTCCGATACCCGCCGCGGGGTCATCATCGCGATGAAGGAACGCGGACACCAGGCGGTGCGCGCGCACTTAGGCGCGGTGCTTGCCGCTGGCATCGACTACCTGCGCGCCCGCGGCGACATTCCGGAGACCGCGCTGTTGGTGCCCGCCCCGACACGGGCGTCGTCGGCCCGCAAGCGTGGTGGTGATCCGGTGACCGCGCTATGCCAGGCGGCGTCTGCTCGGCTTCCTGGTTGGGACGTGGTTAATGCCTTGATGACGGCCGAAGGCAGTGCGGATCAGTCGCAGCTCAACGCCGCGGAGCGCACAGACAATATGCGCAGTGCCGTGCGGTTGCTGCCGGCCGCCCGTACGTTGGCGGGGCGCAGCGTGCTGCTTGTCGACGACGTCATCACGACCGGCGCGACACTCCGCGCCAGCGCAGCTCGCGTGTGGGCCGTCGGGGGTGACGTGGCGGGGGCGATTGCCCTGGCAGATGCGTAGGGTGGAGCGACATCCAGCGTCTGTAGAGGGGGCCAGTGAACCCGTTGGTTATGACCAGTGGTAGCATGAGGGGTGTCACAGGGAAGCGGACACTAAGCCCCGAATCACAGGCTTGAATGAGGTCCGCAGAATGTGCAGTCATTCAGTCCCCACGAGTAAAGGGAGGCATTACATGTCCCAGCAGACCAACGCTCAGGTCACCATCACCGGTCGTAACGTGGAGGTTCCGGAGCACTTCCAGGAACGTGTCACTGAAAAGCTAGCCAAGATCGAGCGCCTTGATCCGACCCTGACCTTCTTCCACGTGGAGCTGCAGCACGAGCCGAACCCACGCCGCGAGTCTGAGGCAGAGCGCCTGCAGATTACCGCTACCGGCAAGGGGCACATCGCCCGCGCTGAGGCTAAGGAAGATTCGTTCTACGCGGCACTCGAGACCGCTCTGGGCAAGATGGAGCGCTCCCTGCGCAAGGTAAAGGTGCGCCGCGAGAACGTGAAGTCCGGCCACCGCGCTCAGAAGGGTACCGGTCAGATTGCTGCTGAGCTGGTCGCCGAGGCTGAAGCGGCTAAGCCGGGTAAGGAAGAACGCTACATCGATCCGTACGCAGAGACGGTCGAGGACGTTCGCCCGGGCCAGGTTGTGCGCTTCAAGGAGCACCCGGCTACCCCGATGTCCGTGGATGATGCACTCAGCGAGATGGAGCTGGTCGGCCACGACTTCTACCTCTTCATCAACGAGGAGAACAACAAGCCGTCCGTGGTCTACCGCCGCCACGCCTTCGACTACGGCCTTATCTCCCTGACGGACGCTTAAGGGCTAAGCGTCCTAAGGGCTAAGTATTAAGCCCTTCGGGAAAATTATCCCGGCTACAACACGTTTCCCCGCGCTGAACATGCAGCGCGGGGAAACGTGTTTTCGTTTATCGCGACGCAGCTATATTCCGAATTGGCTGGACAGGTGCACTTCGGCCTCAGCTAGCTTTTGCAGTGGCAGCATGAGCAAGGCCACTGGGGCGAACAGAATCAGATCCAGTCCGAAGTTTTCGGTGGGATGCGACCCTGGGCGGTGGGAAGTGGCGATGGCATCCATGGTTCCAGTCATGATCGCGTCATAGGTCCACATGGCGCTACCACCGCGCGGTGCTTCAGAATCATCAGCCACGGCGGCGGGGGCGGTTATGGTGCTCAAAGCTAAAGCTGCGGAGGTAGCGGTAGCTACGGCAATCTTGGAGAACTGCATAGCCATTCCTGTTCTGTCTCGTTCTGCGTCCGGCTGAGTAGGGGACTGCGGGTTGGGGACGTGGGCGCTCTTGTTGTGCCCTTATATAAACCTTCGTTGTGAGGTGCGCAACTGTTAGCAGTTGGTTGTTAGGAGTTCGTTGCCGCGCCTCGCTCTGTGGTTCTGAGAAAACACAGGATGGGCGCACGAGTGGGCGCGGGTTAAGTATCGGATTTTGTGTTTTGGGTTGGGTGGCGAATCGATACGGAAAAGCTAGTGAGTACAATGGCGACGAGTTAACTTTATTGTCGCGACCAGAAGGACTATCTAGACGTGTTTGGACTTTCCAAGCTGCTCCGTGCCGGTGAGGGACGCACCGTCAAGCGCCTGGCTAAAATTGCTGATGATGTTATTGCCCTAGAAGATAAATTCGCGGCGCTGTCGGACGACGAGCTTAAGGCTAAGACAGACGAGTTTAAGAAGCGTCTGGCGGATGGCGAAAAGATGAATGACATGCTTCTCGAAGCATTCGCCACCGTGCGTGAAGCCGCCTGGCGCGTGCTCGACCAGAAGCACTACAAGGTGCAGATCATGGGCGGTGCCGCCCTGCACTTTGGCAACGTTGCCGAGATGCGCACTGGTGAGGGTAAGACCCTGACCTCACTGCTGCCGGCCTACCTTAACGCCCTCGAAGGCAAGGGCGTCCACATCGTGACCGTCAACGACTACCTGGCTAAGCGTGACGCCGAGATGATGGGCCGTGTGCACCGCTGGCTGGGACTGTCCGTCGGTGTCATCCTCTCCGAGATGCGCCCTGCAGAGCGCAAGGAAGCCTATGCCTGCGACGTTACGTATGGCACGAACAACGAGCTGGGCTTTGACTACCTGCGCGACAACATGGTCCGCTCACTCGATGAAACTGTCCAGCGCGGCCACAACTACTGCATCGTGGATGAGGTTGACTCCATTCTGATCGATGAGGCGCGTACCCCGCTCATCATTTCCGGCCCGGTCGATGGGTCCTCTCAATTCTACGGAGTCTTTTCCAAGCTGGCCCCGAAGATGCGCGAGGGCATCCACTACGAGGTGGACCACAAGAAGCGCACCATTGGTGTGCTTGAGGAAGGCGTGGAATTCGTCGAAGACCAGCTGGGCATTGAAAACCTCTACGCACCTGAGCACTCCCAGCTGGTGTCCTACCTCAATAACGCTTTGAAGGCGAAGGAGCTCTTCACCCGCGATAAGGACTACATCGTCCGCAATGGCGAGGTCCTCATCGTGGATGGATTCACCGGCCGCGTGCTGGCTGGTCGCCGTTACAACGAAGGTATGCACCAGGCTATTGAGGCGAAGGAAGAGGTGGAGATCAAGAACGAGAACCAGACGCTGGCGACCGTTACCCTCCAGAACTACTTCCGCCTTTACGACAAGATTTCCGGCATGACCGGTACCGCAGAAACTGAGGCGGCCGAGCTGCACTCCATTTACGGTCTCGACGTGGTGCCGATTCCGACCAACAAGCCGAACCAGCGTACCGACCACTCCGACCGCATCTACAAGACCCAGGAAGCGAAGTTCGCTGCGGTGGTCGATGACATCGAGGAGCACGTGGCTGCCGGTCAGCCGGTGCTCGTTGGTACCACCTCCGTGGAACGCTCCGAGTACCTCTCCCAGCTGCTGAGCAAGCGCGGCGTCAAGCACTCGGTGCTCAACGCCAAGCACCACGAGGAAGAGGGCCAGATCGTCGCCCGTGCTGGCCGCCCTGGCACCGTCACCGTGGCCACCAACATGGCCGGTCGTGGTACCGATATCGTGCTCGGTGGCAACCCCGAGGTCATCCTGGATGAGAAGCTGCGGGACCGCGGCCTCGATCCCTTCGAGGACGAGGAGAAGTACCAGGAAGCCTGGGACGCTGAGATCGAGCAGGAGAGGGAACGCTCCAAGAAGATGGGCGATGAGGTCCGTGAGGCCGGCGGCCTGTACGTGCTGGGCACCGAGCGCCACGAGTCGCGCCGTATTGATAACCAGCTGCGTGGCCGTTCCGGACGTCAGGGTGACCCGGGAGAGACCCGCTTCTACCTGTCCATGCGCGATGAGCTCATGGTGCGCTTCGTGGGCCAGTCCATGGAGAACATGATGAACCGCCTCAACGTGCCGGATGACGTGCCGATTGAGGCCAAGATGGTGTCGAACTCTATCAAGGGTGCGCAGGCACAGGTGGAGAACCAGAACTTCGAGATGCGTAAGAACGTGCTCAAGTACGACGAGGTTCTTAACGAGCAGCGCAAGGTGGTGTACGCCACCCGCCACGATATCCTTGAGGCCAACGACATCAAGGACAACATCCGGACGATGATCAATGACACCGTGTCCGCCTACGTGGCAGGGGCTACTGCTACCGGTTACGTGGAGGACTGGAATCTCGATGAGCTGTGGAATGCGCTGGAGTCCCTGTACGGGCCGACCATGACGCATGAGGAGCTCGTTGACGGCACCGAATACGGCGCCGCCGGCGAACTATCTGCGGAGCAGCTGCGGGATGCCCTCCTGGCTGATGCCAACTCCGAGTACGACAAGCTCGAAGATGCTGTGACTGCCATCGGCGGTGAGAACCAGATGCGCAATACCGAGCGCATGATCATTCTGCCGATCATCGACCAGAAGTGGCGCGAGCACCTTTATGAAATGGATTACCTCAAGGAAGGTATTGGCCTGCGTGCTATGGCACAGCGCGATCCCCTGGTGGAATACCAGAAGGAGGGCGGCGACATGTTTAACGCCATGAATGACGCAGTGAAGGAAGAAACCGTCCGCCAGCTGTTCATGTTGCGCAAGCAGTTCAAGGCCCAAGAAGAGGCGAGCGCAGCGGGTGAAGCAAACGCGGAAGCGGAAGCTTAATCTGCCGCGGCTTGAAACTGCGCTGACGCGCGGGCGCTAGAAAGCGCGGAAAGTGATGAGGCGCCGTGTGGGAAGAACTCCCCACGGCGCCTTTTTATTGGAAGCAGTTAGGTATATACTGTCAAATTATTAATTGTTCTGCTTCGGAAGGTTGAGTTAGTATGCGCCGCTTGTCTCTGCGAGTAGGTCTCTCCGTGTTCGCATCTGCCACCCTGTTGGGCGGCGGCGCAGCTGCGTCAGCTATCGAGCTTGCTCCCGAGGAGCAGTGCCAGCTCTCTTCCGTCTTGAGCTCGCAGGACGATGAGTCCTCCCAGGACGCCGTGCTCAGCTCCCAGGACACCGTGGCCAATCAGTGCGGCGCTGCGTCTGCTCCGGAAACCTCTGAGGAAGCTGCAAAGAACCTGCCTGTGGTCGGAGCCACCATGTTTGGCGGTATCAGCTTGGCCCTGGTGAGTGCGTCCGCGGCGTTCGCCGGCATCGATTGGACGCCCATCTTGATCAAGCTCGGTTCGCTTTTTTAATCTCCCGCAGTTTCCAGCCAAGGTTATCCCTTGGCTTTTTGTTTAGCCTCCCGTAGCTTGCCGGTCGCTTCCAGCGATACTGGGGCTGGGGCCGACTGAGAGTAACCGGAAGGAACGTATGTGCCGCCCGGCTGCGGAGCCGGTGAAAGCACGCTGGTGCGAACCTATCAGCACTGAACCGAAGAACTCGCCGTTTGCGCGCGCATGCAAGCTGGTGAGTGCCATGCCCCCGCGGAGCTCTGCCGCTGCATGGGCCTTCCGCCACGCGCGTACATGGGTGATGATTTCTGGAGCAAAGCGCGGGTTGTTGAGATGGCTCATCGGCCGCAAAGCGGCGGCAACTTCTAAAACAATGACGACGAGCCCGTGGATCTCGTCACGTGTGGCGAGGTCACCAGCAGTGGGCTCGCGCTCATAGCGGATACGCTGTGGAGCAACATAGAGCTGCAGATGGCTCATGCCGGGGATGGGGGTGTACATTTGGAATCCGGTCCTTATCCGCGACGAGCAGCGCGGAGAAAGGCGTTCGGGCAGGAGAAGGCGAGCGGAGGAAAGGAAGCTGGACGCACGTTCATTGTGCCACGCTGGCGGCATCCTCGGCTAGAAGGCGCTGCGCCTTGGCCTGTGGGAGCAGGCGAGCGGTATGTTCGCTATACTTTCGGACGATAAACACAGCTCAATGCGAAGGGTAGATAATATGCGTGGACTCATCGTCGATTTTGTAGGCGTGCTTGACGGCACCGAAGAAGACGTCAAGCGCTGGCGGGAGCTGTTCGCCGCCGCGAAATCCAACGGAGTCGCCACCGCTATTCTTTCTAACGATCCGGGCGGCCCAGGCGCGGAGCACATTCGCGAGTGGGAATACCGCGGCATCGTTGATGCCGTCGTGCTTTCCGGCGAGGTCGGTGCGGAGAAGCCGGATCGTGCCGCCTTCCAGGCTGCAGCGGACGCTATCGACCTGCCGATTAATGACTGCGTCATGGTAGATGATTCCATCGTCAACGTCCGCGCTGCGGTGGAAAATGGCATGGTGGGTATGCTCTACACGGTCTTTGACCGCACCAGCGTGGAAGTCCAGGCAGTCTTCGACATTGAAGGTGAGTTCTAAGTGTCGAAGGATGTGCGCGTCTTCCTGCCAGCCACTTTTGCCATGCTGACAGAGCTGGAAGAAACCGGCCAGCTTGCCGCCCGCAGCGGCTGGGGATTTACAGTAACCCCGGCGCTGCGCGAGTTTTACACGGAGGGCGACGAAGAAGAGATCGAATACTCTGCCTTCCTCGAGGCTTCCATGGCCTCCCTGCGGCTCTTGGCCATCGGCGATGAGGACAAGTTCCCGCACCGCCGAGTCGTCATTTCCGTCGACGTGGACGAGTCCGTAGTGACCCCGAAGCCGGACATGGGTGAACCAGTCGTGGCGCTCAACCCGGCCACTATCACGAAGGACAATCTGCAAGCTATCCACGTGGACATCGAGGAATCCGAGGCTGCCACCGCCAAGGCTATCGCCGCTATCGACAATGCTGACCTCGGCGACGAAGACGCCGAACTCGCCGTCGGTGATGCCCTAGATAACTTCATGGCTTTCTATGATCCCACCGAGCTGCCCATCCTCGTAGAGCTGCTCTAGAATTCACCAGCGTTAACAGCCCTAACGCGAATGGTGGTGCTACTCTAAGCCCTTATTGCCATTGCTTGAGAAAAGGAGCACCATCATGAAGGCAACTCGCCTTGCTAGCCTTATCACCGCTGCAGCCCTGAGCGTCACAACCCTCGTTTCAGCACCAATTGCCGGGGCAGAGGAAGCAGTAGCGCCGGCAGCGCAGAAAAATCAGACCGCGCAGGGGAGCTCTGCTCAGGAAGCGGCTCCCAGCGAACCTGACCCCAACAATCCGGACCCCAACATGGCCGTGATGCCTAAGACTCCGTGGCTGCGCATCGTTGAGGGCTCCTCGCAAGGACCGATGGGGGTTATCGTCGCCATTCTCTTCGGAATTATCAGCATCGGCTTCGCTGTGTACAAGGAGTTCGGTGATTACCTGCCCAAGTTGGGCTAAATGCTGATAGTCTGCTGGAGTAAAACTCAGCTCGATCGAAAGGTCCCCTCAGCATGACTTCCTCTCGTCTTCGCCGCGTAGTTGCTACCTCCACCTTGTCCGTCGCACTTGTTGCTGGCGGAATCGCTGCCCCCACTGCGGGTGCGGTGACCACCTCCATCAAGAATGACAAGTGCACCATCACGTTGAGCGAGGACGAAGCCAGCGACCTCAAGAACGCGGAGTCCAAGGACAACGACGTCGACAGCAGCCTGCTGAAGGATGGCCTTAAGATTTCGCCCAAGGACGCGGAGAAGCGTGCTCGCGACGTAGAGAACCAATCGGACGAGCTCTACCGTGCTCTGGCTGGCTATGAGGCAGAGGTCGAGCTCGGTGACGAGGACGCCGTCAAGCGCGCTAAGAACAACATCAAGGTAGCCGAGACTTTCCGCGACATCGCGCCGGAGTACGTCAAGGCTCTCGATGCGTGTGCCAAGAAGGAAGAGTTCAACAAGAAGGCACCGAGCGGTGATAACACCTCCTCCAACATCGACAAGGGTGGCGCCATCATCCTCGGTGTATCCGGCGCCCTGACGGTGTTCTTTATGGCTCTCCGCGCTGCCAGCCCCTTCCTGAAGACCGTCCTGCCGCCGCAGCTGGCGGCTATGCTTCCGGCCTAAGCTTGAGGGCTTAAGGCCTAAGCCCAATCGACGTTGGTGCGCAGGGAGGCCAAAAGGCCCCGCACTGCATCGCGACGGCGCGCAGAAGCAGTGCCTTCCTCGATGCTCAAGTCCAACCCGCACTCCGGATCCGCGGGCGGCCCAGCATGCGTGCAGCCGCGCGGGCAGTCCTCGATGGCTTCGGCCAGATCATCGAAGACCTCGATGACGTTCTCGGCATCAATGTGGGCCAATCCAAAGGAGCGGATGCCGGGCGTATCAATGATCCACCCGCCATTCGGCGTGCTTCCTTCCGCCGGCAGGCGCAATGCCACCGACTGCGTCGAGGTGTGGCGGCCCTTGCCCACCGCAGAAACCTCACCAGTTTCGCGGTTGGCGTCTGGGACAAGCCGGTTGACCAGGGTTGATTTACCCACACCGGAGTGGCCGATGAGGGCCGTGACATGTCCATCAATTGCGGCGCAGACCTGCGCCAGTCCATCGTCGACGCCGGCCTCCACCACCGTGACATCCAAGTCCGCAAACTCTTGGGCAAACGGAGTGGGGTCGGTGAGGTCGGTCTTCGTTAGACATAGGACCGGCTGGATATTGCCGGCAAAGGCCGCGATGAGGGCACGCTCCACGAATCCAGAACGCGGCGGGGGATCCGCCACGGCGCTGACGATGAGCAGGCGGTCCGCATTCGCCACCACGATGCGCTCATAAGGATCCGTGTCATCCGCGGTGCGTCGGAGGACGGAGCGGCGTTCCTCGAGCTTCACGATGCGCGCGAGGGTGTCTTTCTTACCCGAGGTATCGCCCACGACGCCGACCCGATCACCGACTTCGACGGGTGTGCGGCCCATCTCGCGGGCACGCATGGCCGTGACGACCGGGCCATCGTTATCTAGAGCGACTCCCCAACGGCCGCGATCCTTGGTGATGACCATGCCGAACTTGGCATCCTTGTGCTTTGGGCGGTCCTTCGTGCGCGGGCGCGAGCCTTTGCCGGGCCGGATGCGGACATCGGATTCGTCATAGCTGCTTGCGCGCCTAGCCACGGATCATGGCCTCCCACATCCCGGCGAAGCCGGGCAGAGTCTTGGACGTGGTATCGATGTCCTCGACCTCGACCCCTTCGACTGCCAGGCCGATGATGGCGCCGGCGGTGGCCATGCGGTGGTCGGCGTAGGAGTGCCACTGCCCTCCGTGGAGTGGAGCAGGGGTGATGCGGAGGCCGTCGTCAAGCTCGGTGACGTTGCCGCCCAAGCCGTTGATCTCGGTAGCGAGGGCCGCCAGACGGTCCGTCTCGTGACCGCGCAGGTGCGCGATGCCGGTCAACGTCGAAGGCGTGGAGGCGAGCGCGCACAGCGCAGCCACGGTCGGGGTGAGTTCACCGATATCGCCCATGTCGAGATCGATACCGCGCAGGCCTGCTAGACCCTCCTCTGGGCCGGTGACCTTCAAGTAGGGATCCTGGTGAGGTGCCTGCGGGACGTACTCAACCTGAGCTCCCATCTGTTCCAGGATGCCGCGGAAAGCATCACCCGGCTGGTCCGTTTCCTCCGGCCAGTTCGGGATGCTCACGCTTCCGCCACAGGAGGCAGCAGCGGCAAGGAAAGGAGTGGCGTTGGAGAGGTCCGGCTCGATATACCACTCGCGGCCTTCAATCTTTCCAGGGCGCACGACCCAATTATCTTCGCCCGCGACCACATGCACGCCGGCGTCACGCAGCATGCCGATGGTCATCAGGATGTGGGGCTGGGAAGGTACGGTGCCGCCTTCGTGGCGCACGCTGAGCCCGTAGCGGTAGCGCGCACCGGCCAAAAGCAGGCCAGAGACGAACTGGGAGGAGGCGGAAGCGTCAATGGTGACCTCGGCGCCCTCTGGGACACCGTGGGGCGTGATGGTCAGCGGCAGGCTATCGCCCTTGATGTCAACGCCCAGCTCACGCAGGGCCTTCGTCATGGTGGACATGGGGCGCTTGCGCGCATACGGGTCGCCATCGATGATGACGGGGCCATCCGCCAATGCGGCTACCGGTGGCAAAAAGCGCATAATCGTGCCGGCCAAGCCGCAATCGACGGTCGCCCCATGCAGCTGGCCCGGGGTCACACGCAGGTGCGGGCCCCAGTCGGAGATACCTACGCCCATGGCCTTCAAGGCTTCTTTCATCAGGTCAGTATCGCGGGAGATCAGTGGGTTGTAGATGATAGAGGGGGAGTCAGCCAGCGCGGCGAGGATGAGGGCGCGGTTGGTCATCGACTTCGATCCGGGGACTTCTTGAGTCCAGGACAGCGGGCCGGTGGGTTGGGGAGCACTCCAGTAAGCAGACATGTAGTCCATAATAAAGGGCATGTGCGGAAGATTTGTTCTGTTCACCGAGTCCCTACTGGAGGAAATCGGAGCGTGGGAGTCCATTACGGAAGTTCATGCGCCGGAAGGCCTGCCGCCGGCACGCTATAACATTGCTCCGACCCAGCCCATCGCCATCGTGCGGGTTGCGGAGGAGACCGCCCGTGTGGAGCCAGCGCGCTGGGGACTTATTCCGCATTGGAAGAAAGACCTCGACGGCCCGCCCCTGTTTAATGCCCGCGCGGAGACTGTGGCGCAGAAACCTTCCTTTCGCGATGCCTTCAAGGCGCAGCGCTGCGTCATCCCGCTGGATGGCTACTACGAGTGGAAAGCCGGGGAAGATAAGAAGGCCAAGAAACAGCCCTACTATGTGACCGGACCCGATGGCCTGTTGTGGGCGGCTGGTTTGTGGGCCACGGGGATGGAGAGGCTCTCAGCCACGATGGTGACCACGGATGCCACGGAGGAGATGGCGTGGCTGCATCACCGGCTACCCAAGTTTCTGACTACAGATGAGATCGCACCTTGGCTGGCGGGGGAGGCTCTGTTGGAGCCGAGCTCCGTGCGCGGCTTCCAGGCACACCCGGCGGACCCCGCGGTGGGTAACGTCCGCAACGACTACGCAGAGCTTATCGACGAACCACCGGCCGCCACCCTGTTCTAGTACGCGAGCTCTAGACGGCAGAACTAGTCGGCGAGCACGTCGGCGAAGGAGAGCTCCAGGACGCGGGGGAGATCCTCCGGGTTCATCTCGATGTCGAGGCCACGCTTGCCGCCGGAGAAAAAGATGGTGTCGAAGAGTAGCGCCGTCTCGTCAACAACGGTGGGCAGGACATGCTTGTGCCCTAACGGGGAGATGCCGCCGGGGATGTAGCCGGAGGACTTGGAGGCGTCGGCAGGCGCGGCCATTGTGGCCTTGGACGCACCGAAAGCGGCGGCGGCCTTCTTGAGGCTGAGCTGGTGGGTGACCGGAAGGACGCAGACGGCAAGTTGGCGTTTGGGGCCTTTGCCGGCGCTCAGATCAATGACGAGGGATTTGAAGATGCGTTCAGGCGCAACATCGAGGGCCGCAGCGGCTGCCTCGCCGAAGTTTTCGCGACCGCCGTCGAAGGTGGAGACGCGGTGGTCAATACCTGCCTCTTCGAGGAGTTTGAGAGCGGGGGTAGCGGCACGCGGGGTCTTCTTAGACATATAAACCACCCTAGTCCGGAGCGCTAGGATGGTCGGTATGGCCACAGAAACGACGAGCGAGACGCTTCAGAAACAGCGGTTGTTTGAGGAGCAAGCCTTGCCCTTGCTGGACCAGCTCTACGGCGGAGCGATGCGTCTGACGCGGAACCCGCAAGACGCGGAGGATTTGATCCAAGAGACCTACCTCAAGGCCTTTAGCAACTTCGATTCCTTCAAACAGGGCACGAACTTGAAGGCGTGGCTGTACCGCATCATGACGAATACCTACATCAACTCCTACCGGAAGGCCAAGCGCCGCCCGGTGGAATCCTCCGCGGATGAGCTTAGTGACTTTCAGCTGTATACCACGTCCGGGCATGATTCCACGGGCCTGGAATCAGCGGAGGTCGAAGCACTCAAGCAGATGCCGGATTCGGAGATTTCCGAGGCCATGAATGACCTGCCGGAGGACTACCGCATGGTGGTGTACTACTCGGATGTGGTGGGTTTGGCTTATAAGGAAATCGCAGAAGTGATGGGCACCCCGTTGGGGACGGTCATGAGCCGCCTCCACCGCGGAAGAAAACTACTCCGCGCGGCGTTGAAGGACGTAGCACGAGAAAAAGGCATTGGTCGCAACCACCCAGAGATGGAGGAGAAGTAATGGAACGCGCAACAGGACGCAATTGCGGTGCGTGTAACTCTCCCGAGGTTGAAGCGCTCTTTCGGGAGCTGTTCGATGAATCAACGAGCTATGCGCGAGCACTGGAAATCCGCGAGCACCTCGCGCAGTGCGATGCCTGTCAGCAACGCGTAGAGAGTGAAGAAGTAGTCCGAGCGCTTGTGCGCAAATGTTGCGGGGGACAGGCTGCACCGCAGTCACTGCGCCAGCGCATTTGCGTGGAGATTACGCGGACTGAAATCACCTGGGGCTAGGGCGGCCAAGGCCAAGTTAAATAGGCCTCGGCGTATAAGCAAAGGGCTCGTTCCCGTCCTCGGAATGAGGAAGGAAACGAGCCCTGAATGCTGACGTTATGCGTTAGGACGCTTGCCGTGGTTAGCGGACTTCTTACGGCGATCCTTGCGCTTACGGCCACGCTTGCTCATCGCGTACTCCTTCTGTTAAGGGTAAATGAACTTATTTAACTGTAGCGGCAGGGTATGCCGGAGTGTTAATCGGGGGTGTGCCTTCTGAGGGGTCTTTAGGCGGAAACGCGAGCGCGGGCGCGGCTGCGGTTGCGGCGCTTGATGGCGCGGCGCTCCTCCTCGGAGAGACCGCCCCAGACACCAGCGTCCTGGCCGGATTCCAGGGCCCACTTGAGGCAGGAAGAGGCAACTGGGCAGCGGTTGCAGACCAGCTTGGCCTTAGCGATCTGGGTGAGAGCAGGGCCGGAGTTACCGACAGGGAAGAAGAGCTCCGGGTCTTCGTCGCGGCAAACAGCTTCGTGGCGCCAATCCATGATTGAAATCTCCTAACAAATTTTTGACAGCAGTGGGTGAAAGTAGGCGCACCTAGGACAGTTCACAGCTGTGAACTGTTCCGAGTGCTACGGGGTGAAGTGGACTGGTCTGCGGTCAGTGGGGCCCTGTCTCGAGTTGGGGCCAGCGTCGACGCCGCCGTGGTTCACTTTCTGTTAACTCGAAGTTTGCTCCGAGTTATGAACTGATTTAACAGCTCGTTGTTTTTGCTACCTGAGAATAATGACACGTTTACTCAAAGTCCGCTAGGGGTAAAGGGTAAAAAGTGTCCAAAGTCACTAAAGAAATGTCGTCGGTTTAGGATTTACTAATGGGTTGAAGGCTGTAAGAAGGCTGTCAATAATTCGTCTACCAGCGTTGATGTGGGTAAAACTGTGAGTGTGGTGACCTGGATCGCGTCAAATCCATATTCAGTCCTCTGCCCCCGAAAACCCTGTGTGAGGGAAGGCCTAGCTGAATGCCGAGGACTGTGTCTGCGGGGCGGGGGAGTCTGCGGTGTGGAGATGGCCTAAACCGAAGGGGTAAGAAGTAGACTAAGCGGCCGTGAACAAGAAGAAGAAACAGTCCTCGACTACGTCACCTCGTACCAGTGGGAATGGCGCGCCGGCTTCAGTCATCGCGGCTGCGGGAATCGCGGTGGTTCAGTCCATCGCCGTAATCATCTTTGGCATTTTCCTCATCGTCCGTGAGGTATCTGGTGCTGAAAACGACTCGATGGTTTCGGACTCAGGCGCGACAGGCTTCGTCGGCCTGGGCACGGCCATCTTCATTTTTATCGTCTTCGGCTTTGTCATCGTCGGCTCCTGGGCCTTCGTGAAAGGCAAACGCTGGGGGCGCGGGGCCATCGTGCTCGTGGAATTCATCCTGGGCGCCATCGCCTTCCAGATGTTTAGTGGGGGCTCGGCCCTGCTCGGTGCGCTAACCCTAGCGAGCGCCGGGTTGGTGCTGTACCTGCTCATGGTGCGACCCGAGGCAGCGCAATGGGCTGAAAGCCACTTCTAGGATGCCTTGAGCGCCACGGCCGTGTCCCCGCGCTGTTCAACGATGACCGTGCCAGACAAGGTCAGCGAAATCGGGCCTGAATAGCCATCACGGTCGACGGGGATGGTGCGCTCCGTCTTACCGGTCGACCAATCCACCACGTCGATCCCTTCTTCAGTGGGCACGAGAACGCGTTCGTCAACGGCTACGCCGGTGCCCAGCGCTTGCTCTAAAACGTGGTCAACCTTGAGCTGAGTTGGCGTAAAGAGGTAGAGGCGCTCGCCATCAAACCACGTCATGTGGTGGGGCAGATCGGCTACGGCAGGAGCAAAGGGGGAGGCGGAGTTGGTGATGGACGTCGAAGGTTCCACGTCCGTGGACGACAGCGCTTCACCCTCAAAGTTATAGGACACAATGCGAGGCGTATCGCCCGGCAAGAAGACTGCGGCCGCCTCCTGACCGTAGGCGACGAGGCGCGCGCCCGGATCCTCGATCTTGATGTCTTTGGAAATCTCCGGGGAGCGGGAATCCTCCGGTGTGGCGGTCTGGATACGCAACCACGTGGCATCCGGGGAATCCGGGCAGGATTCGGTCACTGCCATCGTCTCGGTACGGGTCAGCGCTGATGTGATGGCGCAGTCCTCGTGGGGCTGCATGTTGGGTTCCTGCTTGGCATCGACATCGCCGTACTCCACCGTGCGCACGAGGTCGGAGCGCCACAGCTCTACCCGCTCGGCGGAGACCGTTCCCACGCGGTCGTTCGAGACGATGGGGACCACCTCGTCGGAATTGCGGGCGCTGCGGGTATCGGAATACTGGCCGGAGGCAGCATCGATCGCCACCACATCACCGCAGCCGTTGCCCGAATCATAGGAAGCGACAATCTTGTTCCACGCCGTGCCGAGCGAACACAGGTCGGCATCGCGGCGCTGATAGGTCCACACCTCATCGCCGGCAGCATTCGTGGCGCTCAGGGTGTCGCCGTCATGGGTCACCAGCAGGCCCTTCGACGACACAGCCCGGGCTTGGCCTGACACCAAGGCGTTGGGGAGGCTGAAGGATTCGGTGAGGGAGTTCGGGACGGCGGTGAGGAGCGCTGGCTCGGCGTTGGCCGCAGCGTCGACTGCCGGGGTGAGCTCAGCCTTGTGAATCGGTGCGGTGATAACCGCACCACCGATGGCGATGGCGCATACCGCGCTGATCGCGCCCACGGCAATCCAGTCCGCCTTCGTGGAACGCAAAATGGGTGCCTTCTTTGCAGCGGCGTCGTTGACCGGGGATTCTTGGGCGTGCTCGGTGCTCATCGGCGTCCTCCTTGGCGGGGATTGCGTTTACGGGAACGAGTGCGGCGCGAAGCGCGAGCAGAGCGCGTGGATTCACCACGCGGGGAGCCTCCACGCGGTGAGCCTCCACGCGGTGAGCCCGTGCGCCGGGGTCCACCCAACACCTTGGTGGGCGGGCCGACCGTATCGGCAACCCCCTCCGGAACATCAAGTGCTTCCGCGAGCTCCGGGGACGTACTGAACCACTGCGGCGGCTCCGGCTGGCCCAAGTCGAGCTCGTCGTTGATGACTTGCCACTTTCCCAGTTCGTCATAACCGACGAGGGTCACCGCCGTGCCCGTATGGCCGGCGCGGCCAGTACGGCCGATGCGGTGAACAAACGTCATCGGATCGTCCGGAACCTGATAGTTGATGACGTGGGTGACATCATCAATGTCGATGCCGCGGGCGGCGACATCCGTGGCTACGAGAATCTCCACGGTGCCGTCACGGAAGGCATCGAGCGAGCGCTCGCGTGCTTTTTGATCCATGTCGCCATGAACCGCGCCCACGCTAAAACCGCGCTGTGCTAGCTCGTCTGCGACGGCAGCCGCCGAGCGCTTCGTGCGCGTGAAAATGATGGTGCGCCCGCGACCGTGGGCCTGCAGGATCTTTCCCAGTACCGCAATCTTGTCCATGCGGTGCGCTTGGAAGGTGACCTTGCGTGTGGAGGCATGGGTCTGCTGGGCGTCAGCAGATTCGGCACGGATGTGTACTGGCTGGTCCAAGAAGGTGCGAGCCAGCGTCACGATGGGGCCAGGCATGGTGGCGGAAAAGAGCATGGTCTGGTGCGGGTTGCCGTGCAGCAGGGAGAGAATCTTCTCGATGTCCGGAAGGAAGCCCAAATCCAGCATCTCGTCGGCCTCATCCAATACAAGAACGCTGACCTGATCGAAGGATAAGTGCTTCTTCTGGCAGAGATCGAGGAGGCGGCCCGGGGTGCCCACGACGACGTCCGCGCCTGCCGTGATCTGCTTGATTTGTTCCTCATAGGGGCGACCGCCACACAAGGTGATGACGCTGAGCGGCAGATTCGCGGCAGCGGCCTGCAAGTCCCCGCTGACCTGGATGGCGAGCTCGCGCGTTGGCGCAATGACCAGCGCGCGGGGAGTTCCGTCGAGCTCCGGAATATCGGCATCATCGAAGACGCGATCGAGAAGCGGTACACCGAAGCCGTAGGTCTTTCCCATGCCGGTGCGGGCTTGACCAATGAGGTCCTGGCCATTGAGAGCGATGGGGAGCGTGAGCTCCTGGATGGCGAAGGTGTGCGTAATCCCGTTGTCAGCGAGGGCATCGCAGATCTCTACAGCGACGCCGAGTTCGGCAAAGGTAGGGGATTCGCGGGAATCGCGGGAAGATTTCGGGGCAAGCACACCTTGATAGTAGAGGACGTGGCTATAGTGGGGCCATTAGAGCGCCGGGGGCGCAGGCCTCACGGCACCGATTAATGACAACGATCTAAGGGAGACACACCACATGGACATCAAGTTTGGTTTTGCCGATACCGCCCGCGAACTGGTGATTCACGCCGAAGGCGAGCGTGAGGAACTGACCCAGACCATTAACAACGCCTTGGCGGAGAACTCTACCCTCGAATTGAAAGACACCAAGGGCCGCTCCTACATTGTGCGCACCGAGCGAGTCGTCTACGTAGAAATCGGCACCGCACGCGCCCACACCGTCGGTTTCGCGGGCTAAGTACGCGCGCGCCGTCTCAGCGGGTAGCCTAAATGGCCATGGAGAATCCCGCGGATCTTGGACAGCACCCACAGCGCCTTTCAGAGGTGGAGCGTTTCGCTCGCGAGTATGGCTGGTGGCGCGTGGTGGCGATCCCTGTCATGGTCGTCATCACCGTGTGGGTGCTCGTTGACGTTTTCCGCTCCCCAGCCCAGGAGGCAGAAGTGACGGCGGCAGGGGAGACGTCGACAAGCAGCGCCACCGCAACCCCGTCCCTGCCCAAGGGGCCCGATCCTGCCAACGCCAGTGCGATCGCTGCCGCCAAGGATGGCTTGCCCGCCGGCGGTGCCTTCACGGAGCAAGGTGATGAAACCTACCGCGATGCTGGCCCTTCCACCATGCACGCGGGCAAGGGCGGAAAACAGACCATCCGTTTCTCTGTGGAGATCGAAAACGGCGTGGACACCTCCACCTACGGTGGGGATGCTGCGGTGGTCGCTCTGGTCGACGCCACCCTGTCCGACCCCCGCGGGTGGACCGCCAACGGAGACTTCGAATTCATCCACGTCAAGGCCGAGGACAACCCGGATACGCACATCCGTCTGACCTCACTGGGGACCACGGCGAAGCTGTGTGGTGCGCAGCTGGAATCGGAAACCTCGTGTCACACGACGATTACCGGTGAATCCGCGGTCAACCTCAACGAGTCTCGCTGGGTGCGGGGCGCTGCACCGTTTGAGGGGGATTTGGGCAACTACCGCCAGTACCTGATCAACCATGAGTTCGGCCACGCCATTGGTTACGCGGCCCACCAGCCCTGTGGTGGCGAGGGTAATCTCGCGCCCGTCATGATGCAGCAGACGCTGAGCCTCAACAACGGGAAGCTCTTTGAGAAAGAACCAAACGAGGTGTATCCGGACGAGGACGTCACCTGCGAGCCGAACCCGTGGCCCTACCCGAATCCGGCTAATTCTGATCACGCCAAGCCCGAGTAAGCCGCTCGAAATTTAAGGACTATTTCCCCATGCCACTGCCACCTGAGCCCGTTCTTGCCGCCTTCAACGCCGAGTTCCACCCGCGCCGCACGCAGGGAGAGCTCGTGGGGCCTGCCTGGGATAACGGGATTCGCGTCGGGGATATCGTCTTTGCCGAGGCGCGGCCGTGGACTGGTTGGTCCGCCAAGGTACGCGAGAAACTCAGCGTGCCGGGAGCGCGTATCGCCCGCCCGGTTCTGACCGCCGATGGGCGCTACACAGCCGCTGGGTGGAAGGCCACGCAATTCGTGGAGGGCCAGCTGCGAGGTCGCATCGATGAAACCGTGCAGTTGGCGCTGCGCCTTGATGACGCCCTCGATGTGGCCCCGCTGCCCACCATGGACCGACACGAGGACGTATTTGCGCGGGCGGAGCGGGCCGCGTGGGAGGAGAGCGGCGAAGCTTATTCTGATGCTGAGCTTGCGCACCTCCCGTTGGTCACCGCTCACATGGATCTTCTGGGAACCACCATTTTTTCCGGCGCCAATCCGCCGGCGCTGATTGATGTCGTGCCTTCTGCCGCTCCGCGTCCGGCGGGCTGGACTGCAGCGATAGTCATGGTGGATGGTCTGATTGCGGGGGCGGTGGATGGTGATATTTGCACCCGCTTTGCAGCGGTGCCCGGAATGCAGCAGCTCTTGCTGCGTGCGGTGGCGTATCGCCGTTACGTCAATATCCTGCACCCGCGCTCCAAGGCGACCGTGCGTTCGAACATTGAAAGGGTGGAAGAGGCTCTCGTGTCCGCGGCATCTGACAGACTGTAGGACGTGAAGTACAGCAGCGAATCCCCCACACGTTCCGGCGTCACGCTTCCTCCCTCGCCGGATGTCCGCCTTGTTCCCCGGAACCGCCGGGCCACGTCTCGCACATGGGATGTACCGGTGCCCTCGGAGGGTACGTGGCGGGTGCTCGGTGCGGCGGGTTCCGGAGTATCGAGCCTGCTGATCGACGTGGTCTTGGGCCAGCTCAACGCCGGGGCCGATGCCTCCGGCATCCTCGTCGTCGCCCCGTCCAAGGAATCCGGTTCGCTGCTGCGCCGGGAATTAGCAGAAAACCTCGATGATTATGCGGCGCAAACATCGATGGTGCGCTCGGTGCACTCGTTGGCCTTTGCATTGCTGCGCCAGAGCAGCGAGGAAGAGCTGCGCCTGATTACCGGCGCAGAGCAGGATGCGGTCATCCGCGAGCTGCTCCAAGGCCATGCTGCGGATGGCAGGGGTGCGTGGCCGGAGGAGATGCGGCCGGCCCTGGAGTACGTGGGTTTTGCGCGCCAGTTGCGTGACTTGTTGTTGCGTGCCATCGAACGGGGGCTGGGCCCGACAGAGCTCGAGGAGCTCGGGGAGCGCCATGCTCGGCCCATGTGGACTGCTGCCGGCGAGTTCCTGCGCGAATATGAGCGGACTCAGGCGCTGGCGGGTTCGCATTCCTATTCCGCGGCAGAACTGGTCAGCCAGGTGCTTTTGCGCCCTGAGCTACTGCGCGAGCACCCGTGGCACACCATCGTGGTCGATGACGCCCAGTTGCTCGATCCGACCTCCGGCCAGCTGATCGCGGAGTTGGCGAAGACCGCCCGCCTCACCGTGATTGGTGGTGACCCCGACCAAGCGGTCTTTGCTTTCCGTGGTGCTAATTCGGAATTCCTCACCACGTGGGAGGCGGAGAACGAGCTGTGCTTAGACTCGACGCACCGCACTCCCTCCCCGGCCTGCGTGAGCGTCGTGGAGTCCCGCGGCACCTTGCGCGATGTCCTGGCCAACACGGTTCGCCGCCGGCACCTCGAGGACGGTGTGGACTGGCGTGATATCGCTGTCATCGTGCGCTCTACTGGGGATATCGGCCCCGCCCGGCGCACGCTGCTGTCTGCTGGCGTGCCGGTGCACATCAACCCCACGGACGTGGTGCTGGCGGAACAGCGCTTGGTCAAGGCGGTGCTTCTGGCTCTACGTGCTTTGGAGAATGAGCTTGAGCCCGTGGAGCTCGAGGACCTGATTACCGGTCCTGTCGGCGGTGCGGACCCAGTCACGCTGCGGAGGCTCATTCGCGGCCTGCGCCGTTGGAAGCCGGAGCAGCGCGGTATGGACACGCTGCGAGAGCTGCTGGATGGTGAGTTGCCGGACTTCAACAACCTCCTGACTGAGCGCGAAGAAGCGATCCTGGCCCGCATTCGCGGGGTGCTGTCGGCCGGGCGTGCGGCCCTGCACGTAGGCGCCGCAGTCGAGGAAGTCCTCTGGGAGGTGTGGCAGGCCACCGGTTTGGACACGCGCCTGCAGGCGGCAGCCTTGCGCGGCGGTGCCGCGGGTTCGCAGGCGGACCGAGACCTGGATGCCATGATGGCGCTGTTCGATGCCGCCGGTGACTATGCCGAGCGCCGCCCGGCGGCCTCCCTAGAGTCCTTCATCCTGCACATCACGGAGCAAGAATTGCCCACCGGCGTGCGGGATCGTCGCTCGGCGCTGCCTGATGCGGTAGAGATCCTCACCGCGCACGGCGCGGTGGGCCGCGAGTGGGACACCGTCATCGTGGCGGGCGTTCAGGAAGGAACGTGGCCGTCGGTAGGGGAGACCGGCTCTCTCTTCGGGCAAGAGGACCTCATCGATCTCCTAGATCGCGGCATCACACCCGGCACCCCAGTCAGCCACGTGTCGGGGCGCTTGGCGGAGGAGCGCCGGCTCTTCCACGTGGCCACCACGCGTCACCGATGCCGCCTGCTCGTCCTCGCGGTGGATTCGCCGGAGAGCGATGTGGCCGAGGAGCCGTCGCGCTTCATCGATGAGTTCCTGTCCGCCCGCGGTGTCGATGTCCCAGGAGCACAAGCGCGCCGGGAAGCAGGTAAGCGGCTGGCGCGCCAGGCCTGGCCACGCGAGCTGGGCCTCGAGGTTCCGGAACCGAATCCAGTGACGTTGCCCAGTGCGGCTAGTGGGGAGGAAGAGCTCGATCCCCTTGACGTCTCCGTGCTCTCGGTGCCCGCCTTCGTGGCGCAGCTGCGGCGTTGCGCTACCGATCCGGAGACGGGTGAGGCCGAGCGCTCCCAAGCGGTGCGGCAGTTGGCCCGTCTGGCCGAGGCTGGGGTTCCGGGGGCGCACCCGGATCAGTGGTGGGCCGCCCGCGGCATCGCCTCGGAGCTGCCTCTGCATGGTTCCAGTACCGTGTCGCCGTCCCGGGTCGATGCCCTGCTCACGTGTCCGCTCAATGCGGTGCTCGGGCAGCTCGTCGAGGATGACTCAGCGGATATCAACCTTCTGCGGGGAAATTTGGCGCATGCTTTCCTGGAGGCGCTGGGCCGGGGAGCTGCCGCTGAGCCTGCGAAGCAGCTCGTGGTTGATGCCTTCGCCGCGCTGCTTGATGGCCCCGCGTGGCGCCGCGAGGCTGAGCGCGCGGACTTTGAGCGCCTTATCGACCGCACCCACAGCTGGGTGCTCTCGAGCTCGACGTCACTCGAACCCGTCGGCGTTGAGGTTCCCGTCACCGTGGACATCGGCCTCGATGTCACCATTCGTGGGTTCATCGACCGGCTGGCGAAGGCCGGTGAGGACTATGTGGTAGTGGATCTCAAGACCGGAACAACGGTTCCCTCGAAGGCCAGCGCCCAGGACAATACCCAGCTCATGACGTATCAGCTGGCCCTGGCACACGGTGAACTCGTCACGGCACCAGCGGACTCTGACGGCGAGCCTCAGTCTGTATCCATCCGGACCGGTGCCGGCCTGCCGCGTGGCGGCGGCGTGCTGGTGTACCCGCGATCCAGCGCTGCCTCCGTGTCCACCCGGGAACAAGCGACCAAGCCCCCGGAGGAACTCGAGGAATTTGCGCAGGCGCTACCTGCACTCGTGGCCGAGCTGCGCGGACCGGGGCTGACCGCGCGTGAAAACGCCGATTGTGATCGGTGCCCGATCCGCCCTATTTGCCCTGTGATGAATGAAGGAGCTCTGGTGACCGATGCCTAAGAACACCACCCAACACTTCAGTCCTGAAGAGCTGGCCAGTGCGCTGGGGAAGCCTTTTCCTCCCACCGCAGAGCAAGCCGCAGTCATCGACGGTCCACTCGGGCCGAAACTTGTCGTGGCCGGCGCGGGCGCTGGTAAGACGGAGACGATGGCCTCGCGCGTGGTGTCGCTGGTCGCAAACGGGTTGGTGCGGCCCGAGCAAGTCCTGGGCCTGACCTTTACCCGCAAGGCAGCCCAGCAGCTGGAGCAGCGCATCCGCCGCCAGTTGCTGACCCTGCGCTCCTCAGGAATCCTTGCTCCGGGCAGCCCAGCGGCAGAGGCAGTGGAGAATATCGCGCCTAACGTCTCCACCTATGACTCCTACGCGGGTGATCTGGTCCGCGAGTATGGCTTGCTCATGCCGGTGGAGCCGAATGCCCGCATTATCACTGAGGCGGAGCGCTATGCCATCGCCCACGAGGTCGTCAGCAACTACACGGGCTCGCTGAGCACCGATAATGCCGTGGCCACGGTCACCGCCACCTTGCTCAAACTGGCAGAGACCATGGACGGGGAGCTCAAGGATCCCCATGATCTGTATGAGCACGAGGACATCTTCCGCAAGACCGCTGAGGACCTAGAGAAGAGCAAGAGGACCAGCAGTGAGTACAGCCAAAAGCTGCAGGGATACCTGGATACCCAACGCCTGCGCCTGGAGTACCTGCCCTTGGTGGAAGCACTGAAGAAGGAACAGGCGGAGCGGGGCGTCATCACCTTCGGCGAGCAGATGTCCATCGCTGCCACCCTGGCCAAAAACTTCCCCCTCTTGGGCGAGCAACAAAGCGCGCGGTATCGCTTGGTCATGCTGGATGAGTACCAGGACACTTCCCACGCGCAGCGCATCCTGCTGCGTTCCCTCTTCGGTGGTAAGCGCGAGGGGCTCTCGGTTACCGCGGTCGGTGACCCCATGCAGTCCATCTATGGCTGGCGAGGGGCGACGGCGGAAAACCTCGAGGCCTTCGTCACGGACTTCCCGCAGGCTGACGGCACCCCGGCGCCCAAAGACCAGCTGACCACCTCCTGGCGCAACCCCTCGACGGTGCTGGGAATGGCCAATGACGTGGCCTCGAAGCTCTTCTCCGAAAGCCCGGGCGAGCGGCCGGTGGATGAGCTATCGCCGAAGCCCACCGCGCCGGCAGGCACGGTAGAGCTGGGCTATTTCGCCTCCGAAGATGAGGAACGAGACTTCATCGCAGAGCACCTGCGTCAGCTCTATGAGTCCACGCCGGAGGGTGAGGACTTCAGCGCCGCAGTACTCGTGCGCACCAATAAACAGTCGCCGTTGATCGCCGCGGCCCTGGACAAGGCCGGGGTCCCCAACGAAATCTTTGGTCTTGGCGGGCTGCTCTGGCAGCCGGAAATCCAAGACCTCGTAGCAGTGGCCACTCTGTTGGTACGTCCGCAAGACACCGCGGCGGCGCTGCGCGTGCTGACCGGGCCGATGTGCGGCCTAGGTATCGCCGACATCCAGGCGCTGCATTCGCGTCAGCGCAACCTTGCCGGTGCTGCGGAGGGGCGCACGCGCTGGGAGGGCGGTGATCCCCTGGAGCACCTGGCTACCCAGATCGAGGACATCACCGCAGAGGGGCCTGACCAGGTGCTGGGGCTTGCCGACGCCCTCGCAGACCTCGGCGAACGCGAGCGCTACAGTGCCGAAGGTCTAGAGCGCATGGAAGAGGTTTCCTCTAAACTGCGCTACCTCCGCACCTATTCCCTGGGAAAGTCGCTCAACGACATTGTCGCCGATATTGAGCTGCTCTTTGGCCTGCGTACCGAGGTCTTAGCCTCCGAGAAGCCAGGCGGGGCAACACACCTCGACGCCTTCGCCGACGTCGTCGCTGGTTTCCACGGGGAAGGCCTAGCCGGGCTCCTGGACTATCTTGAGCTGGCTAAGGAGAAGGAAGACGGCCTTGAGTTGGGAGAGGTCCCGCTCGTGCGCAACCGCGTCCACATCATGACGGTGCACAAGGCTAAGGGCTTGGAATGGGAACACGTCTGCGTGGCACACGCAGATTCCACAAGCTATAAGGCGCAGGCGGAGACTTTCCTGACCAAGATCGAAAAAGCACCGGGTGATGAGGATGTCATCGATGTCCCCGAGGACGCGGTGACACGCTCCGACTTCGACAAGGCGTGCGAGGCTTTCAAGGAACAAAACCGCGAGTTCCAAGCAGAGGAAGCAGCCCGCCTGTTCTACGTGGCAATGACCCGCACCGAGTCCACCCTGACGGTGACTGGCTCCGGAACCAATAAGGCGAAGGGCAAGAGCAAGAAGGGCCCGTATTCCTACCTGCAACTGCTGGCGGATAAGCACCCAGAGCTCGTCGTCCACTGGGAGGTCCCCGAGAACCCCGTGGAAGACGAAGAGCGCTCTGTTACGGAGGCCTCTTTCCCTGCACTAACCCCGCAACCGGAAGCGCTCAAGGCCGCAGACGCGGTACGCGCGGCAATGGAGAACCTGCCACCGCTGCGCGATGGCGAGGTCTTCGGGCTCTGGGAGCAGGAGGCGAGCGCGCTCATCGAGGAACACAAAGCCCTCCAGGCCCCAGTGGTCGATGTGGAGCTGCCTGGCGAGTTGACAGCCTCCGACATGGTGGCGATGTCAGCGGATCCCACTCAGTTTGCCCGCCGCCAGCGCCGCCCCATTCCCTTCAAACCCAACTCCTATGCCAAGCGCGGCACCGCCTTCCACGCCTGGCTGGAGGATCGGTTTGGGGCGCCTGCCTTGCTGGGGGAGGACGAGCTGCCCGGCTCCCACGATGAGCCGGACCACGACCTGGAATCACTCAAAGAGTCTTTCCTAGCTTCGGAGTGGGCGCAGCGCACGCCTGCCTATGTGGAAGCGCCTTTTGAGATCACCATTGGGGACTCGGTAGTCCGCGGCCGCATGGACGCGGTTTTCCAGCAGCCGGATGGCTCGTGGCTCATCGTGGACTGGAAGACTGGCCGTCGCCCCCAGGGCGCTGCACTGAACTCGGCGCAGATTCAGCTCGCCGTGTACGCGGAGGCATGGCGGCGTATTCACGGCGTGGAGACCGTCCGCGCGGCGTTCTTCTATGTGCATGAGAACTACCTTTTGGAGCCGGATGACTTGCCCACTGGAGCACGGCTGGCTGAGCTTTTAAGCTCTGCAGTTTCCACGCCACCAGGGTTGAGTCTAAGGTAGTCTCACGAGGAAATCCGCATCATCTAGGGAGGTTGGCGCTTCGTGCCCAAGCACTTAAGAAAACGCATTACGTCGCGTTTTTTATCGCAGGTTGAGCTGACCTCGCAGCCTGACCACGCGTTGCTCGATGTCATCACGATTCCGCGCACGCAAAGCACCAGCCCGTGGAAGCAACTGGCGCGCCGCGTGATATGGGCCATGGGGCTGATGGTCTTTGTCACCATCATCGTCTTTTTCGACGGTGACGGGTATAGCGAGGATTTGTCTTTCTTGGATGCCGCTTATTACTCAGCGGTGTCGTTGACCACTGTGGGCTACGGCGATATTGTCCCCGTGACCCCCACCGCGCGTTTCATTAACCTTATTATCGTCACCCCGGCCCGCCTGCTCTTCCTTGTTTTGTTGGTCGGTGCTACCTTGTCGGTTCTGACGGATCGAGCCCGTCGCACGTTTGAAATCCAGAATTGGAGAAAGCAATTGCGTAACCACACCGTCGTAATCGGCTATGGCACCAAGGGCGCCGGTGCGGTCGCCGCGCTGATCGCGGATGACGTCCCCGCCTCCCAAATCGTTGTTGTTGATAACAACCGTGCGGCCCTGGCCAGCGCCGAGCACCACGGCCTCGTCACCATCTATGGCTCCGGAACCAAGCAGGACGTGCTGCGCATCGCCGGCGCGCAGCATGCCTCCTCCGTGGTTGTGACTCCGTCCACGGACGATACCGCGGTGCTGTGCACGTTGTCCGTGCGCGAGCTTAATCCCAAGGCCAAGGTTGTCGCGTCTGTGCGTGAATCTGAAAACCGCCACCTTCTCCTTCAATCCGGTGCTGATTCGGTGGTGACCTCGGCGGAGACGGCCGGCCGCCTCCTAGGCCTTGCTACCGTAACGCCAACCGTGGTGGAGATGATGGAGGATCTCCTCTCACCGAACGAGGGCTTCTCCGTTGCCGAGCGCGCGGTGCGCGAATTCGAGGTGGGCTCCAATCCGCGCCACCTCGCCGACATTGTCCTGGCCGTTTTGCGCAACAACGAGCTGCACCGCGTCGACACAGCAGATGCTTATGCTCTCAAGCCCGGTGACCGTCTGCTCTACATCAAGCATGAGATGCAGCAGGCTGCGGAAGATACCGATGAAGACGGGGACGAAGGCAACTAATGTTCCTTCCTGTCACCGAGACCGGCCGCGTCCCAGTTACGCCGCAGGGCCAGCCGGTCTTTCTGGCTGAGCCAACGGGGGACATCGTGGTCACGGCCGGGGCCATCCATGCTTTCCTGCTGGGCACCGAGGCCGCCGAGCGGCTCGGCGCGCTGCGTGATGCCACCTTCTTTAACGGTCAGCGCGACATCCTCAAAGCCCTGCACCTGATCCGCAACCGTCGGGAAGCGCGCTTTGATCCGCGCAGCGGCCGCGAGCTGTCTTATCCTGCGCCCGGGGCGGTGGGGCACGACGGCGAGCGCCTCGTCTTCCCGCGCCTTGATCCCGCCGTCATCGGCATTATCCGTCACGCAGAGTCGGACCAGATCCTGTTGGCTCGTAACCGCCACCGTCCGGACTTCTTCTCTTTGATTGCCGGATATGTGGACCCCGGTGAGACCCTCGAAGAAGCGATGATTCGGGAGGCACTGGAAGAGACCGGCCGCCGCCTTGAGTCAGTCAAGTACTGGGGTTCACAGCCTTGGCCACCCAGTGGCTCCTTGATGGTGGGCTTTTCCGCGGTCACGGAGGATGTCCAGCCCGTGTGCGATACTGACGAGGAGCTCGCTGAGGTGCGGTGGGTGTCCCGCGCCGAGCTTCCAACAATGACCATTGCCCGCCAGGGCTCAATTACACACACGATGATTATGGAGTGGTTCCACGGTGATGAGACCGGATCTGTCCCTGCTCGATGAAGACCAGCGGGCCGCCGCCACGGCGCCGCGCGGCCCGGTCTGCATCCTGGCCGGTGCCGGAACGGGCAAAACTCGCACGATCACCTATCGCATCGCCCACATGGTGGATCAGGGCTTCGTCAACCCGCAACGCGTGCTGGCCGTCACTTTTACCTCTCGTGCCGCGAGTGAAATGCGCGAGCGGCTCAACCAGATGGGCGTCGGGGGAGTACAAGCCCAAACCTTTCACGCCGCGGCGCGCCGCCAGCTGAAGTACTTCTGGCCGCAGGTCGCCGGGGATCTACCGTGGCAGCTCATTGATAATAAGTTCAGCCTGGTTGCTCGTGCGGTGCGTTCGCTTGGTCTGGACAATAATAAGGACACCATCCGTGACTTCCTGGGGGAAATCGAATGGGCCAAGTCCTCGTTGATTAGCCCCGAGGGATATCCCGGCGTCATCGAGTCCACGGACCGTGAAGCCCCGGGGGACCCGGCTAAGGTGGCAGAGGTCTTCCGCCGCTACGAGGACATGAAGGCCACCCCGGATCTCATGTACCTCGATTTTGATGATTTGCTCATGCACATCGCGGGTGCCATAGAGAACGTACCTGCGGTGGCGGAGGTCTTCCGTGAGCAGTACCGCACCTTTGTCGTCGATGAGTACCAAGACGTGACGCCGCTGCAACAGCGCGTGCTGGAGGCCTGGCTGGGGCAGCGCGATGATCTGACGGTCGTGGGCGATGCTAACCAGACCATTTACTCCTTCAACGGGGCTTCCCCGGAGTACCTGCTGAATTTTTCTCGCACCTATCCGCAGGCCACGGTGGTCAAGCTGCAGCGAGATTACCGCTCCACTCCGCAGGTGACGGATTTGGCCAACGAGGTCATCTCGAAGGCCACGGGCCGCGCGGCGGGGACCCGCCTGGAGCTGCAAGGTATGCGCGAGCCTGGGCCCGAGCCCACGTTTAAGGCCTATGAGTCTGAGGAGATCGAGGCCAAGGAGGTCGCAGGCCAGGTTCTGACCCTGCTGAACCAAGGCGTGAAGGCCTCTGAAATCGCTATCCTTTACCGCATCAACGCGCAATCGGAGCAGTTTGAGCAGGCGCTTGCTGACGCCGGAGTGGTCTACCAAGTCCGCGGCGGCGAAGGCTTCTTCCGCCGTCCAGAGATCTTGGAGGCCATCCGCGTGCTCATCGCTGCCACTCGCCGTGATGATCTGCCGAATGACCCGGTGGCCGTAGCGCGTGCGGCCTTCGTGGAGCTGGGGCTGTCCGCCACGGAACCGCAAGGCGCGCAGGCCCGCGAGCGCTGGCAGTCGCTCACGGCGTTGGTGGATCTCATCGCGCAGATCGTAGAGGACCACGAAGGGATCGACCTGCCTGGCGTGCTGGGGGAGCTGCACCGCCGTTCCGAAAACAAGCACAACCCCACGATGGAGGGCGTTACCTTGGCTACCATCCACGCTGCCAAGGGCTTGGAGTGGGATGCGGTGTTTTTGGTGGGGCTCACCGAAAAACTCCTGCCCATTAACCACGCTATCAAGGCCGGCGATGAACACGTTGAGGAGGAGCGCAGGCTGTTTTATGTCGGCATTACCCGCGCCCGCGAGCACCTAGCTTTGTCGTGGGCGCTGGCTAAGACCACCGGTTCGCGGGCCTCGCGTGAGCGAACTCGCTTCCTGGACGGCGTGGTGCCGGGAATCGAGGAGAGCCAGACATCGAACCGTCGCTATCGTCCGCGCCGCTGCCGCGTGTGCTCAGGCCAGCTCAGCAGCCCGGCAGAGAAGGTCCTCGGCCGCCACGAGTGGTGCGAGTACGAAGGCGATGAGGATGTCTTCAATGCGCTGCGCGCCTGGCGCGCGTCCGTGGCTAAGGACTCCCAGGTTCCTGCCTATGTCGTGTTTTCCGATGCCACCCTGCAAGCCATCTCGGAGGCTCTTCCCGCCAGCGAGGCGGAGTTGCTCGATATCTCCGGGGTAGGCCCCTCCAAGCTGGAGCGCTACGGCGCGGAGGTGCTGCAGATCATCGCCTCGACCCGGGGTTAGGCACCGGCGCAGTACGTACAGCGCGGGTGCTCCATCAGCAGCCGGTGTTGCTCGATCCCGTAGGGGTCTATCTCCTTAAGCTCCCCGGCTAACGGCTTGCCGCCGGGAGCCCCGGGCGGGGCGGGCCTTCCCAAAAGGCGGCGGATGGTGACCGCAGCATGCATCACTATTGCGGTGCGCACGATTGGATCCCCCGGCGGTTCTACCGCGGCGGCGCGGCGCGCCACCTCGTGCCACTGCTCGTCCGCATCGATGCGGTGCAGATGCGCGCACAGTGGGCAAGGCCCCGCGCCGGACACCCGGACCGGACCGATGATGCCGCGGGCATCCAACATCGATACCGGCAGCCACGTCGCCGAGGATTTGTGCAGGGCTTGTGCCCATTCCGTGGCGCCGTCCAACATGTCGACGGCCACGATCGGCAGGTACCCGGCCACGTTCGCGATGTACTCGGAGGGTGTTTCGCTGTGGAGAGGGGAGCGGGGCTGGAAGGAATCGTTAAGGAGGACATCGCGCAGCTCATTGGCGAGGGCCGACGTACCCAGCACGGCCACGCGCTGCGGCTGGGGCGCTGGCCATAGAACCCGGTAACTGATCAGATCATCAACCAGGCTGCGGGCAGCGGACGGGCTCGTGCCCGTATTCTCGATGGATTTTTCAATGGTTTGCCGGGTCAGCGGGGTGCGCAACCGGTTGAGCAGGCGTGCCAGTTGCGGGTGGGCCTCGAACACGCCAACGCGCGTGGCATCCATGCCACACTGGAGCATTCCGGGTTCGCGCTCCAGGATTGTGGTTTCCGGCGCCAACATGTACGTCTGTGCAGACATGGTTTCCTCCCCGTTGATGACCCACCCCAGCTGTGCTTAGCCATCATTGCACCACAGGTAGAATGCCCTGTCATGTCGAGCAATCCCGAGGTCCGTGTCATCCGCTCCGCCCGGCGCCGTCGCACCGTTCAAGCCCGCGTTGTTGATGGCGTTCTCGAGGTGCGCATTCCTGCCTGGATGTCGGCAGCAGAAGAGCAGAAAGCGGTGGATGAGATCGTGGCGAAGGTGCGTAAGAAGCACACCTCGTCGCAGCGTTCCGATGCCTCTCTCGCTGCCCGCGCATGCACCTTGAACACTCGCTATTTGGAAGACCGCGCCACGGTGGGATCCATTCGGTGGGTCAGCAACCAAAAATCCCGTTGGGGTAGCTGCACTACCTCAACGGGCGATATTCGGATTTCTGACCGGCTGCAGGACGTCCCCGACTATGTGCTCGATGCGGTCATCATCCACGAGCTGACGCACACCTTCATCCCGGGTCATGGTCCGGACTTCTGGGAGTGGGCTGACCGCGCGCCCAAAGCAGAGCGCGCGAAAGGATACCTTGAGGCTTACCAGCGTTTCCGCTAGTTCTCTTCTTCCGGCCCGTCCTCTTTGTCCTCGCCGCCGTCGGCGTCTGTGTCCTCACCAGCGCTATCGCTGGTGTTATCGCTGGTATCGTCCCCGGCATCCTGCTGGCGAAGCATCTCCTCCAGCTTGGAGAATTCTGCCTCAAAGCCCTCATCAGGATTGTCATCGAGCAAACCGTCGATGAAGGACGCCGGGTTCTCCAGGTGTTCCGCCGTGGGCAGAAGATCCGGGTGGTCCCAGGCGGAATCGCGCTTATCGGCGCCCACCGCGACGGTGGCGCGGCGCCACAGCTCAGCGGCGGCCTCCACCTTCGGGGCGTTGAGCTCGATGCCGACGACCTGGGAGAAGGCCTTCTCTGCGGAGCCGCCAGTGGAGCGGCGGTGCGCCCACGCCTCAGTCATTGCCTTCGTAGATGGGATGCGCTCTCCCAGTGCCTCGGTCACCACGTGCTCAACCCAGCCCTCGACGAGTGCCAGGAGGGTCTCCAAGCGGGAAGCAGCTCCCGCGTTGCGCGAGGTGATCCGCGGGGACAGGTCCATGCCTTGTAGCTTGTTCATCGCGTCCTGGATGGCCTGCGGGTCACCGGATTCCAGGTTGAGCTCGCGGGTAGCTTCCTCGATATGGGAGGTGTCGATGACCAAGCCCATGGCGTATTCCTCAACGGAGGAGACGAGGCGCTCGACCAACCACGGCACGTGCTTGAACAGGCGCTGGCGGGCGGCCTCACGGGCGCCGATGTAGACGAGTACTTCCTGGCCCGGAACGTTGAGATCGCGCGCGATGGCCTGGATATTGTGCGGCAAGAGTGCGGTGGTGCCTGCGGGGGAGACAGGCAAGCCGAAGTCGGAACCGGTCAGCGCCTGCGCAGCCAGGTCACCGAGGGCGTGGCCGAGCTTCATCCCGAAGTTCATGCCAGACATCGAGTTCATCATCGAGGTCATCGGGCCCATCATCTCGCGGGCCTCCTCCGGTAGGGATTCCAACTGCGCGGAATTCATGTGTTCGGCTACCGGAGTGACCATGCGCTGCCACATCGGCAGCGTCTCATCCAGCCACTGCGCGGAATTCCACGCGGTCACGGTGCCGGACGCGGTGGGCAGAATCGTGGCATCATCCAGCCACAGTTCTGCCAGCCGCACGGCTTCTTGCACAGCGGTGCGGTCTTGCTCGCTGACCTCTTTATCGCGGGAGATCTGCTGGTGCGCGATGCGCTTGGCCAAGTCATAGTTGACCGGGCCAGCACCCTCCGGGGAGTTCATGGAGGAACCCATGCCGGACAGCATCTGGCCGAACTGATTCAACAGGTCTCCTAGGCCACCGTTGCCCGCGCTGAAGCCGAAGGCGCCGAACGGGTTCTGGTCGCGACGATCGTTATCATCGTCATCGTCGTTATTGGGGAAGGAAAAACCGAATCCGTTGCTCATGGGCCCTAATCTACTAGGTTTCCTAGCGCGGATTCTAGGACCACGGCAACGCTGAGAGCGAACAGGCAGCCTAAGGCTGTAGGCTGATCCTCCGTGAAAACCCCGCAGAACCCCCGAGCCCGCCGCCTGTCCACCCTCACGTGGGGAGCCATTCCGGTGGTGTTGACGGGAGCCCTGCTCAGCGTCGACCACATCCCCGGCACCGATATCACCCTGTCGGTTCCTTATGCCGCCGAAGGACCGGGGCCTACCGTGGATACCTTGGGCGAGGTGGAAGGGGAGCCTGTCGTTAACGTCGAAGCCCCGGAAACGTTTCAGCCGCAGGGGCATCTCAACATGACCACGGTCTCTGTGCGCACCAACATGACGCTAGCCCAGGCCCTGGGCCGGTGGCTGTTGACGGATGACACCATCGTCCCCATCGAGAATGTTATCCCGCAGGGCAAGACAGATAAGGAGGTCCAAGAGGCCAATCAGCAGGCCTTTACCCAGTCCGAGTCAGCCGCCACGGTCGCTGCCATGGACTATCTGGACAAGCCCGTGCGGATTGAGGTCGCACAAGTCCTCGACGACGGCCCCGCAGCAGGCGCGCTTGACGACGCCGACATCATCACCACCGTCAACGGTGACAAGGTCACGGAGCCTGGCCAAGTGCAAGAGAAGATTCGTGCTCTTCAGCCTGGCGATGAGGTGGAGCTAGGCATCGTTCGCAAGGGCGAGGAAAAGACTGTCGGGGTCACCCTCGGCTCCCACCCAGAGCAGGGGGACGTGGCCCTGCTAGGCATCCTTATGACCTCGGTGCCCACCGAGGACATCACGGTGGACTATAACCTGCAGGACATTGGCGGGCCCTCGGCCGGCATGATGTTTACGCTGGCGGTGATTGACAAGCTTTCCAGTGAGGACCTCACCGGCGGCCGCTTCGTTGCCGGCACCGGCACTATCGGCGAGGACGGAGAGGTCGGCCCCATCGGTGGCATCGTCCATAAGGTAAATGCAGCGCAGGAGGCGGGCGCCGAGCTTTTCCTCGCCCCAGCCGATAATTGCGCGGAGGCGGTTAGCCGCAAAACGGGCGACATGGTGGTGGCCAAGGTCCACACGCTGGATGATGCCATCGAGGCTATGCACAACTTCGCCGAGGGAAGCCCCGTCGAGACCTGCGAAGGCTAGACCTTAAGGAAGTTGCGGCCCTAGACCAAGCCAAGCTCCTTGAGGCGCTCTTCCGGATCGTCCTGGTCCGTGGAAATCATCTGCTGCATGATGAGGCCCTCATCGTTATCCACCACGGTGAGGATGGCCGTGTTACCCAACATGGACCAGCCCACGACGCGGCTTCCGCTGTCCTCGATGACACGGGAGCTGCGCAGCTCGGTGAGCACCTGGGTGGTCTGGGAAGCCTTGGTCTTCGACTTGAAGAACTGGAACTGGCCCACCTCTGAGCCGGAGCAGTTGAAGGAATCCGTCACGCCGTTGGGATCGCAGCGGTCGAATTGAGCGAAGATCTCCTCTGGGACGAGGCCGCCAAAGATCTCATAAGCCTGTTCCACAGAGTCGGTGAACTTGCCGCTGGGCTCAGCGGACTCGCTGGCGTCCTTGTCTTTGTCCTTCCGAGCAGCGGAGCTTCCTGCTGTCGAGGATTCATCCTCCGCTTCCGAGCTGTCTGCAGACTCGGACGCAGCGGGAGTGGTCGTCTCGGATTCCTCGGCGGAGGTGGCCGGGGCCGGCGCGCTGGTCTTCTCCGCGGCGGTGGTTGCTTCGCTCGCAGGAGCCGGCTCAGGGGAGGGAACATCGTCCTTCCCACATGCGGTGAGCAGGCAGCCGGTGGCAAGCACGGCCGAAGCTGCGGCGGTGAAGCGGGATGTCAAGCGCACGAGAGACTCCTCTATCAATTGCGTGCCCAGCCCCGAGAGCTGAGCGCTAATGGCCACTGCATTCTGAGTTTAGTCGATTAGAGTATTTCCTCCGGATCCTGCTCCAACCCGTAGCGCAGGGCAGCGATGACCCCCGGTGCCACATTCGGACCACCGCGCAGCTGAATATCATCTTCCGCGAAGGGGCCGGCCTCAGCGAGTTCCTCCTCGGTCGGACGCAATTGCAGCAGGGTGAGCTCGGGGCCGTGGCCATCGACATCCTCGGCGTCGGCCGTGGCGCTACCGTCCATGGCGGTAGCCCGCAGGACTCCGGAGAAGAGGCGGGCGGGGCGGGCGTCGCCAAGCGCGGCGTCCGAGGTGTCCTTAAACATGATCTCCTGGGCCAGGATGACGCCGGCGATCTCCTGTGGCCAGGCCAGGCGCGAGACGTAGTCCGCGAGGTGCTCCGATCCCGGTTCGATGCCTTCCGGCAGCTCCTGCACCACGAGGGTGAGGGGAGAGGAATCATCGACGTCGCCGAGCTGGGCGGCCACCAGCTCAGTGGGGACGAGAGCAAAAAGGGTAGGAGGCGCATCCCAGCCCTCGGCGTGGATGAAGTCCACGGCTTCGCGCATGGCCTTGTTGAGCGCGCGGTGTACAGCGGGCTGGGAGGAAGGTTGGGAACTCATAAGCGTCCTTGTTCGTTGACGGTCATAGTGCTTCTCTAGACTAGAAGCTTGATACCTCTATATTCGCACGACACTTGATTGGAGCTGGAGTTGGCTTCCGGACTCAACCGACCCGCCGCCCCGATGAAACGGCCGCCCAAATTTCTCTCGTGGGTTGTCGCCATCATCGCGGTCCTCTTGTTCATTGGCCCCATGTTGGTGGGCTTCTATACGGATTGGAAGTGGTTCGGCGCGATTGAGTACCGTGGGGTCTTCACCAAGACCTTGATCACGCGCATCGTCCTCTTCATCCTCTTCGGCCTCGTAGCAGCGGCTATTACGTACGTTGCGGGCCTGATTGTGTGGCGGGGGCGCGGTGACTCGATGGACATGGCGGATTTCAATTCCCCCGTCTATCAGTACCGTAAGTCCATTGAGAGCACGATGAGTGTCTTCCTCAAGGTCATCCCGGTGCTCGTTGGCGTCGTTTCCGGCCTGTTGGGGCAAGCCAACTGGCGGACCGTCATGCTCTTCCTCAATTCCCACGATTTTGGGGTGACGGATCCGCAGTTCAATCACGACCTTGGCTTCTACGCTTTCCGCTTGCCGGTGTGGTCAATGCTGGTCAGCGCCGCCTCCATGCTGGTCGCCGTGTGCTTCCTCATCGCACTTGTGGGGCACTACATTCTTGGTGGCATTCGCTTGGGCAATCGCGCCGCCGGCGTGCGTGGTTCGTTGTCGAAGGCGGCCCGCACCCAGCTGGCCGTGACCGCCGGCCTGTGGATGTTGCTGCAGGTGGCTGGTTACTGGTTGGGCCGCTACCAGCTGCTCTACACCGAGCACTCGCTGTTTACGGGTGGTTCCTACACCGACATCAACGCCTACCTGCCGGCCAAGATCATCCTCATGATCATTGGCGTCTTCGTGGCCGTGGCAATCTTCTCTGCGGTGGTCATCAAGGACCTGCGTATCCCTGGTCTGGCCGTGGTGCTCATGGTTCTGTCCTCATTGGTCATCGGCCAGGGCTGGCCGCTCATCATGGAACGCTTCTCCGTGAACCCGAACCGCCAGGCTAAAGAGGCGGAGTCGATCTCCCGCAACATCGAGTCCACTCGCTTTGCCTATGGCCTCACAGACGACAAGGTGACCTATGAGGAGAACTGGGGCGCGGAGGACGTCGCCGATGACAAGGTTGCCTCGGATGACTCCACCATCTCCAACCTGCGCCTGCTGGACCCGGATATTTTGGCGCCGACGTTCACCCAGATGCAGCAGCTGAAGAACTTCTACGGCTTCCCAGAGACGCTGGCGATGGATCGCTATGAAATCGATGGCGAACTCCGCGACTTCGTGGTTGCAGCCCGCGAGCTGGATCCGAACGAGCTGCAGGAGAACCAGCAGAACTGGATTAACCGTCACACCGTGTATACCCACGGCAATGGCTTCATTGCGGCGCAGGCCAACACAGTCGATGAGGTGGCTCGTGACGCCGGTTCCGCGCGCGGTGGTTTCCCCATCTTCACGGTGGCTGACTTGCAGACCCAGGCGGGTAAGGACGCCGAAGGTGAGGGCGAAACCCAGAATGCTGAAGAATCCCTCGGTATCAAGGTGGACCAGCCGCGAACCTATTTCGGCCCGGTTATCGCTAGCGCCCAGGATGGAATGGACTACGCCATCGTGGGCAAGACCGGTGATGAGGCCGTCGAGTATGACACCGATACCTCTACCTACACCTATGACGGTAAGGGTGGCGTCGACATCGGCAACATTGTTGACCGCACTGCCTTTGCGCTGAAGTACCAGGAACTCAACTTCCTGCTCTCGGACCGCGTGGGGCCGGAGTCCAAGCTGCTCTATGACCGCGACCCGCGCGAGCGCGTGGAGAAGGTTGCTCCCTGGCTAACGACGGATTCCTCCACCTACCCGGCGGTCATCGACGGCCGCATCAAGTGGATTGTCGATGGCTACACCACCTTGGATTCCCTGCCGTATTCGCAGCGCACCTCCCTGACGGAGACCACCCAGGACGCACAGAACCCCACGGGCACGACGCAGCGCTTGGTTAACGACCAGGTGGGCTACATCCGTAACTCGGTGAAGGCGACTGTCGACGCTTACGATGGCACCGTCGACCTCTATGAGTTCGACACCGAAGACCCCGTGCTTAAGGCATGGGAGGGTGTCTTCCCGGGCGTCGTCAAGCCCGAGTCGGAGATCTCCGACGAGCTGCGTCAGCACATGCGCTACCCGGAGGACATGTTCAAGGTACAGCGCAACCTGCTGGCCAAGTACCACGTGGATGACCCGGGCGTCTTCTTCAACAACGATGCCTTCTGGTCCGTGCCGGAGGATCCGACCGCTGGTGAGTCCCAGGGTCTGAACCAGCCGCCGTACTACGTGCTGGCTTCCGACCCAGAGACCAGCAAGCCGAGCTTCCAGCTCATCACCTCCTATCGTGGTTTGAACCGTCAGTTCCTCTCTGCACACATGGCGGTGTCTTCCGACCCGGATACCTACGGTGACATCACCGTGCGCGTGCTGCCGACGAATACCCAGACCCAAGGTCCGAAGCAGGCGCAGGACGCCATGATGTCTTCTGATCAGGTGGCTCGTGACCGTACGCTGTGGCAGGGTTCGAATGACCTGAAGAACGGTAACCTGCTGGCCCTGCCGGTGGGTGGGGGAGAGATCCTCTACTTGGAGCCGATCTACTCGCAGCGCAAGGGGCAGGAATCTGCATTCCCGAAGCTGCTGCGCGTGCTGGTCTCCTACAAGGGCCGCGTGGGCTACGCGCCGACGATTGGTGAGGCTTTGGAGCAGGTCGGCATCGACCCTAAGGCCGCCCAGGACATCACGGAGATCGAGGGTGATTCCGGCAGAAAGACGGAAAAGGATGAGCAATCCACCGATGGCGAGAAGAAGGATGCAGGGGACGCTAAGGACTCCGATGCTTCTGGACCGGCCTCCGCTCCGAAGGCATCTAGCGAGGGCGAGGCTATCGACGCCATCAACAAGGCTCTCGATGGTGTGGACAAGGCCAAGAACGGCTCCTTTGAGGAGTATGGCAAGGCCCTGGACGAGCTGGACAAGGCGGTAGAGGACTACCGCTCCCTGCAGTCTCAGTAAGTCCGGATAGGCGCCAGCGAAAAACTCGGCGCCTCACCTATGAAATGGCGCCTGCCCAGGGGATTTGGGTAGGCGCCAAGGTGTCTGTATAGTTACATCCGTCGCCGGCACACGGGACAGTGTGCAGAGCGCTTGATGTTTGGAAGTACATCTCGACGCGGGGTGGAGCAGCTCGGTAGCTCGCTGGGCTCATAACCCAGAGGTCGTAGGTTCGAATCCTGCCCCCGCTACCAACTTCCAAGCCCCTACCAGTGGAAACGCTGGTAGGGGTCTTCTTTGTTTTGTGTTGAAATCGGCATTTGGTGCACTAGATGGTGCACTAGGGCCAAAATCCTGCACCATGTTGAACTGTGACATGTCAACAAAATGGCGCATGTTTTTACGTCTTTTTCACCGCGAACGCCTTAGAAAGTTATCACTACTCCGCTAAGATTGTCTTCGAGCGCGAGTTACCCGGATGCCTGTTTTACAGGCACGAGTCTCGCGCATTTTTAGGATCAAGACTGAATCAATGAGCAAGGTGACATAGACGATGGCGGGCAATACCAACTTAGGCGCAGCCAAGGTCGCGAAAAACGACGAGTTCTACACGCAGTGGAACGACATCGAAATCGAAATGCAGGCGTATCTCGAATACGACCCTGACGTGTTCAGAGGCAAGACAGTGCTGCTGCCGTGTGACGATCCAGGAGCAAGTAACTTCACCAAGTACTTTGCATTGAACTTCGAAAAATTCGGCTTGAAGAAGCTGATCTCAACCTCCTACGCCCCAGCATCAAACCCAGCCGTGACTGAGAAAGGCCAGATGCTGTTGGACTTTGAGTTGGGCGAAGACCTGGACGAAAAGTTCAATGAAGATGACACCTGGCACAGGGGGCGTATTTACGTCCTTGAGCAGGGCACCGACCTCAACGATGACGGGCGACTTAATAAAGAAGATCTCCAGTGGGATTACCTTGAGGGCGACGGAGACTTCCGTTCTGAGGAGGTTACGAAACTCCGCAATGAGGCAGACATCATTGTTACTAACCCGCCGTTCTCACTCTTCCGGGAGTTCCTCGCGTGGCTGATTGAGGGGGACGTCCAGTTCTCCGTTATCGGGAACATGAACTCTGTTACTTATCGAGACGTTTTTCCACTGTTCCAAGAGAATAGGACTTGGTACGGGCCTTCTATCTCTAGCGGCGATCGCGAGTTTCGTGTACCAGATAGTTACCCACTCACCGCCGCGGGTCAGCGTGTGGATGAACAGGGTAATAAATTCGTCCGTGTAAAAGGTGTCCGATGGTTCACAAATATCGAACACGGTCGCCGCCATGAGCCGCTTGTGCTTATGACGATGGATGACAACCTCATCTACGGCTCCAAAACAGTTCGCAGTGTGGCATATCCGAAATACGACAACTACGACGCTATTGAAGTGCCTGAGACAATGGGTATCCCTAGCGATTACGACGGCATGATGGGCGTCCCTATCTCATTCCTCGATAAATACAGCCCTGACCAGTTTGAGATCCTCGGGATCACGAAAACGTGGGATGATGGTGCTGGGTTAAAAAAGAAGATTTACCCAACGCAGACCCAGGTCAGCAAAAACGGAGCGACGTCAAATGTTGGCAAACTCAACGACGGTGCGGCAATTCCACACGACACGCCTCCTGAAAACACGACGTATTACGAGGTCGAAGGGCGGATCTTTACCCAGCCATACGCCCGTGTACTCATCCGCCACCGTCGCCCCGAAACCAAGGAGTCCTAAGTCATGGAAGCAAAACTCAACCCACGCAAGATCCGTGACATCGTAGACGGATTTCACTACAACGAACTCGAAGGCAAAGGCCTGTACGGTTTGGCTGGCAACCTCACCATCCAACCGGAGTACCAGCGCAACTACATCTACAACGACGGTAAGAAAGACGTTGCCGTCATCGACTCGCTGCTTAAGGGCTATCCACTGGGGCTAATTTACTTCAACCAGCCCAAGCAGGACGAAGACAAGTTCGAGATCCTCGACGGTCAGCAGCGCATTACCTCTATCGGGCGCTTCTACAAAGACCTGTTCGTCGTCAAAGACACTGACGGCAATGAGCAGTATTTCTCGTCGCTGGGCAAACACCAGCAAGAGCAGATCCTTGAGACTGAGCTGCTTATTTACGACTGCTGTGGCACTGAGGCCGAGATTAAGGAGTGGTTCAAGACCATCAACATCGTCGGTGTGCCGCTTACAGCCCAAGAGCTACGCAATGCCGTGTACTCGGGTCAGTTCGTCGATGCTGCTAAGAAGGTCTTTTCCAACTCCGGCTCTGCCATCATGTCGAAGTGGTCGAACTTCGTTAAGGGCGACCCAGCCCGCCAGGAGGTGTTTGAAGTAGCGCTGGACTGGATCGCTCAGCGTGAAGGCACCACCGTCGACAGTTACATGGCAAAGCACCGTGAAGACGATAACTGCAACGAACTACAGACTTACTTCAAGGCTGTTATCGACTGGGCGGCAAGTGTGTTCAAGATGACAGACACGTCCATACGAGGCATCGAATGGAACACGCTGTATGAGCGCTTCGGCAGCCAGGGCTACAACGCCGCTCAAATGACTGCTGATGCGCAGGATCTGCTGAGTGACTCACAGGTGAAGTCGAATAAGGGCGTCTACGAATATCTTCTTGGCGGGAAGACGGACACCAAACTCCTTAACGTGCGCGTGTTCACTGATGCCGTGAAGAAGCGCGTCTACAGGACGCAGACGGACAAGGCTAAGGCTGAGGGCGTGTCGAACTGTTCGTACTGCGCCATCGGGCATGACGCGAAGAAAGCAAAGATCTGGACGCAAAAGGAGATGGACGCCGACCACGTCACTGCCTGGTCAAAGGGCGGTAGCACTGACGAGAGCAACTGCGAACTGCTCTGCAAGTCGCATAACCGCGCCAAGGGCAACGCTTAAGTAGCAGGTCTACACTCCATCCACGGAACAGCGCCGCTAGCGCTTGTATCCTGCAAGCAAGCACCAGGTGAGCGCTAGCGACGCCCTGAGCACACTGGGGCGTTGTGCGGCAGGGATACGGCGCCGTAGCCCGGCAAAGCTCGGGCCAAATACGGAAATGACCACACATATTCCGTATTTGGCAAAGGAGTACCGCATGTCCACCTACTCTCAAACCCTTACTTCTTACGGCGACATACTCGCCAATATCCCCGGCATACTGGGATTTTATCCGCAGGACTCGCTGGTGCTGGCGTTCTTCAAGCGCAGCGAAGACTCACCTCATCTCGCCCTCAGTCCACTTGCACGGCTTGATCTCGACGATGCTGTTGAGACGCTGGTCAATAATCGAGATCAGTTCACTGCCTGGACAGAGAAGCTTGATACAGACGCCGTTATCGCCTACGTGGTAAGCAGTGATCTTTCTGCTTCAGACGATTTGGCGAAGTTCCTACTCAGTGAGGACTCGCCGTTGCCAACGGTGCTTGCCATCATCCAGGTTCCTGAGGTCACCACCGGGACTGGCTGGTGGACTGTGTATCAGCAGCTGGATCTGTCAGCACCACGCAGCGGTGAAGTCAGCGAAGTCGCAGGCTCCGCTGCACTGCAGCAGATGATTCTTGACACTGGTCAGCTACCGGCGCTGTCTCGCGATGAGCTGGAAGAACGACTTAATAGCACCGAACACGGCATCAGCGAAGTCGAGTACCAAGACATCATCGAGGATGTCGAGAACTACGATGTACCTTTTCTTCGCCATGAGCTGCAGCGTGGGTATGAGCAGGCCATGGTAGGTATTTCAGACCCGACCAATACGCGCGCCATTCGCGCCGGGTTGAAGTGCTTCACCTCATGGTCACTGCGCGATCCGCTGCTTGCCGCGCTGTTGGAAGAGCCGCAGCAGGGACTAGCATTCGCAGAATCGCTTATGCGCGCTGTACCTCGTGATTGGACCCGGATGCGCTCACAGGTAACAGCTACCGTGGCCGTGCTGGCTCAAGCGACAGGACAGACTGGCTTAGCTGGCGTGGCTGCGCATAAAGCCACTGAACTGAGCGGGGCGGAGAAGTTTCCGTCTCAAGTTGCTATGTGCCTCGACCTCGGCCTAGGTAGCAAACTCATCACAAGCGTGCACGAAGGCGCTGTAAAGGCGCGGCACATCTTGTTGGACGCTTAAGGAGGACGGACCAAACTATGTACTCTCCGCAACAAGCATCAGATACTGCTCTAGAGGAGCCTGGGGCCACTGTCATCTGTAAGCATTGCTATACCGCCAGCGGTGTCGATAAAGGCAAATTTATTAGGGTATCTGAATGGGAGGGGATGCCGACCGCTCAAGACGTTCACACATTCACGGGAAATCCCATAACAAATAAGTGCGATACCACGATAATCTCCCGGTCTTCTGATCTACCGGAAGGCTATGAAATTACACCAGAGAATGCTGAATCTTGGGTGGACGCATATGGCCAGGTTGGGCACGCATTATGGCCAGCATTCTGCCGCTGGGCTGAAGATGGCGTTATCGTTGAAGATGCGAACAATGTCCCGGACGTCGCAACATTCAGAGAACAGTTCTGCGGATGGTGGCCAGACTTCGAGGAGTATGCGCTGGGATTTTCCGAAGATACTGGATTAATGGATGGAGTAGATGCCGACTCGCAGCTTAGGATCTACTTCGACTGGAGTTCGTGGATAGAAGACCTAGCCTATGACTACACCGTTTCCGCGACCCGTACCTGTGAAGGCGGCGTGTTCGTCTATCGAAACTTTTAACTGCTAAAACCCGTTGTAGCTGAATGCTACAGCGGGTTTCCTTTTTTTGTTAGCTCTGTGAACAGGGCAGATGTTCAACCTCTGCAAGTAGGGGAGAAGAGTCTAGACAGCAGAGCTGTCTCCAAAGAACGGATTGAATATCCGATTCCAAAACAGGAGGCACACCATGCCGGATTACACGAACACGGACCTAGAGCTGCTCTACATGCTCGCAGACGGCATCGACGGCGAGGACGCTGACCCGGGTTCAACGCAGGAACTGCGCGACCTGGAAGCCGAGGGGCACAGCCTTCCCTGAGCCGTGCTCTAGCACGGCACTGCAGCAGCGGTAAAACCACTGCTCAAACACAAAATTGAAAGACTACACAGTCAACTACTCATTAAGGAGAAATCTAATGTCCAACCCATTCAACGCAGGCGTCATCACCGGCAATGCAGCGCGCGCTCCCAAGCTGTTCGAGCACGCAAACGGCAGCGCAACGGTGAAACTCAATGTCTATGCGCGCAACGCCTTCAAAAACAAGTCCACCGGCGAGGTTGAGTCCGAGATGGTTGAGCTGACCGGCTACGTCAAGGACGCTGATAACCCCGGCGTCTTTAGCTGCATTCATGCCGGAGATCGCATTGCAGTGAGCTACTCGCTGAAAACCGATGTCTTTACCGACAAGGAAGGCGTGAAGCACTACCCGCTGGTCGCACGAATTGATACTGTGCAGCTCATCGACTCTAAGGCTGAGTCTGCGGCGCGTGCTGCCCGTCGAGGCAACGACGCTGCGGCAGCCGCACTGGCAGGCGCTGGCACCAATGAGACACCGTTCTAGTACCGAAACCCCGCAGGGAAACCTGCGGGGTTATCTTTTCTTCAAAATACTGGGGATGCCGGGTCTGTACGGCGCCGGAGCGTCGACGGTAAGGAGTGGGCACCCCTCATCACGTACCGCCATTTCGCTAACCACTACACAGTGCAGTACGCGTGTTGTTTTACCCACTGTGTACATGTCTTTTCGTTAGGTACGGGCCTGTCTCCCGAAAAGTAGACATGTTAGGGGTTAGCTATGCTGCTGTGGTCAGTATAGCCGAAGTCTCGGCTTCAAAGACATCAGGAGCTACGAGATTGCACCAGGAGTGCCGCCTGCGCGTGTTGTAGCGCATGCACCACCGGAAGACCTCTTGACGACAGCTAATTGGGTTGTCAAAGACTTTCCGATCACGCAGCACTTCCCGCTTTAAGGTGGCGTTAAAGGATTCTGCCAGGGCATTATCGGCACTCGTTCCAACCGCGCCCATGGACTGGCGCACACCTAACGACGAGCAGTAGTTCCTAAAGGCTTGTGAGGTGTACACGCTGCCGTGATCGGAATGGAAAATAGTCCCGTCAAGACTGCCGCGCACGCCGTGTGCGTGGGCTAGAGCATCGATAACTAGTGAGACCCGCATGTGGTCTGCGAGTGCATAACCTGCAAGTTTACGTGAATACGTGTCAATGACTGTGGCCAAATACATGTTCTTGCCACCCTTACAGGGCAGGTAGGTAATGTCGCCAACATAAACGCGGTTCGGCTCGTTGGCTGTGAATTTACGGCCTACTAAGTCCGGCATGACACGGTGACCAGGCTTACGCCTGGTAGTAATGCATCGACGCCGTTTGCTAAAGCCTTTTAACCCCATGGATTTCATGATGCGTGCAACTTTCTTGTGATTGATCGGGGTATACGTCGTGTCCTCCTTGAGGCTTGCGGCGATGCGTTTAGCACCATAAAGCCCCGTGCTCATCATCGAAGATGGTCTTGATTCTTGCACCAATAACGGCATCAGAATACATCTTTAACCTGCGTTTTTTACGGGTGCTCACCCACTTGTAAAACGAGGAACGATTCAGCTTTAACACATCGCACATCCGCTTAACCGAGTACTCGGTTCGGTGGTCATCGACAAACTGGAAGCGGATCACCAGTGAGTCTCTTCGGCAAAATATTTCGCGGCCTTACGCAGGATGTCGCGTTCTTCGCGCAGCTTAGAGACTTCTTTTTCCAGCTGACGGATTCGCGCAGAATCATTCGCCGCTTGGGCTTGATCGTGCACGGCCTTCGTGCGGGCACGTTTGCCAGTGCCGTACTTTTTGACCCAAGAATGTAGCGAGGCACGGTTGATACCGAGCTCAGCTGATGCTGAGTTCAGCGAGAGATCCTCGTTGTTCTCATAGAGGGCTACGGCATCGCGTTTGAACTGTTCGGAGTACCTGGACATGGTGGTAGATTACCTTTCTTCCCAGCTCGACTGGGCTGGATATCAGGTGTCCACCACATGGGGGTCAGGTCCCATCGATGCCATGCTTGCTGCCATCCACGAACAGACCGTATCCATTGCCGGCGCAGAATACGCCGAACTTGGCGTAGCAATGTCCGCCACAGATGCACTAACCAAACTCGAGCATCGTAAAGAAATCGAAGCGCAGGTACTCAAGCTGATTCAGGACATTCCGCAGACCGAGATTCTTTTATCCATGCCTGGTATCGGCCCGCGTAGCGCAGCGCAGATCCTCATGACTGTTGGCGATATGTCCGACTTCCCCGATGCAGCGCACCTAGCATCCTATGCAGGGCTATCACCGCGGACGAATCAGTCAGGAACGTCTATCATGTCGAATTCGCCTAACCGGGCTGGCAACAAAAAATTAAAGAACGCCCTATGGCAATCGTCTTTTGCATCGATCAGATTCCACGAGCGTTCCCGGCAATTCTATGAACGAAAACGCAAAGAAGGCAAAAGACACAACGCCGCAGTCGTCGCACTCGCACGCCGGCGCCTCAACGTTCTCTTCGCCATGATGCGAAACGGCGAGCTCTACCGAGACATCTCCACAGTCCAGGAGGCCGCAGCAGCCTAGAACCAACAGACCCTCACCTCAAGCCGATTGCACAGCAAGCCCAATCGGCTCCTCACCGTGCCCGAAAACAACATCCACAAGGAAAAGCAGAAACCCTTCACACCCCCCCCAACAAACTCACCCACGGAATTGACAAACTATATAGGAACACCTCCCTGGGCGATGGTGCAGGCGCGGAGAGCGCCGCTGTTGCCGATGCCGCGCCCAACACCGCGACGGTAGTAGAGTACCCGCTGCCGGTGCAGGAGTTTGCGGTGACCCGCTACGATTTGCCCGCCGGCACCACGGTTTCCACGCAGCTTCCCGGACCGGCCATCGCCCTGGCTACTTCTGGTGTGGTCACGGTAAACGACCTGGAGCTAGCCCCGGGCGAGGCCGCCTGGTTGCCGGTAACCGGCGGCGACACTACCCGCCTTAGCGCGGCCGCGGGTAAAGATTCGCAGCTCTTTATCGCGGCGGCGCGCCCTGCGCGGCAAGTAGCGCTACCGCGCCGCTGGGGACGCCGCCGCGCGACAAGTAGCACTGTCGCGCTAACCGGCGCTATTTACGACATGGTGGGGCGGCGGAACGCAGCTGCGGCGGCTAGCAGCACTACGGTGAGTGCTACCATCCAGGCCACGAAAGCCCAGACTGCGGTGCCGGGCTGGCCGGTGGCAAGGATTTCGGCGCTTGGCGTGCCGTCGATGGCGGCGCCGGCGCGGGCGGCGAAGGTAAGCGGATTCCACCGGGCGATGGGTTGAACCACACCAGCGAATTGCTCCACGGGCACGAGGCCGCCGTTAAGTGCCATGGCCGCCATGATGATGGGGGCCGGGCCAATGGCGGCCTCCGGGGTGGCGCACATCGCGCCCACCATGGCCGATAGCGAGGCGGCCACCACCGCGCCGAAGATGATGACTAACAGCACCCAGCCAAACCCGGCCAGCGTGTGAATACGCAGGCCAGAAGCCACGGAAGCCAGCAGCACCGCGCAGCCGGAGATAAGGCTGCGTAAGGAATCGAAACACCAGCGGCCGAAGATCTCCGGGCTGGTGCCGTAGCGCGTGGTCGCGATGCGGGTGGTGATACCGCGTTGGCGTTCCTTAATTATCTGCGCGGCGGCGGAGGTGCCATTCATCAGTTCGCTGGAAAGGATGAGCGCGATGGTAAGCGGTAACGCGTCGAGCGTGGCAGAGCCTTGCGAGGCCGCCATGAGGTCGCCAAACAGCCACCGCATGACCAGGAACATCAAAACGGGACCAGCCACGGTATTGGTAATTACCGCGCTATCGCGGCGGGCGGCGCGCAGGTGCCTTCCAAAATGCGTGGCGACAGTGGACAGCCAGGTGGTGTCGTGCGACACGGTGGCGGTGGTGTGGTTAGTCATGTTTCCTCCCCTGGAAAGCGGTGATAAAGCCCCATACGCCAACGACGGTCATGGCGATGAGCCAGCACAGTGCTTCGACTCCGCGCGCCCCCAGGGCAGCGCCACCTAGTAGGTTGCGGGCGGTGTCCAAGATGGGAGATAGCGGTACGTGCCGGATGATGGGGCCAATGCCGCCGGGCAGCGCATCCGCAGGCACGAATGCGGTGGAGAACATCACCATGACCAGCACGAGGTTTTGGAAGAGCAAGGACGCCGAGGTGGGCTTGGGGGCCAACAGGCAGGAGCCATCGATAAACGCGGAGAGGATGATGGTGAGGGCGGCGAAAAGGGCGATGGTAAGGATAATACGACCCGGTCCGGCAGCGTAGCGGGCACCGAGCAGGATCGTGGTGAGGACGACGATGCTGCACGACCACGCGGCGCGGGTGAGATCTGCCAGCAGCCGGCCGACGACCGTGGCCCAGGCGGGCGTCCCGGTGGCGCGGATGCGGTCGTGGATGCCGTTTTCGGCGTCACGCGTAATCGCCAAGGAGGAGCCCCCGGCGGCGAACACAATCGCCTGAATAACGCCGGCGGGCAGGAGGAAGGCGGCGTAATCGATGCCGAGTTCCGTCGAAGCCTTGGCGAAGGTGGCGTAAAAGATGACCATGAACAGGCTGGGTATTGCCACGGCGGAAACCATTACGGCCTTGTTGCGGACGGTGCGCAGGACATTGCGGTGCCACGAGGCAGCGACTGCTCCGAGCGCGTTCACTGGGAGCCTCCACCGGTGTGGGGAGCCTGCTGCGCGATGTCGCCGGACCCGGCGATAGCGAAGTAGACATCGTCCAAGGAGGGCGGAACCAAGGAGACGTCCGCGACCGAGGTGTCGTCGCCATCCCACAAGGCCAGCGCCCGGACTAGGGTGTGGTGGCCATCGGGCGCATCGACGCGCAATACGGTGTCCTCTTGGCGGCAGTCGATGCGGTGTTCTTGCAAGGTGTGGGTGAGGCGTGCGGCATCGTCCGGGCTAGACATCGTGATGAGGCACACCGTGGTGCCATAGCGGTCCTTGAGCTCGGCGGGGGTGCCTTCGTCGAGCACCTTGCCTCCGGCGAGCACGGCGACGCGGTCTGCGAGCTGGTCAGCTTCTTCCAGGTATTGGGTAGTAAGCAGGATCGAGGTGCCGTCGGCCGCCAGCCCGCGGACGGTATCCCACACGGAGCTGCGCGCGGCGGGGTCGAGGCCCGTGGTCGGCTCGTCGAGGAACAGCAGCGCGGGCGGGACAGTGAGGGAGGCGGCGATATCTAACCGCCGGCGCATGCCGCCCGAGTATGCCGAAACCAGGCGGTCGGCGGCGCCAACCAGATCGAAGCGCTCAAGAAGTTCCGCGGCGCGGGCCTTCGCATCGCTAGCTTTAAGCCCTGCCAGGCGGCCAAAGAAGATGAGGTTTTCCTTGCCGGTAAGCTCCTCATCCACTGCGGCGTATTGCCCGGTCAGCGCGATGGAAGCGCGCACCTTGGAAGGATCCGTGGCTAAGTTGTGGCCATCGATGATGGCGGTTCCGCCCGTGGCGGGCAGCAGCGTGGAAAGGACATTGACCAAGGTTGTCTTGCCGGCACCATTGGCGCCTAGGACGGCGAGGATGCCCCCGCGCGGAATGGCGAGGGTCACACCGCGCAGGATTTCCGTTCGCTTCTTGACTTTTCCCAGGCTACATCGCAGATCTTGGACATCAAGCACCAGGTCGCGGCCTTTTGCGTGGGCGCTGGTTGAGGGGACTGCGGTGGCGCTGGGGTCACCGCTAGCGGTTGCCGTGGTGGGGTTTTCTTTCATGATTCATCCCTGGATATACGTCAACGGTCTATTAGACGGCGCACCGATTCTCCTACCGCAGAAGGAAAACCGATTATTGCCCGCGAACGATGGATTGTGGTCCACGGAGCAAGCGCCTGGGGTAGTGCCAACTAATCCTTAGAAAATGATGTATGTCTAGCGGCACCGGGTCGTGCACAGCGCCCCGCAGGAGAGGGCTGCACAGGTCGGCTGATCGGCGGCGACGCTGCAGGTTGCTGCAAAGTTGAGCATACCATAATTAGGCATGGCATGCTTGACAATTAAGTCGAAGGCCTGTAAGCTACCAAGTGTGAGCTAAGAATCTGGGTATTCCGACTAGTCAGGGTCAAACCGCGTGGCTGACCGTAATTCGTATTGTGGCTCGCGCCTCTCAAGCGCAAAGGAGTATCCATGGATTCTCGAGAGCAAATCGAAGATAAGATTCTCTGCGGTCAGCCCTTCCGCCCTATTGAGGACCCGGATCTCTATTACGAGATGATGGAGGCGGCGGAGAAGTGTCACGATCTCAACCAGCTTCGTCCACTTCAAACAGCGGAGAAGCAGGCAGTGATGGCAGACCTGCTTGGTGAACTGGGGGAGCGCTTAATGGTTTTCCTGCCATTTCATGTCCAATATGGCTCGAAAATCAAGGTCGGAGATGGCGTGACCTTCAATCGAGGAACGACGGTACTTGATATGGCCCCGGTGACATTTGGCAATGAGGTCATGGTTGGTCCATGGTGTTCCTTCTTTGCTGGCAATCACGCCTTAGACCCCGTAGAGCGGCAATACATGGTGTGTACCGGGGGTGCGATCACCATACAAGACCATGTGTGGCTTGGTGGCAATTGCACGGTAACTGCGGGTGTCACGATTGGGCATGGTGCAGTAATTGGTGCTGGCAGTGTTGTGACAAGAGATATTCCGCCCATGGTACTCGCAGCCGGTAATCCGTGCCGAGTCATTCGTGATATTGGCCCGGAAGATAAGCTCATGGGGGAGTCTTGGGTTCCTGAGTGGCCTAGTTGGATTACGGATTGAGACGGCTGTGAAAGTTCTCGCGGTCGTCCTGGGTTCTGAGGGTGATATGCTGCCATTTGCGCACCTTGGTGTCGCACTTCGAGATCGTGGCCACCAGTTTGTTTTGGCTGGGTTTAGCGAATTCGGCGGGAGTTTTCGTGCAAACGGGGTGGACTACATCGAGTTACCCGGTGATTACCGGGCGTTAATGAAGCGCCTTTTGGGCGATAGTAAAGGCATGATGGACACTGTCTTAGGTATCCGTGAGATGATATCTGACGCCCACGTTTTCGATGTGTTAGAGCATGCCATGGATGGCGTTGACGTGGTCATGTACACCCAATTCAGTGAAGTTGCTCGGTTGTTAGGGGCTGCACGCGGAGTCCCCAGCGTTCGGGTGCAGGTTTTCCCTACCGAACCCTGCCTCCGTTACAGCCTCGTGGATCCGCGAAAACTGGACGGCTCTGTCGGAGCTCTGGTCACCCACTGGATGTCCAATACTCTGATGGCTTGGGCGATGCGCCCAGTGATAGCGGCATGGCGCCGTAGGTTGGGGCTGCGTCAGCGAGCGCTCTCCTCTCCACCAACCACGATCTACCAATTCAGTCCCGCGTTGAGTCCGCCGGCGCCGGAATGGAAAAACCACATTCACGTCACTGGCGAGTGGCTTGACCCGCACCACAGTGAACTCGCCCTAGACCCAGCAGTCGAGGAGTTTGTGGCTGCCGGCTCGGCCCCGGTTCTGGCAAGCTTTGGGAGTATGGTCTCAGATCGCGTTTATGACCTTCAACGATGGACTCGAGACGCGTGCATCGAGCATGGTCTGCGGGCGATAATCGTCGATCCCGATCATGAGCCTGGTGTGAGAGAAGGAATCCTCACCGTCGCCCGGGTCCCGTTCGCGACTGTGCTTCCGTGGTGCCGTGCAGGCATCTGCCACGGCTCACTGGGCACCACCGGGGCGATCCTGCGCGCCGGCAAGCCGTGCCTTGCGGTTGCATTCGGTGGTGACCAACACTTCCATGCCAACGCAGTTTGTCGAAACGGTGCCGGGCCGAACTATATTGACGCCCAGCGAGGCGAACTGAGTGCCCAGTCCCTGGCCGCCGGAATTGCCAATTTGGTAAGTGGAGCATACGACTCCGCAGCCCGCAGGATGCCCGAGTTGCTTGCCACAGACCCGGGTACCGTCGCAGCAGTAGAAATCGTGCTTAATCAGTCCGACCTAGCGAAAGGCGAAAAATGACAGAAATCAGCTGCGAGGGAGTCTTTCCGTTTGTGGCCGGACATCGCACTGGAACCCTCTTGTTTTGCTTCCATCACGCAGGAGGCAGCGCTTCCGTCTATCGTGGATGGGTGGGGGTCAACCCAAGCATTGACGTGGTGCCGGTGGAGCTTCCCGGAAAGGCAACCCGTCGCCGAGAGAAATGGGTAAGCGACTTTGACAAGCTCGCCGATATGTGCGCAACCGAGATAGTAGATCTGGCGGCGGGCGCGCCGATTGCGTTGTACGGCCACTCCATGGGGGCAGCGCTGGCCTACCAGGTTGCTGCCTGCCTGCAGCAGATGCATCGGCCCACTATACCGGAAGCCGTGGTGGTGGCCGCACGGCAGGCGCCCGGAGAAACCGTGCCTGGGGAATACCACTCGTCAATGGGGTTCGGTGCGCTGCGCAGGGAGTTTGAGAAGGTAGGTGGCACACCACCTGAGATCCTTGCCAATGATGATGTGATGAAGCTGCTGCTCGCTGACATTCGTCGCGATTATGTGTTACACGAGGGCTTTCACCATGCAACCACGGTGCTTCGCTCTCCTGTGCTGGCATTGGCGGGGGATAGCGACCCAGCTGTCAGCCCAGAGATGCTTTCCCGGTGGGAAAATTTTACCAGCGGTAGTTTTGAACTGAAGGTCCTGCCGGGTGGGCATTTCTTCCCGCTCGATACTGGAACCGAGTTCCTCGACCTGCTTGCCGGTTTTCTAGCGGGAATTACTGGGAACACTGCCTGGTTAGCGCGGAACAATGCGTGATTGTGACTGTTAAGTAAAGAGGCCCCGATGACCGAACAAAAACCACCCATTACATTTAGGCAAATATCTCAACCTGCCCACCGGCAGATCACGGTGTCGCTGCTATTGGCGGTGCTGGCGGCGGTTTTGTCGCTGGTGCCGGTAATCGTGCTGGTTGAGCTGGTGCGCACCGTAATGCTGTCCTTCCAGGGAGAGCCGATAGATGCGTCAAAGCTGTGGCTGCTAGTCGCGGCGCTCATGGTGGCCACCGTCCTACATGGACAGGCAACCGTGAAGAGCCTCCAGGTAAGCCACCAGGCCGACGGCCTTTTGGGCGAGCACTTACGCCAGCAGCAGATTACCAAGCTGGGTAGGCTCCCGCTGTCTTGGTTTACGCGGACACCTTCGGGGACTGTGAAAACCTACATCGAAGACGACGTCACCAAGATCCACCAGCTCATCGCCCACGCGCCGCACGATTATTCGGCCGGTGTACTCGTACCGCTATTGAGCCTGGGATACATGTTCGTGGTGGACTGGCGGATAGGCCTGCTGGGCCTGGTACCACTGCTGTTGGCAGTGGCCACCATGCCGTTTATGATGCGCGAGTTTCAAGAAAAGGCGGAGAAATTTAAGTCCAGCCAGAAGCAGCTAGACGCCGCCGTCGTAGAGTTGGTGCGCGGCATCCCGGTTATCAAGGTGTTTGTTCCGGAAGGCTACGACGAGAGCATTTTCCTTAGTCGTTCCCGGAGTTTTGGTGGGTTCTATCGCGAGTGGTTGCACGCCACCGTACACCCCACCGCTTTGATGAAGATCTTCACCTCCACCGGGTTTGGCCTGCTGGTGGTAGCCGCGGCCAGCCCGTGGCTCATCACGTCTGCGGGCGTACCAGTGGCCGATGTGCTGGCAGCGTTTTTGTTCATCAACAACATCGCCGCGCCTCTGCTTATGCTTTCGCGCACTAACATCATGTTTTCGGAGGCGAAGGCTGCCGCGGCGGATCTCACCGAGTTCTTCAACATCCCGGTATTGCCGCCCGCTGCTGGCGGCAGGGAGCCTGCAAACGCCGGAATTGAGTTGAAAGATTTAAGCTTCTCCTACGTGCCGGACACCCCGGTGCTTTCCGGCATTAACCAAAAACTTACCGCCGGCAGCATCACTGCGGTGGTGGGACCTTCCGGCTCGGGGAAGTCCACGTTAGCCGCGCTCATCCCCCGGCTATTAGACCCCACGGAGGGGTCGGTGCGCATTGGTGGCGTCCCTAGTACTGATCTCCGATCTGACCAGCTCTACCGTAGGGTAGGGTTCGTCTTCCAGGACCCTTACCTTATGCGGATGAGCGTGCGGGATAACATTCGCCTCGCTCACCCGGAGGCCACCGACGCAGACGTGGTTCGCGCCGCCCGCGCCGCCCAGATTCATGAGCGCATTACCCATCTGCCGCGCGGCTACGACTCGGTGGTGGGAGAGGACGCGCAGCTTTCCGGTGGCGAGCAGCAGCGGCTGGCTATTGCCCGGTCCATCTTGCTCGACGCGCCGATCCTCGTGTTGGATGAGGCCACCGCTTTTGCGGATCCGGACTCCGAGGCCGCGATCCAGCGGGCCATTACCGAGCTGGTGGCCGGGCGCACGCTAGTAGTTATCGCACACCGGCTCCACACGATCACCGGCGCTGACCGGATCCTCATGCTGGAAAACGGTGAGGTCACCGAAGCAGGCACTCACGAAGAGTTAGTGGCGGCAGGCAAGGGCTACGCCACGATGTGGGCACGCTACCAAACCGCGCAGGCGGGCATCCAAGGGGAGGAAAAATAATGATCCGCACGCTCTATTCACTGGGCAGTCCGGCTGATCGTCGCCGTCTGGTGCTGGTCCTTACGCTAATTGGGATTTCCGCGGTGGCGTTGGCCATTGGCCTTATCCTCATTGCACTGTTTTTGGACACGCTGTTTAGCGAAGATCCCGCGCAGGCCGCAGCATGGTTGCCCTGGATCATTATCTCCGTCCTCGTCTACGCCGCCGCAGACTGGCCCACTGAGGTTATTGCCCAGGACCTGGGGCATGATTACGTGCTGCGCATCCACCGGCTTATCGCCGATCGCACGGCACAGCTACCCCTGGGCTATTTTGAAGAAGATCGCGCCGGCCAGATCGGTGTTGTAGCCACCAGCGGTGCGCTGTTTGCCGCTAACGCGCCGGCAATGATGCTGCGGCCCATGCTGCACGGTGCTGCCTCGGCCGGTTTGGCTTGCGTGTTTCTCATCGCCGTGGACTGGCGGCTGGGGCTGGTTACCGTTGCAGTGGCTGCCGTGGTGTGGTTCGCCTATAACCGCCTAATGCGGCAGTACCGCGTGGCAGAGCGCCAGAAGGGCGAGCGCAACGAGCACGGCGCCGCGGAGGTGCTGGAGTTCGCCCAGGTGCAGCCGGTGCTGCGCATGGCTGGGCCGGATTCGCTGGGGGAGCGCGCCGTGCGCGCCTCGATTCGAGAGCAGCTTAGCGCCCAGCAGCACACCCAGAAGACAGGTGAGATGATCATGGGTCGTCTGGCTTTAATCATCATGGTCGGTACCGTGGTCATTGATGCCCTGGCCACCGTGCTACTTCTCAACCACTGGCTAGAAGCAGGCACCTACATTGGCGTCATTGTGTTGGTGTTCATCCTGGCTCGCGTTGCTATGTCGGGCATACCCTACGGCGAGGGCTTGGAATCCGCGCGCAATACCTTAGATGAGATCCAAAAGATCCTCGATGCGCGGGTGTTGCCGGAGCCTGCGGTTCCGGCGGCGCCACGCGACTATGGCATCGAGTTCGATGGGGTGGGCTTTGGCTACGAACCCAACACCCCAGTGGTCCGCGACGTGAGTTTCCGCGTGGCGCCCGGAACTACTACTGCGTTGGTGGGTCCCAGCGGCTGCGGCAAGAGCACCTTGCTAAAACTTGCGGCACGCTTCTATGACGTTGACCAGGGGACCATCCGTATCGGTGGTGTGGATATTCGCGATCTTGGCTCCCGGGCGGTGTTGGATTCGCTGGCTATGGTGTTCCAATACGTGTACCTCTTCGAGGACACACTGTATGAAAACATCCGCCTGGGCTGCCACAATGCAACGCGGGAGGAGGTGCTCCGCGCAGCGGAGTTGGCCGGTGTCACCGAGATTGCCCGGCAGCTGCCGCAGGGGTTTGACACCCTGATTAGCGAGGGCGGGCAGAATCTCTCCGGTGGTGAGCGTCAGCGTGTCTCCATCGCTCGTGCGCTACTGAAGGACGCGCGGATCGTGCTGCTTGATGAGGCGACTAGCTCTCTAGACGTGCAGAATGAGCACCTTGTGATGCGCGGTATGAAAACGCTTTCTGCCGAGCGCACCATCGTCGTCATTGCGCACCGGCTGCACACCATCCGCGACGCGGACCAGATTGTGATGATGAGTCCCTCCGGCACCGTGGAGTCTATCGGCAACCACGAGGAACTCATGGAGAGTTCCCCACGCTACCGCAGCTTCTGGGGTGAAAAGAGCGACGCCACCAGCTGGAAGCTGTAGGGACTAGCTGTCGCGGCCGCGTAGATACCGCACCGTGCGCGCCAGTGCGAGATCATCGCACGGTTCGCAGGCGGTAAGGCGGCCTTTTTCCACGCGCAGGAGAAGATCGCAGCACCGCGCCACCAGCTCCATGTCATGGGTTACTACCAAAACGGTCTTGCCCTGCCGGGCTAGGGCGTCTAGCAGGTGGGCCACCCGGTGCATGCGGCACAGGTCCAGCCCGCTGGTGGGTTCATCGAAGACGATTACCTCGCGCTCACTTAGGACTGCTGAGGCGATGGCCACGCGCTGGCGTTCGCCGCCCGAAAGCGACATCGGGTGCCGGGCCCGCTTGTCCGCGAGATCAAGTGCACCAAGCACCTCGGTAAGGCGCGCTTCGTTTTTCCCAGCCGGTCCACTGGTGCCGATGATTACGTCGGACTCCACGCTCTCCCCGAAAAGCTGGTGGTTTACGTCCTGCATTACTAAATAGGACTGGCGCAGGCGCTGCCGGGGACCCGAGAGCGAGCGGTTATTGATGTCCACCACGCCGGTGGCCTTAGATTCCAGGCCAGTCAGAACGCGCACAAAGGTAGATTTTCCGGCCCCGTTGCGTCCTACCACGCCGATGACTTGTCCTTGCGGCAACTCCGTGTGGCTGATGCTCAGGGATGGCTCTGTAGCCTTGGGGTAGGTGAACTGTAGCTTTTTGAGCACCATCGTGCCACTTGAAGGGCGTGGCTCGCGGGTCACCTCGGGGACCTGCTGCGCTGAGCGCAAGCCCATGCGGTACAGTTCGGCCTTGTCTAGGGTGCGAAACTCCGAGCCGCTGAGATCATGAGCGATCTGCCCGTCCTGCATAACCAGCACTCGGTCCACGATGTCAACTAGGTAGGAAAGCCGATGCTCAGCGATCAGGACGGTGCGGCCCTGTGTCTTCCACTGCGCGACGATGCGGCGCAGCTCATCGACGGCGGCGAGGTCGAGATTTGATGATGGTTCGTCTAGTAGTAGTACCTGTGGGTGCATCGCGGCCACTGAAGCGCATGCTATTTTTTGTTTCTGGCCGCCGGAAAGTGTGAACAGGTGCCGGTCGAGGAGATGAACCATGCCGAAATCTGCGGAAAGTTCCCCAATACGCTGTCGAATCTCGTTGGGCGCCACGCCGAGGTTTTCGCAGCCAAAGGCGAGTTCGCTGGCTACTTCCAGCGTGAAAAATTGCGACTTGGGGTTTTGGAACACTGAGCCTACGCGTTCGGCGATGTCGTGTGGGTGGGCATGAGTGATGTCTTCGTCGTCCAGCAGCACCTCCCCCGAAATCTGGGCGTCGCAGAACGTGTGCGCCACGCCGTTTATCAGGCGTAGCAGGCTGGACTTACCGCAGCCTGATTCGCCACACACTAGAACTAGTTCGCCCTTCGCCACGGTGAGATTTACGTGGTGCAGCACCGGCTCCGCTGTGTTTTGACCATAGGATAGTGACACATCGTGCAGCTTTATCACGGCAGCATCACTATATTTACCAGTAGTAGGATCAGGGACACGACGAGCACGCTTATGACTATTGCGTCGCCTACGCGGAAGCCTATCTCGCACAGCGTGGTTCGTCGGCGAGGCGAGCCCAATCCGCGGGTCACTGCAGACATAGCCAGCTCGTTGCCGATGCTCACAACGGACGCCAACAGTGGCACAAAGCGGTATTCGAGCATAGCGATCGGGTTGCGCAGGCCCGAGATGCCACGCATCTGCATGGCGGTGCGGATATCGCGGTATTCCTCGAGAATCGTCGGGAAGAACCGGAACATGATGGACGTGGGGATGGTCAGGGCGTCGGGGCTCCGCATGCGCTGCATCGCGGCCATGAATTCGCTGGCCGAGACGGTGCGTAGTAGGTACCAGCAGCACGTGATGCCAGGGAGGATGAGCGAAAGCCCTGCGAACCACGTAGCGCACACGTCCACGATGATGTGGCGCTCGGGCAGGGCCTGTACCACCACCGCAGGAAAGCCGGCGAGCACCGCGAAGGTGAGTGCGTATCGCAGTGCAGCGGCCACCATGCCGGAGGCGAGGAAAAGTGCCCCGGGAACGGCAATGAGCATCCACCGGGCGGTGCTGCCCAGCGCCCCACTGGACCCGGCCGGTGAGATGAGCACCGAGGACACCACGAGGATGACCAGCACCGTGGTGCGTGGGTCCAGATGGAGTCCCGCTGTGTGCGTGCCTGATCCGGGCAAAGTGGGCGACATCAGGCGATTCCTGCTCGCTGGAAGTGCTTGGTGAAGATGCGCCGGCCGAGGATCCCGCCGAGGATCCCGCAGACGAAGGTTACTATCACAATGATGAGGAATAGCCAAGTCATCTGGCCAATAGAGGTGAGGCCATCCGCGAAACTAGCACCATATTTGGTCTGCATGCCGCTGCTCTCTATGTAGCGCCGAGTGGTGAAGAAAAGCGGAATATATGATGCGGTGGGTGACACTGCTATAAAGGCATAGGCGATCACACTGTGTATTGCGCTCGTATACTTGCCGGCGCGCAAAATTAACTCGGCAAACACGGCCATGACCAAGCTGAGCAGCAGTGGCCATATGCCTAAACCAAGCAGCAGGCTGGCGAGGCCGCTGAGAAGAAGGAATATGAAGACCATGCCGGGCTTGTGCACCTTGGCCAAGAACAGCATCATCGGGATGCCCAGGATGAGGGCCTGAACGCTGGTGATCATCACGTAGGTGATGGGGGTGATGCCGATGAAGGCGATGACCACGCCGGCTACCAAGTTGATGACGAAGAAGATGCCGATGTTCATCAGGTCGGTGATGTTCAGCCGTCCTGCTTTTGCATCTTTCGGGGTGGTGTGGGGAGTACTGGGCATGATGTTTCCTTTCAGATTAGGCTGCTTGTGCGTAGCACTGGGTTGGGGGCAAGTGGCTTGTCAGGTGAGTGAAACAGGTGTGGCATGAACTCTAAATTTCGCCTTCTTCTACGTCGCTGCCGACGATGTCGGCGATCAGGTCGGACAATTCTCGGACCGTTGGATGGTTGAATACGTCACGTATGGAGATCTCTACTGACATTTCTCGACGAATCGAGTTAGTAAGCCGCACGGCCGTGAGCGAGTCGGCACCGATGGTGAAGAAGTCATCGTCGATGCTGATCTCCTTGGGCCCGAGGAGTTCTTGCAAGACGGTAATGATACCCGAATCTCGGTGATTACGAGAGCGTTCCCTTGTTTGTGGTTGTTCAAAGGTTTTTCCTTCTAAACTCTTGCGATCAATCTTGCCGTTCCAAGACCGTGGTAGCCCATCAATGCGTGATATCACGCGTGGACGCATATAGGCAGGGAGAGACTCGGCGAGGTGGTTATCGAGTGCTGCCATGTTAAAGCCCTCATGCGTAACAACGTAGAGAACAATGCCATGGTCGTTGACAGCGACGCAATCGCGGAGTTCGTTGAATTCTCGTGCTGTTGACTCGATCTCACCGAGTTCGATGCGGTAGCCGTTGACCTTAGCCTGACCGTCCTCGCGCCCCAGGAAGATGATGTGACCAAGGTGATTGTAGAGGGCCTTGTCGCCCGTGCGGTACATTCGTTCGCCGGTGCGGGGGTGGGTGATGAATGATGCTGCGGTCTTCTCTGGGTCCTTCCAGTACCCCATGGCCAGGCCACGTCCGGCAATGTAAAGGTCTCCCGGCACATGCGTGGGTCGGGGGTTCAGGGCCTCATCGAGGATGTACATTCGCTGATTTGCCAGCGGCGTTCCATAGGGAATGCTGGTACGCGAGGCATCATCGACGCCTACCTCGTACCAGTTTGACCATATCGATGCCTCGGTAGCACCCCCAGCAGCGAAAACTGTGCAGTCCCGGAAGAGGGTGCTGACCTGGTAAGCGATATTTACAGGTATCCAATCTCCGCTGAGTAGTGCCGACCGTACGGAGGAACCAATGAGGCTCCGTTCGCGGAGGTGTTCCACGTACATCGAAAAAAGTGCTGGCACAGAGTTCCACAGCGTCACCGAGTGCGTAGTTACGGCATCTGCCCAGCACTGCGGATCACGTTTGTCTGCTGGAGATGGCAACACCAAGGTAGCACCCCGCGCGAACATCCCGAAGATGTCGTATACCGATAGATCGAAGTTTAGCTCTGAAATCCCCAATATCCGGTCGGTCGGAGTCACCCCGAGGCGTTCGTTGACATCGACAATCGTATTGACCGCCGACTCGTGGGTGATGGCTACTCCTTTGGGAGTGCCCGTCGTACCAGACGTGTAGATGACGTACGCAAGCGAGCTGGGTGTCGGACTCGATTCGCTTAAGGCCTGGTCACCTGGCCGATGCCGGGCGACATCGGCCAGAGTGATGACTGTGCAGTGCTCGGCTAACGCAGCGAAATCATCGTCCGGATGGTCCATCGCAACAATGGATGCACCCGCATCGTTGATGATGGAAGTGTTACGCCCCACCGGTTGGTCCACGCTCAGCGGCAAGTAGGCGCATCCGGCCTTCATTGCGCCTAGTACCGCTGCGATCTGTTGTGCGGACTTTTCCATCATGATGCCAACGAGATCACCAGGCGCCGGGTCAGTTGCAGCAATAAGCTGGGCCCACTTATCCGACTGCTCATTGAGTTGCTCGTATGTCCATTGCGTGGTGGCGTCTATCACCGCGAGGTTGTCACCATGCTCGGCAAGTCCCTTCTGATACAGCCCCAGTAGGCTCTTATCCGCTCCGGGGAGTTCCCGGTCTGTGTCGTTGATTCGATCTGCGGTGGGCGCGTTGGTCGTCGGAGCTATGGTACTGGTGGGCGCGTTCCAGAGTTCAGGGGACTCTGCGAGGTGCGAGAGAGTGGCTGTAAGGCTGGTGAAAAGCTCCGCCACCATGTCGTCGGGGAAGATCGCCTCGACCGCGTCCATATTCAGCATCAGGCCACCATCGTGTTCATAGACCTGGAGGTCCATCCATACCTGTGGCGTCTGCGATAGGCCATGATCGATTACGCCCAGGTAAGGACTCTGATCTGACTCGGGGTGCTCCACGACGCCCAGGCCACACGTGAAGACCACCGGCATGGTTACCCGAGCACCGCGTTGCTTAGTAAGCATTCGCTGCACCGACACGCCGGAGACACTGCCGTGATCGAGATTGCTGAACATGCGCCTGTGTAGCGCTGCAGCGCGGTCCCGGAACGATGGTGCACACTGGGTATCCACGCTGAGAATAGATAGGCTGGTGAAGTCGCCAACTATGTGGTCAACCTCGGGGGCGAACCGAGTGCGGTCGAACCGGGTCAGGTTGATGCTAAGTCGCGGCTCATCGCTGTACCTCGCTAGGACTTCGGCGTATACCTCGGCTAGGAATACGGCTTCGGTCATCCCCTCCTCACGTACCCGTTGCTTAATCCGGCGCCACTTCGCAGCGTCCACCAGGGCGTGGTGGCGGCAAAACTGCGAGGTATTAGCGCCGTTTGTGTCGGTCACCGGCAACTGCGGTGCAGGATAAATAGTATCCACTGCCGATTCCCAATAGGCTTGGTCACGCTTATGGATGTCGCTGTGTGACAGTTCAATCGTGGCTTCGACATAGTCTTTAAATGAATAGGGGATTGCCGGATCGAGACTGTCTACGCCGTGGTCGTAGGCCTGCTTCCACTCACGGAAAATGTGGAACATGCTCCAGCCGTCGATAAACAAGTTATCGAAACTTAAAAGCAGTCGACCCGCGTCGGGCTCGGCTACGTAGCGCCCGTCGATGTTCGCTATCTGGGTTGGATTTGGGTACGTGCCAACAGGATTGATTGTGGGCGGTCAACTCGCTGGGCAGGGAGGCGCCGAGGGGATGACATTCGGGCAAGCCCTTTTGGCAATCTCAGTAGGCGAGGGCCTCCTTCTTATTCTCACATTCCTGCTCGGTCTCGCGGCAATGCGTACAGGGCTTAACCTTTCCCTGATTTCTCGCATTTCCTACGGCAAGATGGGCATGATTTTGCCAATGCTCATCATGGCGCTTTTGACCCTCGGTTGGTTTGCGTCAATCGTAGGCATGGTTGGTTCAATTTTCGACGTAGCTGTAGGCGATCTCACGGGCATCACAGTTGTTAACGGGTTGTCTCTTGAATACGTGCTTTTGTGCCTGTTCTGGGGCGCTGTGTTTACCTACTCCGCGTGGAGGGGCATCACGGCTATCGAAACGATTTCAGGCTGGGCTGCACCATTTGTTCTCATCGTTGCACTGGTAGCCGCGGTCTTGATGGTTGGTGAATTTGGCGGATTTGATAAGGTAATTGATGAAGCTTCAACCCGTTCGGGCATGTCCCAAGGCACGGGCGTGACAATCATGCTTGGTGCATGGATTGCGGGTGTCATTATGGGTGTAGATATCTTCCGCTACGCCAAGAAGGTGACTCACGTGTTTATCGGAGCTGCAGCCTGTTTTATCTTGACTAATCCTTTGCTCAATATTGTCGGTTATGTCGGTTCAATTTCGACAGGTGACTCGAATTTTATTACCTGGATGGTTACAAAAGGCCTATTCTTAACTATTGTCGGCGTAACGCTGTGGGTCTTGGCTCTGTGGACAACCAACATGTCTGAGTTGTACTGCAATGCCCTCTACGTTGGCCCTGCCGCCGAGAGCGCCGGCCTTCGCCTGCACCGTGGCAAGATCGTTATTGTAGTTGGAATTGTTGGCACCATTCTCGGTTCCCTTGGTTTCTATGAATATTTCTTCTCCGACTTCATCACCATTCTTGGTGCTGCATTCGTTCCACTGGCCGGACCTATCCTTGCTGACTATTACCTACTTCGTCGCGATGAGTACTCGACCGCAGATCCTAACCATATGCCTCCGCTTCGCCTGCCTGCTGTACTTTCATTCATTGTTGGTGCCCTATGCGGGATCGCATTCCAATACTGGTTCGCCCTCCCGCTTGACTTCCCTGCTGGACTTGGCGCGCTGATTGTCACTTTTGTTCTTCACATCATCTTGTCAAAGGCTATGGCATCACGTCCCGAGCAGCAGCAGCAGGTCATCTCGGAGGGTTTCTCCTCGCCAGCTGCGTAGCAAACGCTCTATTTTTATCCTCTAGCCCGCGCAATGCAGCGAGGCACGGTTGATGCCGAGCTCTGCTGATGCTGAGTTCAGTGAGAGCTCCTCGTTGTTCTCATAGAGGGTCACGGCATCACGTTTGAACTCTTCGGAGTACCTGGACATGGTGGTAGATTACCTTTCTTCCCCGCCCGACTGGGCTGGATATCAGGTGTCCACCAAATGGGGGCCAGTTCAAAAACCTCCGGGGGTATTTTTCAAAATTACTAGGGCCCGGGGTGCCAAGGCTATGCGGCATCAGAGCTTTGCCGGTGAGGCGCGGGCATCTTTCATGACGCACTGCCATGTCGCTAACCACTACAAAGTGCACTATGTGAGTTGCTTTGGGTTCGGGCACATCCTGGTCAAGGGCTACATCGAGATCGCCTGATTGCCGAAAGTCCTAGAGCAGGTAGGGGTCGCCGAGGTCGTGGCTGACCCCTACATCGGTCCGTACAGGTTGCATGTCGCTGAAATGATATTCATCCAACTTAGCCCCTGTCTAGCCTAGTGTAGGTTGCCGACCACCTACGGGATCCCCTGGTTCTACAAGTCCAGGCACCTGTTACGGTTCCCAGAAGTGCAAGATCTGACCCCTGCGGATGTCGCCTCGGACCTTGAGGCCGTCGGTTCCCCTTTCGTAACTGCGCAAGATGTCGCGCAGGATGCGCATCACGGTTTCGTAGCTGACGTCGGTAGGCTCCGCGAAGGTATCCGGAAGCTGACACAACACGTCCTCGGGAAGATGATGAAGATAAAGTTTCGATGTTGACGCGACGGCAATTTTGCCCCGATACTTTAGGACCACACTGAAGATGGTGTCCTTGAAACTCGTCTCCTGCTCATCGATCTCGAAGAGATCCAAGAATTCCTCCTGGGTATCCCGGTTATCAAATGCGGTCGGAACCGCAAAAATGTCGTATTCATAATTACACATGTGAAACCTTTCACTTGAGCTAAATAATTACTTGTATAGGCTAATAACGTCCGGCTTATTCGTTTAGTTCCCGAGCTTCTGACCTATGCAGTGGGGCCTGGCCACCGGATAGTGGGCACACTGAAACCAGTATTTCGCTGGCGGAAGGAGGAACCTTTCCGCCATGCCACGCAAGACCTACACCGAGTAGTTCGGTGTCACCCAGTAGGTGGGGTCGATTGGGGTGAATGCGGACAGCCCGTTGGAGGGGTCGCTTAACGCATCACTGAAGCGGGAAGTCCTTCAGGATGAGTCTGTTTTCCCACGTCAGCTGGTGAGCCGCTAGACCAGCGACCCTGACTATCGCACCTTGGTGAATCCCCCGTGCCCACTTTCCGGAGTTCAGTCCCCTAAGGGGTTTGTTCTTCTCCAGCTAATCGTCTCTGGTCAGTTTCAAGGCAAGGTAGAACATAGGACCGACGATGAGGCCAATGACTGTCATTGTGACAGTTAGCCACCCTATCGTCGAGTACCATGTCTCAGCATCAGCGACGTGACCCCAAAGTGCCCCCAGGCCGTCAGGGAAACCGAGGTACGTCATAACGCCTACGCCAAGACCGCCAATGGCCACGAATCCCACACTTGCCATAAGGGCTGCTAGGACAGACCAGAGCGCGAACCTTTTGGTGTTATCTATCCGATCAGTGTCTTTCTGTATGGCTTCGGCCAACTTCTGTCGCTCTGCGCTCACCTTCTCCAGCTCTCTCGAGAGTCGGGCACTCTCCTTCTCCAATCGTGAAACGGCTGCGTTGACCGTACTGTCGAGGTCGGTCTGGACCCGCTCGAACGACTCGTTAACCACGGGCCTAATACCGGAACTCAGGCAAGCCGTTAACTGCCTGGTTAAGCCGCGCGAGACGCTCATGGCGCTTTCGTCGCTGAGCCTCACTGGGTGTTTCGCGACTTCGATTGTTGCTCGGTACATCTTCGCCAGATCGAGCAGTGTTTTCTGAATGTTCCGCATAGCCGGACCCATATCTGTCAGCATGTTGACCAGGCTGCTGATGGTTTCTGCGACTGCTTTCTGCGTTTGGTCGTACTCCTTTGTGCCGACCGTTGTCCGAGCGAGCTTCTTCAGCTGCTTGTTGAGCTTCTGCTGCTGCTCGGACAATGTGTTCAGTTCCCCCTCCGAGGCCGCGATGCTCGAAATCCTGCTCTCCAGTGCGTCCATCGCTTTGAGTGCGGTGGCCATCTTCGCTGAGTCCTTCGTGCGCTGCTCCTGCATAGTCTCCAGGGCTTCCAGGACGGGGTCGAGGCTCTCTTCGAGGTACGTCTCCAGGGCCTGCTGTTGTTGTCCGGTAAGCGCTTGTTTGATCACTGTCTTCCTCGCTTTCTTTTAGTTTCTTCAGTCGTTCAATTCGCGTCTGGCGCGCCAGTGCTGCCGCCAGTTGTGCCTGTGCCTCCGCGATACGGTCGCGCAGGCCGTTGGTGGTGTAGCCAGGCCCAAATTTCGAGCCAGCGTCTGCCGCTTTCCGCCTGCGACTACGACCCTTAGGCGTGCGTGTCGTGTAGACCGCTTCCTCGCCGTCGTCACCGATCAAGCCGATGCTGAGATCGCCGTCTGTTGACCTCAACGAGAGGTTGTACTCGGCGGCGATCTCACAGGCTTTCTGCAGTCCATCTGGGGCGGTGAGGACCCGCTCGTCACTCACAAGCGCATCAACGCGTTTACGCAAGAAATCCGCCCAGGTTTCACCTGTCAGTTCGTCGATCTCCAGACCAGTTGAGTCGACGCTCTTGCCATCTCGGAGTGCCAGTCGCTCGGCACGTCGGAGCTTGACAAAGCCCTTCGGTTGCAAAGTTCTCATGCCCCAGTCACGCATGACGGAATCGTTAATAGCTTTGACCGCGTGCCAGTTGCTCGTACGCCTAGGCGCTGCCTTTCCAGTATTCAGGTCGTGGTTGAGCAAGATGATGTGATTATGGACGCATCGTGACTTGCCGTCAGTGTGGGTGGCGATGACGTACGGTGTGCCGGGAGCTAACCTCTGCGCAAGGTCCGCGCCCATGGCATTGGCCTTCTGCACGTCGGTGGAATTGTCCCCGTCGAGTTCGTCACGCGACCAGGATTGAACCAGCGTAATGGCCTGGTTGCTGCGACTGCCGTAGCGACCCATAATCTCGCGTCCGGATTCGATGAACTCGAGCCCGGCCCAGCGCCCGCCGCTGTCGTTTTTCATTTCTTCGCCGCAGACGACGGTCAGCGCTGCCGCACGGACCCGGCCAGCTTTCGCATTCGCTCGTGTGCCGTAGACCGCGTAGACGACGGGCGAGGAGAGACTCTTTGACCTATCGACTGTTGTGACGGACATATCGGCCCACCGCCTCTTTGAGTCGCCGCAAATCCTCCTGTGCAAGGCGAATGATGCCCATCAACTCCGCATCACCGGACGTGTGTGCGAGACGCGAGAGCTGATTGATGTTTACACCGATGCTGTTGATCTCTTTCCAGAGCCGCCTTACATCGTTTTGGAAATCCTCGGGAGGGTCGTTCATTCGTTCAGCCCACCCACGTGGTAGGCGGTCGGAAAGGGTATATATCGCCCCCCGCATGACCTCAGCAGGAGTCAGGTTCGTTCGCTTGGCGACCTCACTGACAACTTCCCACTGCTCAGCGTTGAGACGCAGCGTTAACCGCTTACTTACCGGGCCATCTAACTTCAATTTTTTCGTATCCTTCATCTTTTATTACTTTGTGTTACGTAGATCTCCCAACTCGCTTACGCGAGTTGGGAGATAGCCCTTATTTCTCGCACGCTTCGCGCTACCTCCGTCTCACGGATTACTGCGTATTCCGTGAGCACTGGTGGTAGTCGAAGTCGGCTCCAAAGAAGGGCGGCCAGCATCGCCCTGAGCACCTCCGGCGCTCACCCGGCTGACGCCGGGCCTTCGGGGGCGGCTGGCAAGGGGAGGGCCCCTTGACCCCCTAATCTGACCAGCCGACAGACTGGTCAGAATCTCCCGTTGGTCGCTCTACCTCACCACGTGAGGCGTCGGATGCGGTCTCACCGACCACATCCAGCCCCAGCGCTGCGAGCAGCTCCGCGACCGTTCGGTCGCGGTACGACGCCCATTCGGAAGTAGGTTTCGTGGCGGTGTCAACCAACACTCGGCCAAGCTCCATCAGGAGCTTGTCCTGCTGTTCCTTCTCACGCCGTTTGGCTTCCTCGCGAGCGCGCTTCTCAGCCTCGATTCGCTCCAGAGCGATCTCGATCTTCGTTTTCTTCGTGGCCATGTTTAGAACTCCATTTCAACGTCGTTATGGCTCTTTGACGACGACCTCTTCGAGGCCGCCGTCCGGGACACCATCGCCTGCTTGAGGCGACGGTTATTGGTTTTCTGGCGCGACCACTGAGAGACTTTGATGATGTCCTTGGCGGCGCTTTGGACATCACGTTCGGCTGAAGCAGCGGGCGCTCCTTCAGCCACCTCGCGCATGTCGTTCTCGGCTTGCGTGGCCTTTGTGGCCAGCCGCTGCCAGTCAGCGCCGAGCACACCAGCTGTCTCGGGTGTTAGCGGTTGCTTTGTTCGCGTGCCAGTCACGCTTTCTGTCACTCTTGAAGTCAGGTTGCCCATGACGGTTTACTCCTTAGTTCAAAGTTGTTTTGGAATGTTGCGCGGGACTCCTGAGGCGGTCCACGTGTGCGCCGTTTCGTGCTCAACTTCGGTCAGTCCTTACAACCAGCCCAGGACTCAGCAGGGCCTGCGAAGTCGGACAAAACAGGTACCTCGACGCCGTCCTTGCCGGGCAGCGTTACAGCGTTGAAGGCAGCCATAACTGTCTGCGTGATCTCGTCAGCACGGTCACGCGGGACCGACAACACAATCTCGTCGTGGACGAAGATGCGGACCATCTCCAAGACCTCCTGCGGAAGGTTCATCACACCTTCAAGGAACACGTCTCGGGCCGTCCCCTGGCCGTAGGCGGCAGGGGCTTGGGTGTACGCCGATCCACGGCTGACAGCCACCCGGCGGCCGAACCCCGTGGCAACCCAGCCAAGTGCCTCGGCGTGCTTGCGTAGATAATTCTTGAAGTATTCGAGCGTCGGAAACTCGAAGCGCAGACGGTCAAGCTGCTTCTTCGCCTCCATCACAGAGATGCCCGCATCGGCTGCTAAACCCCTGGCCCCCATGCCGTAGTTCATGGCATGGGCTAGCTTCTTCGCATCAGGCCTGCGAGACGCATCGTCGAAGACTCTGATAGCCATCTCCGTGTGCGCGTCACGGCCGGGGGCAAACAGTTCTGCGTAGGCTGCATCGCCGCTACCTGCTGCCAGACACCGCGCGTCGATCTGCGAGAGATCCACCGAGAGCAGTTCCTCATCAGCGTTGTCAGGGAGGATCATCTCGCGCTGCCTGATGAGACGATCAGTACGCTTACCGAAGACCGCTAGCGCCGGTTTCGTGGTGCTGAGACGACCCGTGACTTGGTCTGCCTGGATACTTGGATACACCTTGTCTCCGTGAAGGTTTTCCTTGACCGTCGAGGCCGGTGTGGAAGACCTAAGCAGTTTCTCCATCTTGGCTGCCAGCTCGACGATCTCGGGCACGTTTGCGTGCTGTTCGGCAAGCTGGCTAAACGCCTTCGCGCTGATACTGATCTCATCCGTGTCCGTGAGTAGCGCAGCAACGCCGAAACTATCTAGATAGTCTGAGATAGCCTGTTTGCCTTCCTTGGTCATCCAAGGCGCTTTCCCCTTATTGGGGATACCGACCACATCGACAAGCCAGGTGCGAATCTCAGACTTGACGGCTGCCTCTTCTGCCAAGGCCTCTTTGACCTTGACCATGTCCACTCGAACGCCGTGAGACTCCACAACACTTAGGGCGTGCATCTTCTCGTGTTCACGCTGCAGATACTCTGCGCTGACAGCTTCCAAGGCAGCAGGCAGCATTTTCTCGTAGACAGCGGAGGTTGAGCGTACGTCCTGTAGTGCGTAAGCAACGTACTCGGCGTTATCCACGGGAATCTTGTCAAACCCACCGAACCGTTCCTCCAGGACCTCAAGAGCCGTCTTACCGTCGTCCAGCAACTTGCCGTCTACACCACAGCGCTTAGCTACGGCATTGAGCTTGTATTTGAGGCTGCGGTCCCCACCTGCAGCCCGCTGGGAGAGGATCATCGTGTCATGCACCTTGCCAGCGTCGATGAGCGCCTTGTCATCGAGGCCATAGAGCCGTCGCAGTGCAGCCAGGTCAAACTGCACAACGTTGTGACCAACGATGGTGTCGGCAGTCTCCAGCAGCGGAATAAGTTCACCAGCGATGTCGGTGGTGGTCACAGGCTCAGCACCGTTGATCGAGTAAGCAGCAAGACGCACGAATCCTGGATCATCCGTGACCTGCACAACACCTGCGTCACCCGTTTCAAGGTCGAACACGACGGTTGTACTGTCGGCGGGTGCTGAGGGTACTGCCTGCCCGTCTGCTGTTTCTGCAGGTGTTGGTGTTGGTCCCGGTGTCGGCGGAGGAGTACCACCGCTGCCACCGTCACCACCGTTACCGCCATTGCTATCGTCACCGTCGTCATCGTCAGGATCGACACGTACGACCTGGAACCGCTTCGTATGGTTAACCATCCCAGCGCTTCGCATGACGTAACCATCGAAGGGCCTGTCTTGGAAACGGGTGTACTTACGTCCAAGGCGCTGGGCCGTGGCGTTATCAATTGTCCAAAGCCCAGAAGGCAAAGGAACAAACTGACCGCCGACGTTGCGCGCTTCAATAGCCTTCTGCGCGTCGAAAGCACGGAATGGCTTGCCGTCGAAAACCTCGTCTAGCCACGCGATATGGGCAAGATCTTCCAGCTCGCTGTCGTCCGACTCCTTGCGCCACTCGCGCACACCCTCCATGAGGTCACTACGACCTGCGAAGGCGAGAATGCCACCTACGGTTAAATACCACTCTTCAAAACTACCTACGTCATATCCAGAAGGAGGTGCGGGTTTACCGGCAACAACCCAGGCACGGATCATCGTGTGAGCAGCCTCAAGAAGCCTTTTTCGATTCTGGAATACCCATTCTTTGAGGTTTGGATGCTTAAAATCATCACGTGCCTCAGGGTTGACTAAATCCGAATGTAAAATAATAGGAATGGTACGGCGCGACATGTCTTTTCGGGCTGCAACCTTCTTGCCAATAGCAAACACACACGCACTGTTCGGTACTGACTTGTGTTCAGACTTGCCGAGGATGCGACCAGAGTAGACCTCGGCGGTGATCATCGAAGCCAACGCTTCGCTCTCCAGCCCCCCACTAGCCTCATCGAACATTAACGTGGTGCGGCCGGACAAAAGCGCAGAATACAGCACCTTTTCCATCTCTTCTTCGCTGACGGGAATCTTTTGAAACTGTGCAACCCGACCCGTCGCAATAATGCTGGCAACGTGCAGACATAAGTTTTTGCCAGTACCCTGGTTATTTGCCGAGATGAGGCCCAAGGGGGCCGTTGAACACACAGACCTTGTAAGCAATGTAAGAGGCATGGACACCGCGCGGGTGAGATCGGCCTCTGAAGCAAACGGGAAGTCACAGAACGGCTCCAACAGCGTCTCCAGCGCTTCCAGAGCATCGTCAGCGGTAGGAGCGTCAGGTACGTGGAAGCCTTCGAGATCGTCTGAAAGATCCAAGAACTTACGCGTCTCAGCGTTGTAGCCAGACTCACAGACAACATTTCCACTCTCCGAGAGGATAGGGGCTTCGGCAATACCCTCAATGGAGGGATACTTCGACACACGATTCTTGTTAAAAATCACAGCGGCCTCAGTCATGCCGAGTGGCCTGACCACTACTTTCTTAGCCATGTGTTGTTCGACCTGAATCGTCTGCGCAGCAAGGTCAATAGCATAGGGAAGATCAACGGTGTCAAGGCTCTTACGTCCGTCTCGTTTCTCCAAGGCCATGAGCTTGTCGTTGGTACGAAACAGTCTCGTACCTGCGTATTTGTCGTAAACGGCCTTATCCACGGTGTCGTAGAAGACCGACGGCTCAAGATCAGAGTTGACGGATGGCTTCATACTGCCCGCCTGCGGAGTTGATGCAGTTTGCGAGGGTGCCTGAGTCATCGAGGGCCGCTTCTGACAGGGCTTATCGCCTGCCTGCTTAATCCACAGCTCAAGCATCGTCTCGCGACGATCCGCGGGGATATTACCGAGCACGTCATCGATGCCTTGCTTGCCGCCGCCAGGAACATTTACAAAACGAACGGGGGTCGCACCCCACCGGCGGCACAGTGTGCCAAGTCCCTGGGCACCGTCATAGACCAGACGGTTTGCTGCAGCATCAGCGTCTGCGATGATGTAGGTGGGCAGGCCACCAACAAGTTGGAATGCGGGGGAAGGGCCAGCGTCACCACCCTGCCAGGACGTAATGCCGGGCAGAGCGTACACAGCAGTGTCATCGTCAGTGATCGACATCACGGCCAAGGGTTGTTTCGTACCCTCAACCAGCAGCACACGGCGTGTGCCAGCATGGACTGCGCGCCGCTCGATCAGCGAAGGTACGGGATGGCCGGAGTCCTTCGAAGGACCGATGTACTTGGGTGCACGACCATCTGCCAGTACTACAGTGCCGGGCTGAGGTTTTACCTGCCAGGTCGTTCCTTTATCTGCTTCTTGAAGTTCATAGACCAGGAATGGGGCTGCGTCTGGGAACCTGCCGATCCACTGCAGCGGCTCGGGTAGATCCTCAGTGGCATAAGCCGTGTATGCACCACAGCTTGCGATGACCTCATCAGAGATACCAGAGGCACGCAGCTCAGCGAGGTGCTCATCCGACAGGGAATCTAACTCTAAACCTTTACTTGAGGTTGATGGTTTAGTGTCAACGGTAGTAATATCGGTGTTAGTGGTTTTGGTGCCCTCATCAGCGGTGATGGGGGCGCTTTCTTTTGTCTCCATTAGGCTGCACCCCCGATCGTGGGTTGTGCGTTGAGCCAAGCATCAAGATCTTTGACGCGATAGAGGATTTGTCTACCAGATTTAATGTAGCGGGGACCTCGTCCCTCGGCACGCCAGTTTGCAAGAGTGCCGCGCGACAAGCCAAGCATTTCAGCAGCGGCTGTCGGCTTAACAGAAAGACGGGGAAGATCTACATGGGTACTCACGATGAACTGTCTCCAGACATGGAAAATTCACCCCAGCCTGCGCAGTTTGCGCTTAGGAGCTATTTCATGCCCGGTTCTAATTCGTGATTCCACTTTCATTTTCGAGGACCGATAAATGGGACCTCGCTGGCGACACCCGGAAGGCTGACAACCACTCTATCCCATTGCGGGCCATTTGGCAAGGGGCAGCAGTCTGGGTTGAGGCAGGCGTAAATGCACCCCCTAGCGCATGTTCGTCGCGTAGTTCTGCATCGTTTCGTTGCTTGAGGTTCAAATAATGAAAAAATGACGAAACGCTTGACCGGTGGTTTTGCAAAACTACGAAAATCAAAAATGCGAAACAAGCTACAGGGCTGCGACCTGTGTGGATCGGCATGATCGCGGTGGTGTTTCGTAATTCAGCGACTTTTCAATCCAACTCCTTCAAAGTAGAGAAACATAGACGTTGTGAGTGACGTGGCTTGCGTATGGCAGATGTCGAAACGGGGAGGCAGGGAAATAAAGGGGATAAGGGGTAGGATTCAGCGCCTGCCGTGTAGAAATTCCAAAAAACACCTTAGTTGGTAAATACCAATGAATGTGTTTTTTCATTTTCCCTAGAGTTAGGGTGAAATAAGCCCCAGTATCCCCCCGGACCTCCTAGTTCCATGACGGGCATTATGGTTCCGAGGCGCCCCTGGTGGCACAGGTCATGCATTGGCGCTCACTATGGGTGTTGATGTGGGCAAGACGTCTTTCTTCGTCTAGACGCTCGTCAAAGGGTGAGAAATAGTGAAACGTAATGCATGTCCGCTGATCAAGCTATGCTTTCGCGTTTCGTAAATTACTTCTTTTCGCTATACATATCTCGCTGCCCCGCGTCCTCGTTCGGCTGTCGTGTGTACTTCGTGGTTTCAATGTTAGGGCCTCCACTGCTGCGTGTAACGGGTTTTGCCTCTTGGGCGGTGTGGCGGAACACTGCTAATCGACGACTGTGAACCCTTTCGACCGTTATGACCATTTGAGCAGGGGTGGAAACCATTCATCAACGGGGAGATTGGTCTTATAGGACGAGGCCCAGTGGAAGCCTGCATAGGCAGTGGGTGCCAATTCAGGTTTAAGGCCTGGCGCAGGCAGCCTTCCGTAGGCAAGCACGCGTAGGCGATCCGTGAGCTTCTTCTTCAGTGCTTTTAGTCCACGTCTGGCCGAGGCAAGCGCTCTATCGCCATGTGCGGTCTTAATTTGAGTAGTCAACTCTTCGAGGCGAGCGTTGATGCTCTTGAGGTCGCGTGCGAGCGCTGCGAGCTCAGCTTCAAGTTCTTCCTGAGTGGTTGCGCCATCATCGAGCCGGAGTTGTACGAGTTTGGGGGCGTCCCAGGGGGCTGGGCGTTGGGTGTTCATGTTTACCAGGCTACCAACATTCGAACCATTACAAAAGTGGTGCTATAGTCTTGTGTATGGTAAAGAGGCAACAAGCATCACGCGCACCACTACAGCCGGGCGAAGATACTGTTGAGCGAGTCCTGGACACGCTCTCACGAGGGCCGTTCGACGCGTTTGTCACCGTCAAGACTTGGGAAGGGCGCTCCAAACGCATTCACATCCGCGCGAAGACGAAAGGTGAATTTCGAACCAAGGCTCGAGAAAAGATCGATGTTGTCCTCAATACGTCAGCGAGTAGCTGGACGAAGGCGCAACGCCTTACGACCTTTATGGATGAGGTGAGTGAACCAGCGGTTAAAGCCGCGCGCCTGAGATTGAACACGAGAAAGCGCTATGAACTAGCCTTATCACAGCTACGCCGCCATCTTGATGGACTCACGATCGGCCACGCCGTGAGATTTAGGACTCTTGAAAAGGCGTTGCAGGACATCGGCCGAGATCATGGCGCTGAGTCTGCGCGACAGGCACGCACAGTGTTAAGTAAGTACGTCTTGGACCAGCTGATTCGCGAAGGCCTTGTTGAGCACAATCCTCTGAGAGGTATCTCCATTGACCTCGGAGATACCCGCAAAGGCAGTAAGCCTGCACAGTCGCACGCGCTTACCGATGCTCAATATGACGCGGTAGTTGATCATCTCATAGAGCGCGATACCACTGGGCCGATACCTCCGGGGACGGATAGACGGCATACCTCCATTAAGAAGCACGAAATCACAGTGGCGCTGGCCGTGCTGCAAGCGGGCACAGGCCTGCGCATTAGCGAAGCGCTCGCGCTCACCCGAGAGGACGTGACGGTCGCGCAGGGCTCGCTGGCAGTAACAGTGCGTCCTGAGAAGTCCAAGACCCACCGGGGGCGTACCGTGCCGATGCTTGATGCGCGGTGCGAGAGATTCTGGCGAGAGCGAATCGAAACAATTGGTCCCGGTGATCCACTTATTCCTGCACCGGGGGATGCACACTCGCATTGGCGGACAGATAATGCCGTCAAAGCATGCGCGGCGCTCTATAAAGATATTGGCGTCCAACTTGAAGACGGGGCTGTTTCTTCGATGAGGTCTCACGCTTGGCGTACGGTACTGAATAACCGCGCAATCGCTCGCGGTGTTCCTGCTGAGATCCGCAGTGCTTTCTTTGGTCACACCGAGGCGATGAACGCCCGAAACTACACGGACCTTACCGACGTTTCGGCCATGCAGTCGGCACTTGAGGGTGGTGCACTAGATGGTGCACTAGGGTCATGATTCTGGATGATTCTAAATGATTCTGAATGATCGAAAAAGCGCCTAAACTGCACGGTAAGAATCGAATAACACCTGTTAGGCTCGAATATAATCCTATAACCCAGAGGTCGTAGGTTCGAATCCTGCCCCCGCTACCAACTTCCAGAACCCCATCAGTCAACATGGCTGGTGGGGTTCTTTTTCATTTTCCCTGGTAGGAGCTAAAGGGATAGAGTGGGCTCACACATAAACCGCAAGGTAATGGAGGATTGCCATGTCTGCTTCGGCTCCACGAGTGTTACTCCTTGGTTTCGGCGCCATCGGGCGTCAATTGGTGACACTTTTTGATCCATCGGAATTCGAAGTCAGTGCATTTGTTCGCGATGCTGCCCCGCACCGAGAACGCGGCGCCTTGGGAGTATCGCTTCACAATGACAACCTTCTAGAGCTCATCGATGCCCACGATATTGTGGTTGAATGCGCGGGCGTTGCGGCGGCGAAAGAACATGGACCGGCAGTGATTGCCCGCGGCAAGGATTTGGTGTTGACCTCGGTAGGTGCTTTGGCCGATCCTGATGCGCGCCAGGTGCTGCTGTCTGGACCAGGGAAAGTGCATGTTACCTCCGGTGCGATCGGCGGCTTCGATTTGTGGGCAGCATTGGCAGAGTCGAATGCCGTGGATACCGTAAAGATTCGAACGACCAAGAATGCGGAGTCTCTCATTCAAAGCTGGATGAATGATGACGAGCGCGCTCAATTAGAAAACGCAACAGAACCGTTTGTACTTTTCAGCGGCAAGCCTAGTGACGCGATTGCAAAATTTCCCGGCAACGTCAATGTTTCCGTCGCTCTTGCTTGGGCAACTCGCGGAAGAGGCTCCAGTGATGACGAGTTGCTTGCGCGATCACTTGAGCGCGTCTCGGTCGAACTGGTTGCTTCCCCGAATCTGATTAAAACACGCCATGACATCGAGGTATCAGGCTCCGCCGGCGCTTTCTCTCTGGTTAGCGAATCTTCACCGCATCCCGTGAACCCCAAAACCTCCGCGATTACGGCCTTGTCGGTTGCACACACTTTGAGACAGGCGGTGGGCTCGCTTCAGTAGCGGAGGACTCTGCTGTGAAGGGTGGAGGACTACGTCACGACAGTCACCGTAAATAAGCCCCGAAATCTTGAGGCACTATTTACCGTGAATGACGTTCTTCGGGAGCGTGGCTAGCGGTTAAGGCTCCTGATGACAACAACCAGAGCGATGATGAGGCCGATGAGGACTAGGAATCCGAGTCCTGCCAACAGGAAGGGGAATCCGGAGAAGAGTGAGGAGTCATCGTCTTCTTGCGCGCGGTTCTCCGTGTCTTCTTTAGCGTCTTTTTCCGCTGGTGCAGAGGGCTTCTCAGCCTCAAGTTTGACTGGTGCGAAGGTCGGCTCCGGAACGGGATCCCCCACGGCGTCCGCAACGAGGTCATAGGTCAGCACGGGAAGCTGCGTGTTTTCGTCGATTTCTTGGTCGGTGAGGAGCTTCTCGTAGTTGACGGCGATGTATTGCTCGCCGCCCTGCCATACCTTTTCAATTCCTAGACCTCCCGCACCATCGTTGTGTGAGCCTCCATAGCGGTTGGCAAAGAGGATCGGTGCTGGGTAACTGAAATCGATTGTGCCGTCTTTAATTACGACGGCGCGGGAACCCTCCAGATCAATTTTTGCGCGTGCTTCGTTGTAGCCGGTAAGAACGAGGGAGTCACCCGGCCCATTGTTGTCAAAGTCATCGGCCTCTTCGACCATGGAGACCGTGCCGGCAACCTGTTGCCCGTGTTCGGCAGAGTTGCGATAAAAGTGGGTTTCGCCAGGCACAATCTGTGCGCGTACCGGCTGCTGTGGGGTGAGCTCAGCAGCGTCGGTGAACCACGTTCCGGGAGTAACCTCAGTGGCGCCACCGGAAGCCGTGACGTGGCCGGGTTCGGTCTTTTCCTCGGCCGGATCTGGTTGGCCCTCCATGTCCGGCTCGCCAAAGCGGGTGATGGTCACTTCCACCCCCAATTCTTCGTCCTGCTTCCAGTCACCATTTCTTTCGATGGCGAAGGCAAGCTCATCGGAGTTGCAGCCCTCTTCACCGCCTTGGGTGCTATACAAGGTTGCTGTTTGGTATTGGTTCGGGCCGAGGTCATTAGCGGTAGCGGTGTCGAGCTTGCAGGATAGCTCGGCTGAATCAATACCTAAGTGGAATGATCCACCTTTTCGGAAGTTGTTGATGCTTGGTGTTTGCGTCGTGTTGGCACTAATCACCACGTGCTCGCCTTCAGCAATGGGGGTGGTGAAGTAGGTGGTGGATTCAGCGGAGTGCCCTTTACCTTCCGTCGGTGGAAGGGTGGTGGAAAAGGCCTCCACGTCACGGCCTACCTTGGCCGGGGAACCTTCGGTTTCGCCGCCTTCGATCTCCTCTAAGTCTGACTCGTAGGCGTTGAAGGTGCGCGGTGCTGCGCGGTTGAGTTCCTTGGCCAAACTATCGGCGTCGGAGGCGTCGGCGTAGGTCCCGCCGGTGGCGTCGGCAATGCACTGCAGTTCCTGCTGTGCCTCGGGCTCAACGTTGAAGCCGACGGTGTTGATGACTAGGTCGATGCCCTGTTCTTTCAGCTCTTTCGCCACATCACACACGGGTGGCGGGGTGCAGGTGGCAACGCCATCGGAGACCAAGATGATGCTGCGCTGGCCTTCCTTTGGTAGCTCAGCGGCGGCCTTGCGGAGGGACTCGCCGATGGGGGTGAAACCACGTGGCTGCAAGCCATCCATATGGGCGATCATTTTCTCAGAGTTACCGGCCTCGGGTGGTGTTACTACGGTGATGTCCTGGCAACCGGCCGCCTCATCTTCGGGGGCTTCGCCGGTGTTGCCACCATAGGTGACAAGCCCCAGAGGGGCGTCATCCCCGGCTTCGGTGATGAAGGTGCGGGCAGCCTCCTTGGCGGCATCAATGCGGGTCTGCCCGCCGGCATCGTTGGTGATCATCGAGCCGGAGGAATCGAAGACCACCATGGTTGGAGCCATGTTGCTCGAAGAGGAACTGGAGGCATTCGTCTCTTCTTCAGCAGCGGCTACTGGGAGGAGACCTGATGCAACGGCAAGAGCGGTTGTTCCAAGAACAGCGATCAACGCCGTTAACAGGGGCGTTAGAGAGAAGCGTGACGTGTTATCCATGTGAGCCAAGCTACATTGAACGCCTGCGTGCCGCTTGCATTCGAAAAGGCGGTGGGGAATAACCCCCGAGCTACCTGCATGATTCTTTTTTAAAATCGCCCCCATGACAGCAGAAGATGACTTTTATGCCCTGAAGTATTCCTTCGACAGTGTCCCCACGCGCCCGATCATCGACTTTGAGGAAAGCTCCCGCCCAGATTCGCCTACCACCTCCAAGCTGTGCGGAACCCCGTACCTGCCAGAGCACGCGCCGTACCCCGAGTACGACGACGAGCCCATGTTCTTCATTGCCCAGTTCAACTTCGCTGAGTTTGAACCGCTTCCCGGTTTCCCTACCTCCGGCCTCCTTCAGCTTTTCGTACCCGGTGAGTACGGATGGGGAATGGAACTTTGTAACAAGTATGTGGCGACAGGTGAACGCACTTCCACGCCCTTCGCTCGATACCTCGAAGATCTTTCCGCCCCACACGTAGGCGAGGTGCCGGAGGAAGTAGAGGATTCAGGAGAGCACCCAGCGGAGGAACCGCTGGAGGCTACGACTATCGACGGGAAGCTGAGCGAGCTGAGCGTTATCGAAAACGCGCACGAGTTCGGCCGCACCGCCTTCTGGAACAATGATCTCCGTGCCCTCCTGCGGCGCGGCGAGGACCTGGTGGATGTTCACACATACGGCTGGGACATTATCACGCGGCGCGTTATCGACGGGGAAACCACAATCGAGGCGACCAAGCTCCCCGGCGATACCAAGGACGGCCAGAAGGAAATGTTCGATGAGATTGTGGCCCGCGTTGAAGCCGAGGGGTTCAGCGTTGATCCCACCGCTGAGGAATCAGAGGAGCGCGTAAACCTCGAGGACGGGCAGTGCGAGGTTCGCCTCGGCGGCTACGCCACCTACTGGAACCCCAGCAAGCTGCCTATCGGCGATGAGCACATCACACTCGCGACGGTGGATAATGGTGGCACCTTCGAATGGGGTGATGGAGGAATCGGAAACTTCTACATCCACCCGGAGGATCTCGCTGCGCGTAACTTCGACAAGGTTCTCTTCGACTGGGACTGCGGTTAAAGCGGCTGCTATCCCTATCACTCATCCAGCGCCCGCAGGTAAAACCACCAGATCAGTGCGCGCCGGGGAATATCGAGCAGCGGGCGCAGGAAGGTGAGGCGGGCGGGCTGGGAGGAGGCGTCGACAAGCAGCAGCGTGCGCCCATCCCGCAGGCGCTCCAGCGTAAAGGTTTCCTCGCCGCGCTCGATATGGCCGGGTAGGGTGCCGTAGGTAAAACCGCAGCGTCCCTCCTCGTGGAACACATCCACCACTCGGCAGCGAAACTCCCACGGCCCCAACCCGAGGCCGACCTCCGCGCCTTCTTCCACCGTGGCGTGGCTCGGGCGAACCCGAAAAAGACCGCTGCGCTGCAGGCCCCAGCGGAACAGTTTGTCTGCGGCAATATCGAAATCGGCGTCTATGACACGGGACATGTGTAGCTGCGGGAACCCTTCGGCGGAGGAATAGGACAGTGGCTCAGGCATGGGGCTTAGCCTAGTCAAACGGCCCTTAGATGATGCTTGAGAAGAGTAAAATAGGGTGTATGCAGGAGAAACAGCAACGCCTTATCGTTCCAGACTTAGCGCGTGGCACGGCGCTGTTGGGGATTGCCATGGCGAATGCTGTGCAGAGCTGGATTGTGAACGAGTGGTCCTTGGGACCTAGCTCTTCCCTGGGTGGTGTGCGCCCCGGCAGCACTTTAGACATTTTCTCCGCGGTATTTACGGCCATGTTTGTACGTGTGCGAGGTCTGCCGATGTTCTGCATGCTGTTGGGATTCGGCATTGGTCTCATTGCTGCTAGTTTGCAGCGTAAGGGCTACACCATTAAAGAATCGCGGCGCGTACTCATCCGCCGCTACGGGCTGCTGGCGGTCTTTGGTCTGGCACATGGCTTCGTGCTTTTCGACGGGGACATCATGCTGGTCTATGGCCTCATGGGCATCGCTCTGGCGTGGTGTTTTACGCTCTCGACGCGCACTCTGCGGCGCATTGCCTACTGGTTCTTTGGCGGCTATGCGGCTTTCGCCGGTTCGGGTGCATTGGGAGCCTATTTTGGTTACTTCAATCCTCTGCCCAGTTCGCGGCCGATGACCAGGGAGCTTGTCACCTTCGGTGATTTCTTCGCCCGCAACGTGCGCGGTGAGATCGCTGCTTTGGGACAGATCCCCTTGATGTTTGTTGGGCTGACCGGTGTTTTCCTCATCGGGTACATCTGGGCGCGGGAGGGTGTGCTGGCCAGCGTTTCTGCGCACCGCCGCACCCTAGTCACCTGGGTTGTCATCGCAGGCGTGGTCATCGTCTTTGTGGGTCTTCCGTGGGGGCTTGCGGCCGCTGGCGTTGTGTCAATCGAATTGGAACCGGTGTTCTTCATGCTGAACCAAGCTTTCGGTTTTCTTACTGGGCCGGGCATTCTGGCTGTACTGGCACTGCTCACAGAGAACCTCAACAACCGTGTTCCCGGGTGGGCCTATGCTTTTGTAGCGCTGGGCAAGCGTTCAATGTCGGGCTACATTGCGCAGTCGATATTATTCATTGTCCTGGTTACCCCGGCTGGCTTCGGTCTGGGAGCGGATGCTTCGGTGAGTGGCAAGCTCGGAATCGGTCTGTTGGTCTTTGTCCTGACGCTGCTTCTTGCCGCTTTGCTTGAGGCTTGGGGCAAACCCGGCCCATTCGAGTGGGCGCATCGCCGGCTGGCATACGGTCCAACGGGCCGCATAGAGCCTAAATCAGCAGGTACACCGGCCTGACGATGGTTTAAGCGGCTGATTCCTCATGCAAGAGCCAGCCGCAGAGCTCCTTTTGGGCGCGGTCGACGCCTCCGGAGTAGCTTTCCTCGAGCTCCAGCTTGACGTTATCAAAAATGCGCTCTGAGATGAGCTCCGCGCGTTCTCTGCTCAGCTTCCCCCGCAGCTCATCGAGGGGCACCTTGAGCTCCGTATATGGGCTCGGCCGGAAGTACCATGACCGCATGTCGTCGGAATAGACGACGATAATCGTCTTCGTCATGTGCGATTCCAGCACTACGTTCCCAAAGACCAGCGATGTCAGCTTCTTGGATTCCATGGCCGCGATTGTAGGCTGTCGTCGATGATTTAGCTGCTGAGACAAAAGAGAAGACCCAGAACCAAACCGTTCTGGGTCATCGGGAAACTAGTGATTAGCGGTGGAGGCGTGCGTTAAAGATGGCAAGGCCGGGACCGTGAATAGGCTCCACCTCAACAATTACCTTGTCCAGCCCGCTGACGTTGATGGGGCCAGAGTTTACTACCTGACCGGGCCTAACAACGTAAGACTTCGCGTATTCTGCGCGGTTCTTGCCGAGGTAGACCTTCACGATGGCGGAGTCGTTGCCCTCCCTGCGCTTGATGTTGTCATCCCAAGCAAGGCTAAAGGTCAGGGTGTTGTACTTGCCATTCAGATCGCCTCGTCCGACGTACGCTTCACTGTCCGATGTGGTGCGGGTACGGACCATGGTGTCGGTGATGGTTTGACCATTGACCGAAATGCTGTTGACGTAGTCCATATTCAGCAGGTACTGGCTCGAGTTTGGCTGAACAAGGTTCTCACTTGTCACTGATGGGCGCGGAGCCGGTTGGGTCGTGCTGCCGGGGCCAGGGTGCGAGCTGCCAGCACCGTTAACGGCACCGGTGATGAGGGCGATGATGGTGATAATGGCACCAATAATCTGCGGCAGGGTTTGCTCAAGCCTGTAAAGATGAATCATGAGAGCTCCTTGAGAGAGAAGAGAATTGCCCGTATGTGGCAAATTTATAATGCCTCCTGTGTGATTGCTGTGCAATAACTTGGGGGATCAACTTTAAAGTTTGTTACGTGAGGGGCGTGAGTTTCATGATTTGCGGCCAGTTACATTGAAAGGTCTATTTTCGAATCCCCCCCGGGGGTGGGCTTTAGGCGGCGAAGACCGGCTGGATTGAGAGGTAATTCGCATCGCCCGCGCAGCCTTCGAGGCCTTCGACGCGAATGAAAGCGCTGGCGGTTTCGCCGGGTGGGTACACGCGCAAGCCGTCGGCTGTCTGGGGCTGGCAGGAAGCGGGATCGAGGACCCCAACGTTGGTCATCTTGAGGCCCGCGCGGGCCGACTGGCCGGGCTGAAGCGTGACGGTTGTTGCTTCCTTGCCGGTTTCGCGCACAGCGGCGGCGCCAAGCTGGGTGCCGTCATCGTTGGTGACGGCGGAAACACCGGGGAAGCCGTGCAAAGTGCAGGGTTCGGAAGACGTATTGGTGAAGGTGATATCCGCCAAATGCGAACCGGCAGCGCCTTGCTCATCGGCTAAGCCGATATCGAGCTGGGCCGTTGCGCAGGATTCGTTGCCAGCTGCGGCCGGGTCGGTGTTCTGAGTGGATTCAGCGTCGTCGCCTGCCACAAGTTGGGAGTCCTCTGGGGCCGGAGCATCGGCCTCGGGCGATTGCGGAGCCGCGGGTGCTGGAGCCCCGGATTCGGCGTCGGCGGTCTGGGTGGTTGTAGGGGAGACGTCGGAAAGCGTGGCGTCGGTGCTGTCATCGGTGGCGCAGCCGGCCAGCGCAAGGGCAAGAGAACCGGCGGCGAGAACGGGGAGTAGTCGCTGCGTAGTCATGGGGTGGAGTCTAAGGCTTGGGAGGCTAGAGTTCCTGCAAGGCGGGGAATACCCTCTCCTTGAGTAACGGGGCGACATCGACGTCCGGGGCAGCGGGATCGACCCACGCTAGCTCGGCGATCTCCTTGTCGGGGTGTGCAACAGAGATTTCTTCTTCGTAGACATAGACGTGTGCATGGATGGTTTGTGGGGCGTCGTTGGCGGCCGGGGAGACATAGGTGGCAAGCCGACGCAGCTTGGACATATCGACCACCGCGCGTATGGCTTCGTGGGCGATGAGCTGGGCCGCGCGGGCGGGATTGATCATGTCATCGATGGAGCCGAAAGGCAGGACGAATTCTGGGGTGGAGGTGATGCGGAGGACTAGCACGCGGCCGTGGGTATCACGTAGGACAACGGCGACAATTTCCTCAATGTCTGCAGCGGGTGAAGGAGAATTGGAGGTCTCAGACATGCCTCCATAGTAGGGCCGCGCCGGGGCGGGGAGGCGGTGAAAGAAGAGAGGGGGCACCCGAAAACTGTCAGTAATGTAACGGGTTGGACACAGTCTCACACGTTAGAAACGGCCGCTTCGATGCGCGTGCCATCATGGGTAGGTCTTATAGACCAATACGAGAAGAAGTGAAAGAGGAATTGCTCAATGCGAAAAATTCCGCACCTTAAGAAAGTCCTCGTGGGCTCGGCTTTCGCAGGTGCGTTCTTCCTGGGTAACCCAGCGGCGGGTGCCCAGGAGCTCCCCACCATCCCGGAAATCGATTCGGCCGGTTTTGTTGACCAGGTGCGCGCGGACTTGAAGTCCGTTGGTATTGAGACCAAGCCTGTGGACGCAGCGCTGACCGACGCCGTCGACACCGCCGTCAACGGTGCCGCCGCAGCGGCTTCGAAGGATGTGAACCAGGCGGTCGAAGGAGCCGTGAACTCTCCTGCGGTGCAGCGCGTCGCGGAGCAGGCGAACCTGCAGACGCAACTGCCGGCCCCGTCCGAGCAGCAGGATTATGCCGGCGCTGATGCCATCACGGGTGAACCGCTGACGAACCCGACTCCCATCGGGTTGCTGGAGGAGGCCACGCAGCCGGAGTTCGTGCCCCAGGGCACTGATCCGAACTACGTGTGGAAGAACGACCTGTTCTCCAAGATTGCGGCCGGTAAACCGCACGCGGACTATGTTCTGCACCGGGTACCCGGCTCCTTCTACGATGCACCCCAGATTCCCGAGGAATCTAATGTTGCGATGACTGAAGGAAAATCGCTGTATGGCCCGGGTACCCCGCTGTACATCCGTGAGGACACCATGTGTACCTTGACGGCTGCTGGCATGGATGCTGAAGGTCGCAAGGTCGGTATTACCGCCGGTCACTGCGGCAACGTGGGTGATCCGGTGTCGTCGGCGGACTCCTGGCAGGTAGGTCCCACGGGCACCGTGGTGTCCAAGAACGCGCAGCTGGACTACTCGCTCATCGAGTTCGGCTCCCAGGCAGAGGTGACCCGCAGCTACAACGGTGTGACCGCGTACGGGATTGGTGGGGCCACCCAGCCGGGTGACATCACCTGCAAGCGCGGCGTGGCTACCGGCCGCACCTGTGGCATGACCTTCCAGCACAGCCAGAAAATCACCATCAACCAGGTGTGCGCCATGGTTGGAGATTCCGGTGCGCCGGTCTTCCACAATGGCCGCATTGTCGGATCGGTATCCCGCGGTCTGATTCCGGGGCTGCCGTCCTGCCGCACCCCGTGGCAGGGTGCACTGCACAACCCGACGGTCGTGTCCAACACCGATGCCATCATCGCGGACCTGAACCGCCGCGAGGGCGTGGGTTCCGGATTCACGATTCCGGAGAACTAGTTACTACTGAAGAAGGGGCCCTGCGGGCCCCTTCTTGTATTCGCGGTACGTTTTCGTAAATAAGGCGGAAAACTTGGGTTCTGAAGGGGCTTGTTTGCGAAAACGGTCACGGAGCCGCGGGCGCACGGCTGGAAATGTACGTTTCTAACAAATAAGGCCCCAGATCATTAAAGATCTGGGGCCTTATTTGATCGAAGCGTCGCTTGGGCCCGTCCGGGGCCGCGGGTCTGGGCGCGACGCTGGGGTGCGGCGCCGCACGGCGCTAGGAGAGGGCGCTGAGGGCGGCGTCGTGAAGCTTGCCGTTGGAGGCCAGAGCCGAGCCGCCGTGGGGGCCGTCTTCGCCGCGGACGTTGGTGAAGCGGCCGCCTGCCTCGGTCACGAGGAGCGCCGGGGCCGCTAGGTCCCAGAGGGAGACCTCGGGCTCGGCGGCGATATCGACGGCGCCTTCGGCCACGAGGCAGTAGTTCCAGAAGTCGCCGTAGCCGCGCAGGCGCCAGACCTTGTCCGTGAATGAGATGAAAGCATCGCGGTTCGGCTGCCACCCAGACAAGGAGCTCATGGACAGGGAGGCATCCTCCAGTTTGGAGACCTCGGAAACGCGCAGGCGCTTCGGTTCGCCACCGAAGACGCGGTAGGCGCCGCCGCCCTTGGCCGCGTACCAGCGGCGGCGAAGGGCGGGGGCGGAGACGACGGAGACGACCGGCTCGCCGTCTTCCAACAGCGCGATGAGGGTGGCCCAGACGGGGACGCCGCGCACGAAATTCTTCGTGCCGTCGATAGGGTCGATAACCCACTGGCGGCCCTCGAAGCAGGCCTCGCCACCAAACTCTTCACCCAGCACCTCATCGCGCGGGCGGGAGCGCTTGAGCGCCTCACGGATGGCCTTTTCGCATGCCAGGTCCGCGTCAGAGACCGGGGTCATGTCCGGCTTTTCCTTGACGGACAGGTCTGCAGCCTCAAAACGGTGCATCGTAATGGCGTCCGCATGGCCGGCCATCTCCAAGGCCAAGCCGAGGTCCTCTTTATACTTACCCACGGAGCCATTCCTCCATCTGATCAACTACCTGTTTATTACCCGCGATACACCATTCCACACCGCCGGCCTCAACCTTGCGCGCCGCGCCGCCCGCGGCCAGTACTAGCGCCTGACCTGGATACCAATCCCAATCCTTGACTGAGTGCTGCATCCAGGCACCCCACGTGCCATCCGCCACGCAGGAGAGATCCACGGAGCCCGCACCCAGCATGCGCACGGTGGCAAAGTGCGGTGCCACCTTCTCCCAGGCAGCAGCGATTTTCGGGTCGGTCATGGACGTAGGGTGCAGGTACGTCGACAAGCACAGCTTGTCGGCGGGGCTGTCGGTGAGCTTGGTGACGTCCTTGCCGTCCAAGCTGGTGGGGAAGTCACGGCCTCCGAACCAGGTATAACCCATAGCGGGGCGGTGGACGGCGCCGAGGATGACCCCTTCAGCGTCGACAAGCGCGAGCGCAGAGCACCAATAATCGGAGCCCGAGGCGAAGTTGTAGGTGCCGTCGACAGGGTCGATGACCCACGTGCGGCCGGACTTCGATTCGTGGTTGGCACCCTCTTCGCCCACGATGCCGTCCTCTCCGTGCAGGGCTTCGAGCACACCGGCGACGAAACGCTCGGCGGCGAAGTCGGCGTCGGTGACGACATCAGAGACGGAGGTCTTTTGCTCTATGTCTACTCCTTGCTCGCGCAGGCGCCAGGCCAGGCGGCCGGCGTTATAAACAAGCGCCTGGGCAAGATGGGCGTCGGTATCGTCCGCGTGGGCAACGATGAAGGTCTTGATGATGGCATCGATCATCTCGGTGAGGCTTGGCTGGTCACTCATGCCGCCTATTGTCGCGCTAAACGCGGCCGATGGCTAATCAGAGAGAAAGAATAAGTAGAGTAGGGGGCTATGCGTCCGGAACAAACAGCACGACTTGAGGAACTCAGCGCCACCTTGACCTCCATTGAAAAGGTGATGGACCCGGAGGCGGTGTCCGAGCGCGTGCGCGAACTCGAGGCCCAAGCGGGGGACCCGTCGCTGTGGGACGACCCCGACCATGCTCAGAAGGTGACCTCGGAGCTGTCGGCGCAGCAGGCAAAGCTGCGCAAGTTACAGTCCCTGCGCGGGCGGATTGAGGATCTGCCGGTGATGGCGGAGCTGGCGGAAGAAGAAGGCGATGAGGCCTCCCAGGAACTCGTCGACACAGAGTTGAAGGAGCTTGGCGCCGCCATCGAATCGCTCGAGGTGACCACCATGCTCTCTGGCGAGTATGACCAGCGCGAAGCGGTGATTAACATCCGCTCCGGTGCCGGTGGTGTGGATGCCGCGGACTGGGCGGAGATGCTCATGCGCATGTACACGCGCTGGGCGGAAAAGCACGGCCACAAAGTCGATGTCTACGACATTTCCTATGCCGAGGAGGCCGGCATCAAGTCTGCCACCTTCGTGGTGCATGGCGAATACATGTATGGCCAGCTCTCCGTGGAGCAGGGCGCGCACCGCCTCGTGCGCATCTCGCCTTTTGATAACCAAGCCCGCCGCCAGACCTCCTTCGCAGAGGTCGAGGTGCTGCCGGTGGTGGAGCAGACCGACTCCATCGAGGTACCAGACTCGGAGGTGCGCGTGGATGTCTACCGCTCTTCGGGCCCCGGTGGTCAGTCGGTGAACACGACGGATTCGGCGGTGCGCCTGACACACATCCCGACCGGCATCGTGGTGACCTGTCAGAATGAGAAGTCCCAGATCCAGAACAAGGCCTCTGCCATGCGCGTGCTGCAGGCGAAGCTGCTGGAGCGCAAGCGCCAGGAGGAGCGCGCGGAGCTCGATGCACTGGGCGCGGGTGGCAATGCCTCCTGGGGCAACCAGATGCGTTCCTATGTGCTGCACCCGTACCAGATGGTCAAGGATCTGCGCACTAACTATGAGGTAGGAGACCCTTCCAAGGTATTGGATGGGGATATCGATGGCTTCCTGGAAACCGGGATCCGGTGGCGCATGGCGCAGCAGGAGCCCTAGGCCCGAGTAACAAATGTTGCTAATGTGGCTTAAGTGATCACTTTCGAGAATGTGTCCAAGGTCTATTCGACCTCCACTAGGCCCGCGCTGGACAAGGTGTCCTTTGAGATCGAAGACGGAGAATTCGTCTTCCTCATCGGCCCCTCCGGCTCCGGTAAGTCAACCTTCCTCCAGCTCATGGTGCGCGAGACCAATGTCAGCTCGGGGGATATTTATTTCGGGGACTTCCACGTCAACACGCTGAAGGGCCGCGAGGTCAACCGCTTGCGTCAGTCCATCGGCTACGTTTTCCAGGACTTTCGCCTGCTGCCCAAGCTGAACGTTTATGACAACGTGGCCTTTGCCTTGGAGGTCATCGGCAAACGCAAGGCGCGGATTGCCAAGCAGGTCCCCGAGGTCCTCGACATGGTCGGCCTCGGTGCCAAGCAGCACCGCATGCCGCATGAGCTCTCCGGCGGCGAGCAGCAGCGCGTGGCGATTGCGCGGGCCTTTGTCAACCGTCCCAAGCTGCTGCTTGCCGACGAACCCACGGGTAACCTCGATCCCTCCACCGCCGCGGAAATCATGTCTCTGCTCACCAAGATCAACCGGCGCGGGACGACGGTCGTGATGTCGACGCACAATGCGCGCGCGGTGAACGAGGCCCGCCAGCGCGTCATTGAGCTGCACAACGGCACGCTGGTGCGCGATGAGAAGAACGCGATGTATGGGGAGGCGGTCTAGGTGAATCTGGGCTTTGTTTTTAGAGAGGCCTTCAAGGGGCTCGGGCGCAATATCACCATGACCATCGCCATGGTGATCACCACGGCCATTTCGGTGGCCTTGGTGGTGGCCGGCGTCCTGGTCACGCAGATGACCAACGAAACCAAGGATATCTACCTCGAGCGCGTCGAGGTCATGGTCCAGCTCAACGAGGATATTTCTGCCAATGATCCGGAGTGTAAGGACTCCGCCTGCGCTGGGCTGAAGAAGAAGCTGGAAGCGGATGAAGATATCGAGTCCGTGAGCTACCGCAGCCGCGAAGATTCTTATGAGCGCTTCGTGGAACTGTTTAAGGAAACCGACCCGGTCATGGTTGAGGAAACCTCCCCTGACGCGCTGCCGGCGGCCTTCCATGTGCGGCTGAAGGACCCGACGGATACTGCGCCTATCGACGCCATCGCGTCCGACCCCGCCGTCAGCGACATCATCGATCAGCAGGAGGAGGTGCGCAGCGCCGCCGGCAACCTCGACGCCATCCGGAATGCCACCTTCGTCCTGGCAGCGGTCATGGCGCTGGCCGCCATCATGCTGATTGCGAACATGGTGCAGATCGCCGCCTATCAGCGCCAGCGAGAGACCGCGATCATGCGCATGGTCGGTGCCTCGCGGTGGATTACCCACGCGCCCTTCATCATGGAGGCGGTCCTTGGTTCCCTCGGCGGTGTCATCCTCGCCGGGGTCGGTGTCATCGTGGGAAAGAACACGGTGATCGATCCGGCACTGAAGGACTTGTACCACAATCAGCTTCTGGCCCCGGTGACCGCAGGCGACGTGTGGACGGCTCTGCCTATCGTGGGGCTCGTGGCAATCCTGTGCGCTGCACTGACCGCACAGGTGACCATGCGCGCCTATGTGCGGACATAGCCCAACAGGCCTGTTGTGGGTTGTGCCTGGCAGTAGCGTAATATAGTGCGAACTATGGCGAAGAAGGCAAAGAAGAAAAAGGCGGCCGTCGACAATAACTCGACCTTGGCCACCAACCGACGTGCCCGCCACGACTACACCATTCTCGACACCCTAGAATGCGGCATGGTGCTCGTGGGCACCGAAATTAAGTCGATGCGCGAAGGCAAGATCTCGTTGGCAGACGCCTTCGCCACCATCGACGACGGCGAGGTCTACATCCGCAACCTTCACATCCCGGAGTATTCCCAGGGCACGTGGACGAACCACTCACCCAAGCGCACACGTAAGCTGCTGCTGCACCGCCGGGAGATTGACAAGCTTATGGGCCAGGTGCGCGATGGCAATAAGACGCTGATTCCGCTCAAGGTGTACCTGAAGAATGGCCGCGCCAAGTGCGAGCTCGGCTTGGCCAAGGGTAAGCAGGACTATGACAAGCGCGAGGCGATTAAGCGCCGCGACCAGGACCGCGACATTACCCGCGAGCTGGGCCGGCGCGTAAAGGGGATTAACGCCTAACCTGGAAGCCATGATTTATACGGCTAAGGTTCATGACGTTATTCGGGAAGATGAGCAGCCGCGTGGGGCAGCGGTGCTCGTCGATAAGCTCTGGCCCCGTGGCGTGGCCAAGGAGCGTCTGTCCTATGACCACTGGTTCAAAAGTGTCGCGCCCAGTCCGGAATTGCGTAAGTGGTGGGGGCACGATGCCGATGCCTTCGAGGAGTTTGCACGGCGCTACCGCGCGGAGCTCGACGAGAACGACGGCGAAGAGCTGGAGCAACTGTGCCAGCTTGCTGAGCTTGGCGACGTCACCCTACTTTTCGCCGCCAAGGACCGCGAGGTCAACCACGCCACTGTGTTGAAGGCGTGGTTAAAGGAGAGCTAGGCGAATAGCCCCCAAATGGTGGCGCCGACGGCGATGAGACCCGTGATGACGACGAAGACGTTGCTGGCACGGCCGCGGAATTGCTTGAGCGCGTCGATGCGGTGGATGGCATACATCGGCAGCAGGTAGAGAATCGAGGCGATGAAGGGGCCGCCGATGGCCTCAATGAGGCCCAGGATCGACGGATCGATAATGGCCACGATCCACGCACAGACAAAGATGATGCCGTGCATGATGGAATTGAGTTGTTTCTCCGAGAGCTTCTCGGTGGCGCGCGGAGCGGCGCTGCGTAGCAGGAAGTTGCCGCCCTCGGTAGCTCCCAGCACGTGCCCGAAGTAGGAGGAAATAATTGCGATCATCGCGATGATCGGGGAGAGGAAAGCCAAGACCGGAACACCGGTGACGTTGGCCAGGTAAGACAGGACCGGCAGGTTTTGCTCGCGGGCCTCGGCGAGGCCGTCCGCACCAAGCGTGAGAGTGCAGGACCACACGAAGAACATGGTGAAGACAGTGAGCAGGATTGCGGTTAGGGCCAGCGCGCGCGAGGCGTTCTCGGAGCTCTTCTCGCGGCCGTGTGCGGCGACCATGGCCAAGGAGAACTGGGAAATCGCGGGGGAGTGGTTAAAGGAGAATACCAGCACGGGGATGATGAGGGCGACAGCACCGACGACGCGCCAATCACTGTTGCCCACCTCCATGAAGGAGGCGATATCCCAGCGCGGGATGAGGTAGATGGACAGTGCGCCGAGGCAGAAGATTAGCGGGTAGACCAAGAACTGCGTAACGGCCAGCACCATACGTTGGCCAAAGGCGAAGACGATGGTCATGATGCCCACGAGGAGGAAGGACAACAGCGGGCGTGAAATCGTGGGTCCATTTAATTGGTTGACGATGAAGCTGTTGACCGTATTGGTGATCGAAACGCCATAAATGAGGACGATGGGAAAGATGGCGCAGAAATAAATCACCGAAATGATAAAACCTGCGCTCTTGCCGAAATAGTCCGTGACCACTGCGGTGATGTCCTCGCCCTGGCGTGGTGACGCACAAATCATGCGGGCCAGACCGCGGTGGGAGAAGTATGTCATCGGCCCAATCAGAATCGTGGCCGCGAGGAGGGGCCAGAAGCCGAAACTGCCCGCGTTGATGGGGAGGAAAAGAATGCCGGCGCCTACGGCGGTGCCGAAGAGCGAGATGGCCCACTCGGTGTTGCTTGCTGGGCGTTTAGCGTCTTCCGGGGAACTGGTGGTTTCGGTATGTGTGCTCACTTTGCAGCCTTTAACAAAGTAGGAGTATCGGACTCACACACCTTAACAGCGTTTAAGTTGATGCTAATCACAAGGGGGTGCTTATGAAAGCTATGCCTCATGTGGCCTGGGGTGAAGCTTGCGGGAATAGGGGCAGGTGCAGTAGCGTTGAACGAACCGTAGGGCGCATAAAGATGCGTTCTGCGCAGCTTTCACAGCAATGTGTAAATGAGGGGTCGACTTGGTTTCGACTTCGTACATTGAGCCAGGGGAAGCGTGCCGGTGCAGGCTAGAGACCACCGTTAAGCGTCGTAGCAACCAATAAACGCAGAGAAGAACTCTCAGCGTGACTACGCCCTCGCTGCCTAATTACAGCGACGCGTGTCTGTCAGCCTAGGTTTCGTTCCTGACCTAGATCCTGGCATCGACTAAGGAACTTGCCTGACCGGTTTGTTGTTCGGCCGGTTGGGGACTTTGAGAGCAACTGGGCCCATCATCCGGAGCGAGTTTGCCCGAGCCGGAGGGCCGAGTAGAGATCCTGTGCAGACTGCGCACGGAGAAGCCCTGGCGAGGTGACGAAGGACCCGGGTTCAATTCCCGGCGGCTCCACAAATAGCAGCAAACCCGCTGGCCATAACGGCCAGCGGGTTTCTTGTGTGAAGGGGGCGGATTAGTCGATCGGGTAACCGGTGACCGGCCCCTCGGTGTTCGGCTGCCAGCCCAGCGCAGGGGCGACATGGGTTGCGAAGTTTTCGAGAATCTTCACGTTGACGTCCACACCCATGCCGGTCGGGATGGTGATCAGCAGGGTGTCGGCGGACATCACGGCCGGGTCGGCCTTGAGCTGCTCGATGAGCTTGTCAGGCTCGGCGGCATACGTGCGGCCGAAGGTGGAAGCACCGGCGTCGGGCAGCACGCCCACTTGGTCGGAGCCTGAGGCGTGCATGCCGAAACGTTGCATATCGGCGCCGTCCACGATGGGGAAGATGGAGCGGGAGACGGACACGCGCGGGGTCCAGTCGTGGCCTGCTTCCTTCCACGCGGCGCGGTAGCGGCTGATTTGGTCCGCCTGGATCTCACCCAAGGTCGCGGCGGTGGTCTCGGAAACCAAGGTGGAAGACATTAGGTTTAGTCCGTCCCTGGCGGTCTGCTCTGCCGAAGTGTGAGTGCCGGAGCCGTAGAAAATGTGCTTGCGCAGATCCGGTGCCATGGGGAAGACGGGGAGGGCAGAGCCGGGCTGGAACATATTCGGGTACTGGCGGTCGAGGGGTGCGGCGGTGGCAAACCCGTTGCCGTCCACCGCGGCCATGAACGCCTCGAGGTGGCCGCGCGCCACGTCCGCGCCGTTGGGGGCCTCGCCCTTGTAGCCGAAAGCCTCCCAGCCGCGCTCGGCAACCTCCGGGGCGCCGCGCGAGACGCCCAAGGCCACGCGGCCGCCGGAGAGCTGGTAAAGGGAGGCGGCCTCTTCGGCGAGGTAAAGTGGGTTTTCGTAGCGCATGTCGATCACGCCGGTACCCACCTCGATGTTCTTGGTGGTGGCGGCGACTGCGCCGAGTAGCGGCATCGGGGCTGAGGCTTGCGGTACGAAGTGGTGGACGCGGAAAGACGCGTTGTTCACGCCGATCTCATCTGCAGCCTGGGCGATTTCCAGGTGGATCTTCGCGACTTTTTCGGCGGACGGTCCGCGCTGGCGCCCGAATGCGTAGTGTCCGAAGCTTAAGAATCCGAATGCTTTCATTGGCTAAACACTCCTATTGGTGACGTATCAACAACCAGGGTAGAGTCCCATGAGCAGATTGTCACGGTCTAAGGCAGCTCCGCCAAAACTCCAATCAGAAAGTGCGCTATCTGGGGTCTCTTAGTGTGTGGAGCCGCCGGGAATTGAACCCGGGTCCCAGATGCTCGTCCGTGCTCATAGGGCCTGCTTTAGGATGGCCGCATGGATACCGAATCTCTCCGCATCGCTGTCGTCTTGTTTGAAGGCTTTGAGCTTCTCGACGTCTTCGGACCCGTCCAGCTGCTTCAAGCGGTGCCTGACATCACCGTGGTTTTCGCCGGGCCGACGGGCGAGCCAGTTGCAAGCTCGCAGGGCGTGGAAGTGGTGCCGACGATTTCTTATGGGCAGATTGGGCCGACCGACGCTCTCCTCGTTCCCGGCGGTAAAGGAACCCGGCAGCTCGTAGGGGACGAATCTTTTCTGTCGTGGCTTCGTGGGTTGGGCGCACAAGCACCGTGGGTTGCCTCCGTGTGCACGGGTTCTGCGGTATTGGCCGCGGCAGGGCTCTTGGAGGGCTACGCCGCGACGAGCAACAAGCGTGCCTTTGCGTGGGCGAGCTCCTTCGGGGAGTCCGTGACTTGGAAGCCCAAGGCGAGGTGGGTGCACGACCGTAATCGATGGACCTCCTCAGGCGTGGCGGCGGGCATGGACATGACGGTCGCACTCATTGAGTACCTCAGCTCCGAAGCTGTTGCCATCGACTCTGTCAACTTTGCGGAATACGAGCCGCATCGCGATTGCGAGTGGGATCCTTTCGCCCGGCTTTATGGGCTGGTGCCCTCGAGCGTTGACGACGCTGAATGCGGGGAGTGACGTCTGGGAAGCCGACGACGCTCACGGTAGATAAGGTGCTAAAAACGGTCGATTTTGGGCCACTATTTACCGTGAGTGTAGCGATGGGTGAAAAGCGCTCTTGGTGAGAGGGCGCTCGGAACTTCGTCGTCAGCAGAAGCGTTAATGTTCTAGTGACTGATCAAATCTTGCGTGGTGAACTATGGCGATAAAGATGCCTATCGACTTAAGGCCGCTTCGTGTCGAGGATGCTACCGAGATGGCTACTGTGCTTTCCAGCCGTGCCCTGTACACGTTTACGGGTGGTGAGCCGCCTTCTGCTGATGAGCTTGCGCGACGGTACGCGTTCCAAACCCGAGGCGGCTCGAGCGACGGTACCGAAGAATGGATCAATCTCATCGTCACCCTCGGTTCGAGTAAGCAACCGATAGGTTACGTCCAGGCGACTGTGCCCCGCAGCGGTGATGCGACGGAGATCGCATGGGTGATTGGGAAACAGTGGCAGGGGCATGGATACGCCAAGGAAGCCGTGAAACTGCTTAGCGCTTATCTTGCGGAGCGAGGCATTACGCATCTCATCGCTCATATCCATCCCGAGCACTTAGCCTCACAGCATGTCGCTGCCTATGCAGGGATGAGCCCCACGGCACAGGTCGTTGACGGCGAAGTCCGTTGGGAGCGCAGATAGTCTCCAACAAAATCGTGAAAAGCGAGCATCATTGCCAACTCAGGGCTAATGGACACCTCTCAGTGTTGTTCACGGTAGATAAGGGGCTAAAAACGGCGTCGATTTTGGGGCGCTATTTGCAGTGAGCGTAATGAGAATCCCGTGAGGGGTGTAGGGGCGCGGGGCGAAAGCGGAGGACGGCTGGCCGGGAAAATGTGACGAAGAAGGAAAATATTTGTTACCCAGGTTACATTCCCGTGGTAGCCTTTCTTCAACAGTGTGACGTGGAACACTGGGACTGACCCCTACGACAGGAGTACCCATGAACAGCCCATCCAATGCAGCGCCACAAGGCGGCGCTGGTACCACGGAGAAGTCGAAAGAAAATCCCGCCAAGGCTGAGCAAAAATCGAGTCAACAGTCCAGTGGGGGAATGCTGGATAAGTTCCTCAATGGTGTCGAGTACATCGGCAACAAGCTGCCGGAGCCCTTCACCATCTTCCTGATTCTTTTCCTGATCACAGGCGTTCTCTCCACCATCATGGCGAAGATGGGCGTCGAGATTAAGATTCCCGGATCGGATGAGATCCAGCCGGTCAAAGGCCTGTTCACCGGTGAGGGGCTCACGTGGTTCACCACCACAATGGGTGAGAACTACATCAACTTCCCGCCGCTGGTGACAGTGCTGCCCATCATGCTGGCAGTTGGCGTGGCGGAGCGCTCCGGAATGCTCTCGGCGTTGATTCGCAAGCTCTTCGGTTCCGCGAAACCGTGGCTGCTTCCGTACGCCGTCGGCGTTATCGGCGTGACCGCCTCCGTCATGGCGGATGCCGCCTTCGTCATCGTCCCGCCGCTGGCCGCCATGGTCTTCAAGGCTGCGGGCCGTCATCCGGTGGCGGGTCTGATCGGCGGCTTCGCCGCCGTGGGTGCGGGCTATTCCACCGCCTTGGTGCCAACTTCCCTGGACGCGCTCTTTGCCGGTATTACGACCGCGGTCATGGAGACCCTGCCGAATACTGAGTTCGCTCCGGTTAACGCCATGTCGAATTACTACTTTAACGTGGCTTCTTCCATCGTGCTCGGTGTGCTGGCCGGCTTCATCATCGACAAGGTGATCGAGCCGCGCATGTGGCAGCAGGAAGTTCCCACCGAGGAAGATATCGATCCTGAGGATGCCGCCGAGCGCGGTGACCGCGACGAGAATGGCGAAGAGCTCACCGCTGAGCTGCGCCCGGCCGAATCCAAGGGCCTCATCTGGTCCGGTGTGGCCACGGTCATCCTCACCGCCATCATTCTCTTCGCAGTCCTTCTGCCAGAATCGCCGTGGCGCAATGAAGAGGGTGGCTTCTTGCCCAAGTCCCCGCTGCTGAATTCCATCGTCTTCATCGTCTTCGCCTACTTCTTGGTGCTCGGCGTGGTCTACGGCAAGGTAGTCGGCACGGTCAAGGGCATCACCGATGTCGTGAACATGATGATCGGCGCGCTCAAGGACATGATGAGCTTCCTTATCCTGGCGTTCATCCTGGGCCAGTTCGTGGCTCTCTTCGCCTGGACCGGTATCGGCACCTTCACCGCGGTGAAGGGCGCTGCCTTCCTGGAATCCATCGGGTTGACGGGCTTCCCGGCCATCTTCGCCTTCATCGTCCTGGCGTCCTGCCTGAACCTGCTGATTATTTCTGGCTCCTCCATGTGGACGCTCATGGCCGCGGTCTTCGTGCCCATGTTTGCCCTGCTGGGCTATGAGCCGGCCTTCATCCAAGGCGCATTCCGCGTCGGCGATTCCGCAACCCAGATCATCACCCCGCTCAACCCGTACATGATCGTCATGCTCGGCTTCCTCCAGCGCTACGAACGCGAGGCAGGCTTGGGAACGCTGATGTCGCGCCTCGTGCCCTTCGTGGTCCCATTCTTTACCGCGTGGGCGATCTTGCTGGCCATCTGGTTCTACGTGGACCTTCCGCTGGGACCGGGCAACAACGTCATGATTGGTTAAGCGCATGAACCAACGCAACAATCCATCGACAGCGTATTTGGAAGCGATGGAGGAGGGCGTCGCCAAGCGCGTGGCGTCTGCAGCACCACCGGAAAAACAGGAAGAAGACTACCCAGGCCAAGCGAAGCTCTGGGACGCGGCGGCCGCGCGGGCTGAGGCCTTGCGGGAGAAGGCCGCGCACATCGTCGCGGACCTGCACGCTCACCCTGAAACGGCCTTCGAAGAACATCGTTCCATGGCGGTACTGGCGGACCTCGTTGAAGAGCACGGCTTCTCCACGCGCCGCGGGGTTTATGGCGTGGAGACCGCGTTCGAGGCCTCGTGGCAGAGTGCAGATTTCGACCCTGAACGGCATCCCACCGTGGCCATCCTGGCGGAGTACGATGCCCTGCCCCAGATCGGGCACGCGTGCGGGCATAACGTCATTGCCGCGGCGGGCGTTACTGGATTCTTGGCGGCTACTGCCGTGCTGGACGACGCCCCTCCCATGTCCGGCCGCATCCTCCTCCAGGGGACCCCAGCGGAGGAAGGTCATTCCGGCAAGGAATACATGATCCGCGGTGGCAGCCTCGACGGCGTGGATGCCGCGGTGATGATCCATGGCTTTGGCTATGACATTGGCGCGCATGCCTGGGTGGGTCGGCGCATCCTACGCGTGACTTATCGTGGCGTGGCCGCGCATGCCAGCTCCCAACCCTTCATGGGGCGCAATGCGCTTGATGCTGCGAGCCTGGCCTACCAGGGGATTGGGCTGATGCGGCAGCAAATGCCGCCCTCGGATCGGGTACACGCCATCATGAGCGGCGGCGATCGCCCCTCCATCATCCCGAGCGAGGCGGATATGACTATTTACGTGCGCTCGTTGGGGACGCGCACACTCATGGATCTGTCCGCCAGGGTGGAAGACATCGTTCGGGGCGCTGCACTTATGGCCGGTGTTGAGGTGGAGGTTGATTGGGATGAGCACCCGATGACCCTGCCCGTGCGCAACAACGCGGCGCTGGTGGAGCGGTGGTCGGCCACGCAGGCGCGCCGCGGACGCACCGCGCTGCCCGCTGGGACGGTGCCGGATACGGTGGCCGCCTCGACTGACTTTGGCAATGTCTCTCACCTCGTGCCCGGCCTGCATCCAATGGTGAAGGTATCGCCCACCGACGTGGCCCTGCACACGGAGGACTTTGCACGCTGGGCTGCCACGCTGCAGGCGGTAGATGCGGCCGTTGATTCGGCGGCAGGGTTAGCTCAGGTTGCCCTTGATTTCCTCGCGGATGCGGACTTCCGCCGCGCGGCACGGGAGGATTTCGATAGGGAAGGGCCAGTGGCGGTTGGCGATCTCATTGCTGAGGAGGGGTAGAAGCCCACACAATTGAAATGGCACGTCACGGGGCATCGGTCGGCGGCCGGCTACCCCCGTCGTGAATTAGGAAACATCAGCATGCTTGAAAGGTAAGCTTTACTTGAGTTAGGTTAGGCGCTGCCCTTATTTGCCAACTGTGGTTAGCCACACCTAATATGCAAGGAAGCTATGTTTAACCTTTCTCGCCGTGCCGCGGGCACGACCGCCGCTAAATTTGCCGCTACTCTCTCGGTGGCAGCGCTTGCCCTCACTGGCTGCTCTTCCAGTCAGTCTGAGGAGACCGCTGAGCCGACCGAATCCGCGGCGGCAGGCGCGTCCACCATCACCGTGGAAGATAATTTCGGTTCAAAGGAAGTCACCCTGCCGGTGGAGAACCCTGCGGTGACGGATAACCGCGCTTTTTCTGTCCTGGCGCAGTGGGATATCGACCTTGCTGCCGCGCCGCTGCCGCTGGTCCCGAAGTCCTTGCGTGACACCTACAACGAGGACACGGTCGAGGTTGATCTGGGCTCCCACAAGGAGCCGGACCTTGAAGGTTTGGTAGCTGCAGAGCCGGACGTCGTGTGGAATGGCCAGCGCTTCGAGCAGTACCAAGAGGATATTGAGAAGCTGCTCGAGGATGTCCCAGTGCTTGATTTCGAGCCGCGTGATGACGAAGATTTCTTCGACGAGCTCAAGCGCCACACTGAAGCGCTGGGCCAGGTCTTCGGCCACGAAGAGGATGCTGCGCAGCTCATTGAAGATTTCGACGCCGCTGCTGAGCGTGCTAAGAAGGCCTACAACCCAGAGCAGAAGGTCATGGCTGTGAACACCTCTGGCGGTGAAATTGGATACATCGCTCCCGGCATCGGGCGTGTGTACGGTCCGGTCTTTGAGCTGCTTGGCTTGACCCCGGCCCTGGAGGTCGACAATGCTTCCGATGACCACGAGGGCGACGATATCTCTGTCGAGGCCATTGCTCAGTCCAACCCCGATTGGATCCTCGTCATGGACCGCGATTCCGCTATCTCCAAGGAAGGCCAGGATGTCACCCCGGGGGAGAAGCTGGTCAAGGACAACGCGGCGCTGAAGAACGTCACCGCTGTGAAGGAAGGCAACGTGTACGTGGCACCGAATGACACCTACATTGATGAGTCCATCATTACCTACACCGAGATCTTGAACGCGCTTGCCGACGCCTTCGAGAAGGCCAACGCCTAACCATTCTTCGGCAGCGAAGGAGGAGACTAAACCGTGACGGTGAAGAGCAGTGCCTCGGCCAAGCGCTCAGCCGGAGGCCCGCGCAACTCCCGCGAGCCTGTGCTGACCTGGAAGCTGGGCCTCGGCGTGCTCGGCGTCGTCACGCTTCTGGTCCTTTCCCTCATGGTGGGGGAGTACAGCATCCTCGATAATGAGGACGGCTGGGCGATGTTCTTCACCACCCGCGTACCGCGTACCGTGGCGCTCGTTTTAGCGGGCGCTGCGATGGCAATGAGCGGTTTGGTCATGCAGCTGCTGACCCAAAACCGCTTCGTGGAACCCACGACGACGGGAACCACCGAGTGGGCCGGGCTGGGCCTGCTCTTTTCGTTGATTCTTTTCCCGCACTCATCGGTGCTGGTGAAAATGGTCATTTCGGTGTTCTTTGCGTTCGTGGGAACCATGGTGTTCTTCGCGTTCCTGCGCCGCGTGGCGCTGCGCTCCTCACTCATCGTGCCGATTATTGGCATTATGTTGGGCGCTGTTGTCAGCGCAGTATCCTCCTACGTGGCGCTAGCGACGGATACCTTGCAGCAGCTTGGAATTTGGTTCATGGGATCCTTTACTTCCGTCTACGAAGGCCAATACGAGGTCCTGTGGATCGTCCTGCTGGTTTTGGTGGCGGTATATTTCTACGCTGACAAGCTCACCGTCGCTGGGCTAGGGGAGGATATTGCCACCAATATTGGTCTGAACTACCAGCGGATGATTCTGCTGGGAACCGGACTCATCGCCGTGGCGACGGGCGTTGTCACCGTCGTCGTTGGCTCCCTGCCGTTCCTTGGGCTCATCGTTCCCAACGTAGTGAGCATGTTGCGCGGTGATGACCTGCGCTCCAACCTGCCGTGGGTCTGCCTGCTCGGCATTGCCACGGTGACCTTGTGTGACCTAATTGGCCGCACAATTATCTCTCCGTTTGAGATGCCCGTATCGGTCATCCTGGGGATTGTGGGTGCTATCGTGTTCGTCGTCTTGATCGTGAGGTCGACCAAGTGAGGGTAAGTATCTCTATCCCTGCGACGAAGGAACCTGTGCAAGCATCTCGTGCCCGGCGAAGCGTCGGCAGTTTTCAATCCGCGGCTGCAGCACGTAAATACTGGATTATTCTTGGCGCTTTGATCGTCGCCGGGCTGGTCTTTGCTTTTGGATTGTTGGCCTACGACAACCCCATGGAGTTCGGTACCCGCAAGTGGTGGCTCATTGCGCGTCGCCGCGCTGATGCGGTGACCGCCATGGCGATCGTCGCAGTATGCCAGTCCGTGGCAACGGTGGCTTTCCATACCGTGACGAATAACCGGATCCTTACTCCTTCGATCATGGGATTTGAGTCCCTGTACGTTGCGATTAATACAGCCACGGTTTTTTTCCTTGGTGCCGCTGGCCTGACCCAGGCCCGCAACATGGGAACCTTCCTTCTGCAGCTCGTGCTCATGGTGGGCCTGTCCCTCGTGCTGTACTCCTGGCTGCTGACCAGCCGACGCAACAACATGCATGCGATGCTTCTCGTGGGCATCATTATCGGTGGTGGCCTCGGTTCGCTGTCGACGTTTATGCAGCGCATGCTCACCCCCAGCGAATTCGACGTACTCACCGCGCGGCTCTTCGGTTCCGTTAACAACGCGGAGAGCGAGTACTATCCCATCGCCATCCCGCTGGTTCTCGCGGTGACGCTGCTAATGTTCCTGAACTCCCGACAGCTCAACGTGTTGGCCTTGGGACGCGATGCCGCAACGAATCTAGGTGTTAATCACAAGGTCAATGCAATCTACACGCTGATTTTGGTCTCCATTCTCATGGCGACGAGCACCGCGCTCGTTGGGCCCATGACCTTCCTTGGCTTCCTTGTGGCAACTCTGGCCTACCAGGCAGCCGAGACTTATGACCACCGCTTCCTCTTTCCGATGGCGGTTGCCACAGCCTTCGCTGTTCTCACCGGCGCTTACTTCCTCATGCAGCACGTCTTCTATGCGCAGGGCGTGGTCTCCATCATTATTGAGCTAGTGGGCGGCAGCGTCTTCCTTCTGGTCATTCTGCGAAAGGGCAAGCTGTGATCAAGCTTTCCAAAGTGTCCAAGTCCTACTCCGGCGAGACCAACATCGGCCCCATTGATCTGGAGATCCCCTCCGGCGGCATCACTGCGTTGATCGGCCCCAACGGTGCGGGCAAGTCCACGATGCTGACGATGATTGGCCGGCTTCTCGACGTCGACGAAGGCACCATCGAGGTCGCCGGTTATGACGTGTCCTCCACGAACTCGCAGGACTTGGCGAAGATCCTTTCCATCCTGCGCCAGGAAAACCACTTCATTACGAAGCTGACCGTGCGCCAGCTGGTGAGCTTCGGCCGTTTCCCTTACTCCAAAGGGCGTTTGACCACGGAGGATGAAGAGGTGATCTCGCGCTACATCGACTTCTTCCGCCTAGGAGAATTAGAGAATCGTTACCTGGACGAGCTGTCCGGCGGGCAACGCCAACGCGCGTACGTGGCGATGGTGCTCTGCCAGGAGACGGACTACGTGCTTCTCGACGAACCCCTCAACAACCTGGACATCTCTCACTCTGTGGAGATGATGAAGCATTTGCGAAAGGCCGCCAAGGAATTTGGCCGGACGATCATCATCGTCCTCCATGACATCAACTTTGCCGCTCGCTACGCCGACTACATCTGTGCGGCCAAAGACGGAAGCATCGTTGCCTTCGGGGGACCGGAGGAGATCATGCGCGATGAGGTCCTCACACCCATCTTCGAAACTCCAATCACAGTTATTGATGGCCCGGATGGGCTGTTGGCCTGTTACCACTAGCTATTAACATTCAGGTGGACTGCCTGACAGCCAGAAAACCGCCCCAGGAAGAGTGCCAAAAGGTGCTCTAGCTGGGGATTTGTTGTTTGTTGGGGGTGTGCGTATATTTATCGAAGTCGCCGCGAGGTAGCCGGGAGGTTAACTGGTGGTAGATGTTCGGGCAATGTTTGTTCGGCGGGTTTGACTTTGGTTGAGCTTGTTGGGTAAGGTTGTTCGGGCCGCCGCAAGAGGGTTAACGTTTGGTTAATTTTTGTTGGGGTGTGCGGATGATGTTTGAGAACTCAATAGTGTGCCAATGTACTTTTTGTGTTGGTTGATTTTATCATTTTGGCTGCGATACGTCGTATGCGTATCGCGGTTGGTGTATGCCGGATGGCGCTT
>NZ_KV818300.1:0-20455 GCF_001814885.1 Corynebacterium sp. HMSC068G04 | reverse complement strand
AACCAACAGGTAACAGTGTCAAGAGTGACGTTACTCACCCACCCATGACCTAAGTCAGGCAGCGTTGTGCTGGGCCCCTTTCAGTTTCAAGCTCCTTGAGCTTGAAACGAACTACGTGAGCTTGATGAGCGCGGAAGAGAAGTAGTCCTCGATGGCAGCTGGGTCATCGAGCGGAAGGACCGCTCCCACGTACTGGTCCGGGCGAACGATGACGACGGCACCGTCGCGAGAAATGCCGCGGGTGTGGAAGATGTCCTTGTCTCCCGGCAGAGCATTGAAAACATTCTCCCAGTTCGGGATATTGAACTTGCCGTTGCGGGGGCGGAACAGGAGCGGAGCGTCCAGGATCTCGTACTCGTGATGGTTCGTCTGCTGGTAGATAGCCTTCACGTCGAAATAGGTGTTCTCATCGGCACCCTCGGGCGTGAACTTAGCCAGGATGGGGCCCACCTTGTCAGCCCACTCGCTGAGCTTTGAGGTCTCGCCGGCTTTGGGTGCATCAGCGAAGGCGTAGATGCGGTAGCGGCCGTCAGCGGTGTGCTGGTGGCCCAGGTGCTGGGGGTACGCGTCACAGCGGCGCAGAACCTCGTAGGACTTGAAACGCTTGCCCACCGGGAAGCCGACGGCCAGCTTCTGGTGCTCGGTGCTGCCGACGATGAGGTTTTCTTCGTACTGCGTCATCATGCCGGCGGCGAATTCCTCCGCGGAAACGTAGTACTTCTCGACTGCCTCGGGATCATCGAGCTCTTCGGTCGGGGTGGCCATGAGGGTGGACCACTCGCGGTCGAAGTTGATGAGGTTCTGGGCAGCTGGCTGGCGTTCACCGTGGTAGGTGGTCAGGAGCTCCTTCGGGGCGCGGCCGTCGAGAACATGGCCGAGCTTCCAGCCGATGTTGAAGCCATCCTGCATGGAGACGTTCATGCCCTGGCCGGCCTTGGCCGAGTGGGTGTGGCAGGCGTCGCCTGTAAGGAAGACGCGCGGATCCTCGTTGTTATCGTCGAACGCGTCGACAAGTCGGTGGCCCACCTCGTAGACCGAGTGCCAAGCGACCATCTTGACGTCGATGAAGTAGGGCGAATAAATCTCGTTAGCCTTCTCGATGATCTTCTCAATCGGGGTGGAGCGGACCTTGTGGTTGTCATCCTCGGGCACGACGCCAAGGTCGACGTAGATGCGGCAGAGGTAACCGCCCTCACGCGGGATGTGCAGGATTGAGCCGGCCTGGGAGTGAATGGCACACTTGGTGCGCCAGTCCGGGAAGTCAGTATCGACGACAACGTCCATGACGCCCCATGCGTGATTGGCCTGGTCACCCTTGAGCGAGCAGCCAATGGACTTACGGACACGGGACTTCGCGCCATCGCAGCCCACGACGTACTTAGCGCGTACGTCGCGCGGGTTGCCGTCGACATCCTCGAGGTGCACCGTCACGGGGTATTCGCCCTCCCCTACCTCAAGGGAGACGAAGTTCCAGCCGTAATCTGGGGTGATTCGGCCGGGTGCTCGGCGTGCGTAGCGGGCGAAGTAGTCCAACACGCGAGCCTGGTTCACAATGAGGTGGGGGAACTCGGAGATTCCGTGTTCGTCGTCAATCGGGCGTGCACCGCGAACAATCTTGGAGCGGTCCTGCGGATCGGGGTTCCAGAAGGACATCTCGGTGATTTCATAGGCCTCTTCCGTGATTTCCTTGGCAAAGCCGAAGGCCTGGAAGGTTTCTACGGAGCGGGACTGGATGCCGTCGGCCTGGCCCAACTCGAGGCGGTGAGGACGGCGCTCAATGATGCGCGTGTTGACGTCGGGGAACATTGCTAGCTGCGCGGCCGCGATCATGCCGGCCGGGCCGGAGCCCACAATGAGGACGTCCATTTCATCGGGAAGCTCAGAGGCGCGATCGATGCCATACCCGGCGGGCTCGTGCACGCGGGGATCTTCCGAAACGTAGCCGTTGTGGTGGAACTGCACTGTGGACTCCTTAGTCAGCGGGTTGTCGTGGTCGAGAACAAAAGCGAGTGATGGGGGTGGTAGCTACTCCCCCATCGCTCTGTGAGCTTTGCTCGTGGAGATGGTGACTCAGTTCAAGGCGTCTGGAGTATGTGAGCTGGGTCTTATTTTTAGAATCATATATGATGCGCGTCTTCTGCACAATGATCTGCGCACAGGACGTCGCCTAGCGCGGGCTGAAGATGAAGTGTCCCTGAGATTGCTCGGACTCGTGCTCTGCGCCGAGTGCGATTCCCTTGCGCTCGCGCAGGATGAAAGCGCAGATGAAGCCGACAATCGAGGCGGAGACGAGGTAGCCCGACACCGCGAAGGTGGTGCCGGTAGCCTCCACGAGCGACGCGGCGATCATGGGGGCGAAGGCGCCGCCCAACACCGAGCCAAGCGCATAAGTGATGGACACGCCGGTAGCGCGAATGGAGGCTGGGAAGAGCTCGGCGTACATCGCGGACTGTGCCCCATAGGTCAGGCCCAGGCCGACGGTCAGGAAAATGAGTGCGCCGTAGAGAAGCCCCAGGCTACCGGTGTTGACCAGCGGGAAAAGGGCGGCAGCGCCGATTCCCTGCAGGATGAATCCGATGAGGTAGGTGTTTCGGCGGCCGATATAGTCGGAGATGTATCCCGCGAACAAAGTCATCAATGCCCACGTGACTGCAGAGACGGTCACCGCATTGAGGACGTCACCGCGGTCGAGGGCAACGAGGCCGTCGGGATCCGTGGCGTAGCGCTGAATGTAGCCACCCGTAGTCATGTAGCCGACGGTGCCGTTACCTGCAAAAACGAGGGCCGCGACCAGGACCAGCGGGGTGAAATTCTTGAAGAGCTTGCCAATGGGGTTGGTGGCCTCTTCCTCCTCGCGCTCTGCAATCTCTTCGAAGACTGGGGACTCGTCGACGCCCATGCGGATGAGGTAGCCCACCAGGATGAGAACGAAGGAGAGCAGGAAAGGTACGCGCCAGCCCCAGCTCATGAAGGCGTCGCCAGGCGCGATGGTGTTCATGATGGAGAGCACGCCGGAAGAAAGCAGCAGACCGGCAGGAACGCCGATCTGGGGGCCTGCGCCGTAGAGGCCGCGCTTGTCATTCGGCGCGTGTTCCACAGCCATGAGCACGGCGGATCCCCACTCGCCACCTGCGGAGATGCCCTGGATGATGCGCAAGGTGATGAGGAGGATCGGCGCCCAGATTCCAGCGGTCTCGTAGGTGGGCAGAAGGCCGATGAGGGTGGTCGCACCTCCCATGGCGATGAGCGTGACCATGAGAACCACGCGGCGGCCAAGCCGGTCAGCAAAGTGCCCTGCTAAGAACGCGCCGACCGGGCGGAACAGGAAGGACAATCCCACGGTCAGGAAGGAAATGATGGTGGCTAGGCCACCCTCGAGCGGGCCGAACATGAGCTGGTTGAACACGAGTCCGGCCACTGCGGCATAGAGGAAGTAGTCGTACCACTCGATGGCGGTACCGATGGTAGTCGCGGCGACGACGCGGCGGCGTTCGGCCGTCGAAATTGCCGGCGTGACAGATGTGTGCGACATTCTGGTTCCTTTCGGCATGCGGTGTGCCATATATGGAAATGCGTGTGAGTTGAACCACTTGCGGTGGTGGTAGGGATAATATACGATCTGGGCAAGGATTTGTTCACAATTAAGGATTCTTCATGGCTGTACCTGAGTTCTTGCCGGTTAAACCGGGCAAAATGATCGCTGTCCATGTGGCTTTCGAGTCCCGCGCAGCTCAGCGCGGTCGCTGGCCCAAGACCCCGAGCTACTTCCTCAAGGCGACCAGCACGCTGGCTGAATCGGGCCGGGTTGTTGAACGCCCCGAGGGAACGGAGCTGCTGGCTTTCGAGGGAGAAATCGCGCTCATCATCGGAACCCCGGCCCGCAACGTATCGCTTGAGGATGCGTGGAAGCACGTCGCCTACGTGACGGCTTCGAACGACATTGGCCTGTATGACTACAAGGTGCAGGACAAGGGCTCCAACACCCGCTCCAAGTCCCGTGACGGGTACACCCCCATTGGGCCTGAGCTTATCGACGCCCAAGGGATCGACCCGAAGGGTCTGCGCCTGCGCACCTGGGTCAATGGCGAGGTTGTTCAGGAGGGAACCTCTTCTGATGAGGATCTCATCTTCCCGCTCGCCCAGTTTGTGGCCGACCTGTCCCAGCACATGACGCTGGAGACCGGTGACATCATCCTCACCGGCACCCCGGCGGGTTCCTCCGTTATCGAGCCGGGGGATGTCGTTGAGGTCGAGGTTGACGTGCCGGGTGGCGTGAGCTCCGGCAGGTTGAAGACCACCGTGAAGGAAGTCCCCGCTTCCTTCGATCCACAGCTGGGCAACCTGCCCTACGTGGACGATAAGCAGCGCGAGGACGCCTACGGTGACCGCGAATCCGCCGGCCTTCCCCCCAAGGATGAGGGCGGGCTCGACCCAGAGCTCAAGGCAGCGTTGGAGAAGGCACCGACCGCCGGCCTGTCCGCCCAGCTGCGACAGCGCGGAATCAACCAATCCGTGATCGAAGGCGTCTACCCGCAGGCCAAGGGAACCAAGATGGTGGGTGTTGCCCGCACGCTGCGCTTTGTGGCTGGCCGTGAGGATCTGTTTAAGTCTCATGGCGGTGGACTCAACGAGCAGAAGAAGGTCTTCGACACCGTCAAGGAAGGCGAGGTCATCGTTATTGAGGCCCGCCAGGAATCCGGCTCCGGAACACTGGGTGACATTCTGGCACTGCGCGCCAAGGTACGTGGTGCAGCCGGCGTTGTCACTGATGGTGGCGTGCGTGACTACGAGGCTGTGAAGGAGATCGGCCTGCCCGTCTTCACCCAGGGCGCTCACCCCTGCGTGCTCGGCCGCAAGCATGTCCCGTGGGATAGCGATATCGCTGTCTCCTGCGGCAACGCCACCGTCCTCCCGGGTGACATCATCGTTGGTGATGATGACGGCGTCGTGGTCATCCCCCGCGATATCGCAGCCGAAGTCGCCGAAGGTGCCCTGGCTAAGGAGCACGAGGACGAATGGGTCGCCTCCCAGGTGGAGGAAGGCGCCAGCTTGGATGGGCTCTTCCCGCCGACCGGAGCGAACAAGGAAGCCTACATCGCTTTCCGTGATGGAAAGGCAGGTGGTCAATGACGCAAACCGCAGCACCAGCCGGGGAAAGTAAATCCCAACAAGCCTATAACTGGATAAGTGAAAGGATTCGGACTCGCGACTATGAGCCCGGGTATCGCCTCGTGTTGGCAACAATCGCGGATGAACTGGGGATCAGCGTAGTTCCCGTCCGTGAGGCTATTCGGCAACTCGAAGCGGAAGGGATGGTCACCTACGAACGCAACGTCGGTGCCAGCGTGACCACCTACAATCGCGAGGCCTACTACGAATCCATGGACATCGTGGCCACCGTGGAAGCCAATGCCACGGCCCAATCCGCCCCGTATCTCAACGCGGAGGATATTGCCCGGGCGCGGGAGATCAACCAGCGCATGCGGGAGCTCGATATCCACCACGATCCAGAAGAATTTACCCAGCTCAACAAAGAATTTCATAGCGTTCTCTTCTCCAAGTGCCCGAACGAGAGGTTGAAGGACTTGGTGGTGGACCAATGGAAGCAATTGGAATACCACCGCGTCTCGACCTTCCGCTACGTGCCGGAGAGAGCCCAAGAGTCAACGCGCGAGCACGAGCAATTGGTCAGCCTCATTGAGGCTGGCGCGGAACCCGCCTACATAGAAAAAGTGGCCAGGCAACACCGACTGGCCACCCTCAACACCTATCGCAAGAAAAACGATTAAGGAGTTCACAGCACTCATGGCTATCAACAACGATGCTGCTAAGCCCACCGACCTTCCAGAGAAGATTCTTCACTACATCAACGGTGAGTTTGTCCCGTCGATTGACGGCGATGAATTCGAGGTCCTCGATCCGGTAACCAATAAGGCCTACATCAAGGCCGCTTCTGGTAAGCCGGAGGACATTGACAAGGCGGTTGCCGCCGCGAAGGACGCCTTCGAGAACGGCCCATGGTCTAAGGCGCTGCCGCGTGAGCGCGCCCGCGTCCTCAACAAGATCGCCGACATCGTCGAAAGCCGCGCAGACAAGCTCGCTGCTTGGGAATCCTTCGACTCCGGCTTGCCGATCACCCAGGCCAACGGTCAGGCCAAGCGTGCTGCGGAGAACTTCCGCTTCTTCGCTGACCTGATTGTCGCCCAGGCTGACGACGCCTACAAGGTACCGGGCCGCCAGATCAACTACGTCAACCGTAAGCCGATTGGCGTGGCGGGCCTGATTACCCCGTGGAACACCCCGTTCATGCTGGAGTCCTGGAAGCTCGCCCCGGCCATCGCCACCGGTAACTCCGTCGTCCTCAAGCCGGCCGAGTTCACTCCGCTTTCCGCACAGCTGTGGGCAGGCATCTTCGAGGAGGCCGGCCTCCCGAAGGGCGTCTTTAACCTGGTCAACGGCTTCGGCGAGGAAGGCTACGCCGGCGACCCGCTGGTTAAGCACCCGGACGTCCCGCTGATCTCCTTCACCGGTGAATCCCGCACCGGCCAGATCATCTTCGGCAACGCAGCCCCGCACCTCAAGGGCCTGTCGATGGAGCTGGGCGGCAAGTCCCCGGCCATCGTCTTCAGCGACGCCGACCTGGAGACAGCTATTGACGCCTGCATCTTCGGCGTCTTCTCCCTCAACGGTGAGCGTTGCACCGCCGGCTCCCGCATCCTGGTTCAGCGCGATATCTACGATGAGTTCGTGGAGCGCTACGCCGCCCAGGCTAAGCGCGTGAAGGTGGGCCTGCCCTCCGATCCGACCACCGAGGTCGGCGCCCTGGTGCACCCGGAGCACTACGAGAAGGTCACCTCCTACATCGAGATCGGCAAGCAGGAGGCCACCCTGGCCGCCGGCGGCGAGCGTCCGGAAGGCTTCCCGGAAGGCAACTTTGTCCAGCCGACCGTCTTCGTTGACGTCAAGCCGGACGCACGAATCTTCCAGGAAGAAATCTTCGGCCCCGTTGTTGCTATCACCCCGTTCGATACCGACGAAGAGGCACTCGAGCTGGCGAACAACACGAAGTATGGTCTTGCCGCCTATGTGTGGACCTCGGATCTGAAGCGTGCCCACAACTTTGCCCAGAACGTTGAGGCCGGCATGGTGTGGCTCAACTCCAACAATGTCCGCGACCTGCGCACCCCCTTCGGCGGCGTGAAGGCTTCCGGCCTGGGCCACGAGGGCGGCTACCGCTCGATCGACTTCTACACCGATCAGCAGGCCGTCCACATCAACCTGGATAAGGTGCACAACCCGGTCTTTGGCAAGCAGGACCAGTAACGTCTACACGCCCCCTCCACTCCCCCATTACTAATTCACACTAAGGAGCCATCATGGCTGACATTCAGGCCCCCGACATTCTGCGTTGCGCCTACATGGAGATCATCGTTACCGATCTCGCTGCATCCCGTAAGTTCTATGTTGACACCCTCGGTCTCGTCGTGACCGAGGAAAACGAGAACGAAATCTACCTGCGCACCTACGAGGAGTTCATCCACCACAACCTCGTGCTGCGTCAGGGCCCCGTCGCTGCCGTCGCTGCATTCTCCTTCCGCGTTCGTTCGCCGGAGGATCTGGACCTCGCCGAGGAGTTCTACAAGGCGCGTGGTTGCGAGGTTCGCCGTAACAAGGATGGCTTCGTCAAGGGCATCGGTGACTCCGTGCGTGTACAGGATCCGTTGGGATTCCCGTACGAGTTCTTTTACGAGGTTGAGCACCGTGAGCGTCTGGCCTGGGCATACGACGCCCACATCCCTGGTGCGCTCGTTCGCCTCGATCACTTCAACCAGATCACTCCGGACGTTACTGCCGCAGTGAAGTACATGGAAGAGCTCGGATTCCGCACCACCGAGGACATTCGCGATGAGGAAGGAACCGTTTACGCTGCATGGATGCGTCGTAAGCCGACGGTGCACGACACCGCCATGACCGGTGGCGATGGCCCGCGTATGCACCACATCGCCTTTGCTACCCATGAGAAGCACAACATCATCGCGATTTGTGACAAGCTGGGTGCGCTCCGCGAATCCGACCGCATTGAGCGCGGCCCGGGCCGCCACGGCGTCTCCAACGCCTACTACCTGTACCTGCGTGACCCGGATGGCCACCGCGTAGAGATCTACACCCAGGACTACTACACCGGCGACCCGGATAACCCGGTCGTGACCTGGGATGTCCACGATAACCAGCGCCGTGACTGGTGGGGAACCCCGGTTGTTCCGTCCTGGTACCGCGATGGCTCCACCGTCCTCGACCTGGATGGCAACCCGGTGCCGCTGGTCGCTCGCGAGGATGAGTCCGAGCTCGAGGCCACCATTGGTGCGGACGGCTTCTCCTACACCCGTAAGGAAGACTCGGAGGAGATGCCGGAGTGGAAGCAGGGCGAGTACAAGCTGGGTAACCAGCTCTAAAACGGCCTAAGCACTCAGGTTGATTAACGTGGTCCCGCGGCGTCGATAATGCGCACATAACGCGGGGCCGCGTTGTCGTTTCACGTGAAACCGCAACGTTTAACAACCATTACAACACCACAGTCACGTTCAATAACACAGTAAGGAGCGAAATACATGCTGGATGAGAAACAGCACATCGCTATCGCAGATGAATTGGCGCAAGCCGAAAAGGACCGGTCGATGGTCCCGCTGCTGACCGCCCGTTTCCCGGAGATGAGCATTGAGGACTCCTACGCGGTGCAGCGCGAGTGGGTGCGCCGCGGCATCGAAGACGGGCGCCGTCTCGTCGGTCGTAAGATTGGCCTGACCTCCAAGGTTATGCAGGAGGCCACGGGAATTACCGAACCGGACTACGGCGCAATCTTTGAAGACCAGGTTTATGAGAACGGCTCCACTATCGAGCACGCGCAGTTCTCCAACGTCCGCATCGAGGTTGAGCTGGCCTTCGTGCTCAAGGAGGAGCTAAAGGGGCCGAATTGCAGCATTTTCGACGTGCTGCGCGCTACTGAGTATGTCGTCCCTGCTCTAGAGATCCTCTCCTCCCGCATTGAGATGGAGGGACGCACCATTGTCGACACCATTTCGGATAACGCAGCCCTCGGCGCCATGATCTACGGCGGCAACCCGGTGGATCCCGCAGACGTCGACCTGCGCTGGGTGTCTGCATTGCTCTACCGCAACGAATCCATCGAAGATACGGGTGTGGCCGCGGCTGTGCTCAACCACCCGGCAATGGGCGTGGCTTGGCTTGCCAACAAGCTTCATGCGCACGGCGATAGCCTTGCCGCCGGCGACATCATCCTGGCCGGTTCCTTCACCAAGCCCATGTGGGTTGAACCGGGCGATACCGTCCATGCAGACTATGGAAAGTTGGGGTCCATCACATGCCGATTCCAGTAAAGCTGCCGCCCACTTTCGCGGACGTCCTAGAAAAGGCCGAGCAGCCGCTCGTTGGCGCCTGGATCTGTTCCGGCTCGGAGGCTGCAGCGGAGATCATCGCCTCGGCTGGCTTTAGCTGGACGCTGATCGACGGCGAACACTCGCCCTATGGCCTCGAAACCATCCTCTCTCTGCTGCGGGCTACCGACGCCTACGGCGTGACGCGCGTGGTCCGCGTGCCAGTAAACAACACGGCACTCATCAAACAGTACCTTGACCTGGGTGTACAAAACTTGATGGTGCCCATGATTGATACCGTCGAGGAAGCCGAGGCTGCCGTAGCAGCCATGCACTACCCTCCCCGCGGCGTGCGCGGCGTGGGCTCGGCGCTGGCCCGCTCCTCACGCTGGAACGGCGTGGAGAACTACCTCGCCAATGCCTCAGATACGGTGAGCCTCACGGTGCAGATTGAGTCTGCGACCGCGGTAGAGAACGTGGAAGAAATCGTGGCTCTTGACGGGGTGGACAACATCTTCGTCGGTCCCTCTGATCTGGCGGCCTCCATGGGGCTGCTGGGTCAGCAGACCCATCCGGATGTGATCGAGGCGGTTAATCACACATTTGAAGCCGTGCGCGCTTCCGGAAAGAAGGTAGGCGTCAACGCTTTCAACCTTGAACAGGCCCAGAAATACATAGCTTCCGGCGCATCATTTGCCCTGGTTGGGGCGGATGTTCAACTTCTTTCGGGTGCGGCACGCCAACTGGCAGACAAATTCCATTTGGGAGGGTAAAAAAGAACCATGAGTGAAAACAACAAGGTCAATATTGACGAGCTGCTGGCCAAGGTTCCGACTGGCTTGCTGATTAACGGTGAGTGGGTAGACGCCTCCGATGGATCCACTTTCGACGTGGAAAACCCGGCAACCGGTGAAGTTATCGCCACCCTTGCCTCCGCTACTTCTGAGGATGCGAAGAAGGCTTTGGACGCCGCCTGCGCCGTGCAGGATGAGTGGGCACGCACGTCCACCCGCGAGCGCTCCAACCTGCTGCGCCGTGCTTTTGACCTGGTGCAGGAGCGCAAGGACGAGTTCGCTGCGCTGATGACCCTGGAGATGGGCAAGCCGCTGGCAGAGTCCTACGGTGAGGTTACTTACGGCGCTGAGTACCTGCGTTGGTTCAGCGAGGAGGCCGTTCGTGACTACGGCCGTACCCTGCCGGCGCCGGAGGGCACCCTGCGCATGGTGACCCGTCGTAAGCCGGTGGGCCCGTGCTTGCTTATCACTCCGTGGAACTTCCCGCTGGCCATGGCTACCCGTAAGATTGCACCGGCCATCGCCGCTGGTTGCACCATGGTGGTGAAGCCGGCCAAGCTGACGCCGCTGACCACCCAGTACTTCGCACAGACCATGATTGATGCTGGCGTTCCGGCTGGCGTGGTCAACGTGGTCTCCGGTAAGTCTGCGTCTGCTATCTCCGAGCCGATCATGGCGGATTCTCGTCTGCGCAAGGTTTCCTTCACCGGCTCCACCCCGGTGGGCAAGACTCTGCTCAAGGCAGCTGCGGACAACGTCCTGCGCACCTCGATGGAGCTGGGCGGCAACGCTCCGTTCATCGTCTTTGAGGACGCCGACATTGACCAGGCCGTCGAGGGCGCAATGGGCGCCAAGATGCGCAACATCGGTGAGGCCTGCACCGCCGCCAACCGCTTCATCGTTCACGAGTCCATCGCTGATGAGTTCGCGGAGAAGTTCGCCAAGCGCATCGGTGAGCTCAAGGTGGGCAACGGCCTCGACGAGGGCGTTACCTGTGGTCCGCTCGTGGAGCAGAAGGCGCTGGATAACATCACCGCGCTTGTCGACGATGCCGTGGCCAAGGGCGCCAAGGCTATCGTCGGTGGCAAGCCGGGTGAGGGCAAGGGTTACTTCTACTCCCCCACTGTTCTGACGAACGTTCCTCGTGATGCCCGCGTGGCACAGGAGGAGATCTTCGGCCCGATTGCTCCGATCCTGACCTTCTCCGATGAGAAGGAAGCAATTGAGATTGCTAACGACACCGAGTACGGATTGGCCTCCTACGTGTTTACCGAGGATTCGGACCGCATGTGGCGCATCGGTGACGGCCTCGAGTTCGGCCTCATGGGCTTCAACGCCGGCGTCATCTCCAACGCCGCTGCCCCATTCGGTGGCGTGAAGCAGTCCGGCATGGGCCGCGAGGGCGGCGCTGAGGGCCTGGACGAGTACACCTCGCTGCAGTACATCGCTATGCGCGACCCGTACGCGAATGCATAAATAGTGCATTAAATTCGCTGATAATGATGCTGGCACCTCCTTTGTGAGAGGTGCCAGCATTGTCTTTTATGCCAAACTTGCCGGTGCTATTCGCTGGCCGCTGCTCGGTACGCACTCGGTGACTTGTGGTACTCCGCCTTGAAGATGCGTGACAGGTGCGAGGGATCGTGCAGGCCATAGCGGGCGCTGATGTGGCTGATCGATTCCTCGGAGTGCCGCGGGTCCACGAGTTCTCTGCGGATGTGCTCTAGGCGCCTCGTTCGGATGTAGCTGCCTACGGAGAGGCCCTGTTCGGAGAACTTGGCGTGGAGGTGGCGTACCGATACGAAGAGTGCTTGGGCGATGGTGCTCGGGCCTAGGTCCGGGTCGCCCAAGTGCTTCTCGATGTAGGCGGTGGCCTGGTTGAACAGGAGTGTGCCTGCAGAGGGTTCGTCGGCGACGTCGGAGGCCAAGACTGACACCAGCATGGTCAGCGCCGAGCGGACTAGGGCCGTGGCATGCGGGCCCTTCAATAGGTCCAGGTTCTTGGCAAGCTGTTCAAAGAGGGGCACGGCCACCGCGCCGAGGCCGTGTGAGCGTGAGATCGGATTCGCGGTGAGGCGTTGGATCTGCGCGGGTGAGATGTCGAGGAAGCTCTGTGGGAAGTGAACAATGAGGGTGTTTTGTTCCTCCGGATAGCGCAGGGTGTAGGGCCGCTGGGTGACGTATAGCGCTAGGTCCCCCGGGCGAAGCTCGCAGGTTCGCCCGTCCTGGCTCATGGTTGAGGAGCCTGTGATCTGCAAACTGAGCTTGCAAAAAGGGACCTCGTCGGTGGAAACCTTGTATCGGTTCACGGTGTGCGGGGAGGTGTGCATGTCGAAGAGGGATATGTCCCCCACCTTCGTGGAGCGCAGCGTGGCGTGAAAGGAAGAGGGGTCTTCGGCGTCCACGTCGAGTTGTCCAAAAGAATCGGATGACGCGGTGCGCCACGACGCGATATCGAAATGTTCAACGGCGGAGGAAGACATAACTGGAATCATATCGTGAGAACTGGCACATTTTTGGACAAATTGTGTGCACTCAGAGTCAAGCCTGTAGATGTGGTGCAGGTAACATCCTAAACAAAAGTAACTTTTGGGCTTTGCTCGCGGGGCCCTCGACTTCCCTGAAGGAGATCTCATGACTCAGTTCGCCACGTACGCTGATCTGCTCAACGCCATCACGGACGAGAATGGACGTGACATCCTCAACCCCGCCACCGGTGAGGTCGTTGGCCGCGCCCCAGAAAACACCGTAGAGGACCTCAACGCTGCAGTTGAGACCGCACGCGCGGCACAAAAGGACTTTGCCAAGCTGAGCGACGAAGAGCGTTGCGAGCTGCTCACCAAGGCTGCGGCTGCGGTGGAGGCCAATGCCGAAGCGCTGGTGGAGCTGCTCTCCCGTGAGCAGGGCAAGCCGCTCAACGGCCCGAACGCCCGCTTCGAGGTCGGTGCCTGCTCTGGTTGGCTGAATGCTACCGCCTCTTTCGAGCACCCCAACTACACCGCCGTCGATGATGACATCACCGCCACCGTCAACTACCGCCCGCTCGGCGTCGTCGGTGCTATCGGCCCGTGGAACTGGCCGATGATGATTACTATCTGGCAGATTGCGCCGGCGCTGCGTATGGGCAACGCGGTCGTCGTCAAGCCCTCTGAGTACACCCCGCTCTCCGTACTGGGCCTGCTTAAGGTCGTGAACTCCGTGCTGCCGGAGGGTGTTCTCCAGGTCGTCAGCGGTGCCGGTGAGGTTGGCGCGGCGCTGACCACCCACGAGGGCGTCGACAAGATCATGTTCACCGGGTCCACCGCCACCGGCAAGAAGATCGTGGAGGCCAGCGCCGACAACCTCACCCGCCTCACGCTGGAGCTCGGCGGCAATGACGCGGGCATTGTGCTGGATGATGCCGACCCGAAGGAGATCGCCGGCGACCTCTTCTGGGGCGCGTTCATCAACACCGGCCAGACCTGTGCGGCGATGAAGCGTGTGTACGTGCCGGAGTCGCTGTACGACGCCGTTTGCGAGGCCCTCGTCGAGGTGGCCAAGGCCTCCCCGATGGGCGTGGGCTTGGAAGAGGAGAACGTGCTCGGCCCGCTGCAGAACAAGCAGCAGTTCGACATCGTGGACAAGCTCGTCAACGCCGCCAAGGACTCCGGCGCCCGCGTGCTGCTGGGCGGTGACCCGGACTACGACGCGCCGGGCTACTTCTACCCCACCACCCTGGTGGCGGACATCGACCCGGATAACGCGCTGGTCGTCGAGGAGCAGTTCGGCCCGGCACTGCCGATTGTGAAGTACACAGACCTGGATTGGGCCATCGAGCAGGCCAACAAGCTTGACGTGGGCTTGGGCTCTTCCGTGTGGTCCTCCAACCGTGAGCGCGCTCTGGAAGTTGCCGCGCAGCTGGAGGCTGGCACCACGTGGATCAACAGCCACGGTGCCGTAGATCCGCGCGTGCCGTTCGGCGGCATCAAGTCCTCCGGCTACGGCGTGGAGTTTGGCACTGAGGGCCTCAAGGGCTTGGCCTACCCGCAGATTATCAACGGCTAAAACCGCCGTGGCGCTGCTATTCTTAGCGCCATGAGCACCGCCAAAGTCCCGGAGATCGAGTACGCAGCCTTCGACGCCATGAAGGAGGTTGCGTCCTCGCTGAAAGCTGCCTACCTCACTAGGGCCGCTGAAGCAGGCAACGACGTTGAATCGCAATGGTGGATTCGCCAGAACTGGCTGGTAGAGGACATGGTTGGCGAGGTTGATGCAACTGACATCGAAGCCATCCGATCCGCTGCGGCTCTCTTTGCGCAGCGGCTTGAAGCCCTCTCCTCCGAGCACAAAGCGGCATAGCCTATGCTTTCTGCCGCTGACTTCCCCGTTGATCCGCAGGTTATGGAGCAACGGCTAAAGACTCTGCAAGCCAGCTATTTCGGCCGATCGAATGCTCATGGTCCGGCTGTTCCAGAGGTCATTTATGTGGCGGGGCAGCCAGCGTCAGGCAAATCAACGGCCATTGAATCGGTAAAGAACGGTCACGCGGTCCTTGATTCCGATGAGATTCGGAAGCTGCACCCCGCCCTCGACGAGATTGTGGAGCGCGATCCCTTACGCATGGACGTACTCACCAATGGGCCGGTGCCCTATTGGATGTCCTCGCTGATTGAGTATGGCCGTCAGCACGGGCACTCCCTCATCATTGAGAACACGCTGTCCAACCCGGAGTTCATCGCGGGTGAGATAGCCAAGTTTCGGTCTGCGGGTTTCCGCGTGAAGGTCGTGGGCCTGGCGGTTGCTCAGGAGGTTTCTCGACTGGGTGTGGTCCAGCGCTACCTGGAGGCGCAGCGCGTGAGCCGCTACCCGCGCTGGACAAATGAAGTTTCCCACACGTCGGGCTTTCAGGCCATCGTCCCAGGGCTTCAAGCGATTGCCCCGCTTGTCGACGACCTCGAGATCCGCACCCGCGACGGCCGTACCTTGAGCGGCATCGAGGATATTGAAGCCGAGCGCGCAACCTGGTTCGACTCCCCCGCTGTTCGGGCCGACTGGCTGGCCCGTTTCGACAGCTGTGACTTGAGTGGGCTTGAAGCTGAGAAGCTCACGCAAAACCTCGTGGCTGATGCAGAGCTTATCCGCAAGCTTTAAGGCTGTGCCCGTGGAACTGCGCGCCCGGTAGGCGGTGAGAGCTTCGTGTCAAAGCGGCTGCTGGCGAGCTGGCGGTCTGCGAGGTCTAGCAGGCTGAGGATGTCGTCTGCGTGGAGTTTAGATTCAACGTGTGATCGACCGCCGATTATCGGGCACGCTGGACTTCAGTTCATCTGTGGTCGAGCGGCCCAGGCGTTGACATTGCATTGCTGCTCGGTGTGGTCGCCCGCAGCCCGAGCGAGTGTCTCGCTCCGGCTGCGATCGCTGTGATGCCGGTCCATGACTGGACATCGCACTGGCCTCTGCTGTCGTCGCTGACGGCGACGACGGTGCCGTCTTCGTGTAAGCCGACGGTGTGTAGGTAGCCGGCAAAGACCCCGGACACGTGTGTCCACCGGGCGACGTCGGTCTGCCCTCGCTGATTGTTGCCAGTTGCGAGGGCTGTGCCGTCGCGTCGAACTGCGATTGTGTGCCAGTCGCCGCATCCGATCTCAGTTGACCATGATCTCGCTGTAGATTGTCCTACGTGGGGGGCATGTGGTGGAGTAAAGATTTTCGACCTGACATCTGGCCGCAAGACAGGAAGGAGCCCGGGACCGGGAGTACGATGCCTAATGATCCTCTCAACCTCGACAAGGCCGGCGAGTGGGCTGGCGTGTGGTGGCTGCCGGAAGCCCCTAGCGAGAAGGTCCCGGGTGTCCTACGGTACGACCCGGAAGATGGTCTCTCTCTGTCGCTGATCGGCACCTTCGAGGATCGGATCTTGACGACGGACTCGTCTGGATGGACTGCTGTTCACGAAGGAACCCGCACCTGGGAAGTCATGCACGGTGTGGCCGAGCTCAGGGAGATCACACTGCTTGGCTGTGTTCCTAGGAGCACCAGAAGGACCATGGGTGCGCGAGTGGCGAGCCCTGATAAGCAGACCGTGACCGCGACGGTCGCCATCATCGGCGCGCATGTCAGCGGTGACGCGGATCCGGCGTTCGCTAGGGCAGAAGTCTCAGTCGAGGATCTGAGTCTCTGGGCGGCGTCTTCTGTGTTCGAAGGATCCCTCGGGGCTCCCGACGGCAAGATCGATGGGACCGGGCGTATCTCGGTGAAGCCGGTCGAGGCGCAATCGGTCGTGGTCGACGACACTGAGTATCGCCTTCAGCACACGCACACGCTTCCATTCTTCGACCAGCGCAAGGGAGGAAGCGTCGGACGTATGCGGGACACGGTGTCCATCTGCGTCGTGCCAGCCGAACCATTCTCTCTGAGTGTTGCTCTGCAGGAGGCGAGCCTGGTGCAGGACCTGATCTCCCTGGCGACGCATCGCGCGGCCGGAGTGATCTGGCTCCGACTGGAAGTTGCCGGGACCGAGTCGCACTTCCCTGATGGCCGCCCGCTGCCGCGCCGACGTGCCGATGTGCTCTACTCACCGGCCGCGCTTGGAAAACACGACGCGAAAGTCGTCGATCACCACCGAATGTTCTTCACCTGCGGCTCGATCCCATTTGAGGAGGTCATGCCCCGATGGTGCGAGGCCCATGGCCGCCTGGAGGCAGCGACAAACATGATCTTGGGCTTGCGCTACGCACCGGCCCGTTTTGTTGAGAACAATCTTCTGACGGCAGTCGATGCTGCCGAGGTGTTGCACCGCAACCTCCGCATCGACGAGAAACCGTTCCCCAACGCGGAGTTCAGGGCGATGCGAGAGGCGATGCTGGCGCAGGTTCCCGATGAGCACCGAAACAGGTTCAAGGGGGCGATCCGCAACGACCCGACCCTCCGTGATCGGCTCCATGCCCTCGCCGCGCGACCCGATCAGGAAGCGATCGCACAGCTCTTACCGGATGTCGACCATTGGGCGAAGTGGACGACGCGCGCCCGCAATGACCTCGCGCACGAGGGCAGAACGCCCAACCATTCCATCGAGGAGCTGATCGCCGTCGTCGAGGTGACGACCGCGGTCGTAATCCTCAACGTCTTGCACGAGCTCGGGTTGCCGGCGGAGCGGCAGCGAGAGATCGTGCGGGAGCACCCGCAACTGAGGGCTACGTTCCGTACCGCTGCCGAATGGCTGGTTCCCTCACCAAACCCTTAGGTGCACTGCGATAGCCGCTACTTCGGAACCTCCGTGACGCTGCTGCCCGGTCGTTTAGTGCGAGACGCGTGTAAGCCTGCTCTATCGCTCGTTCGTTGAGTGCGTCATGGCGGGCGGGCGAGACGACCGGCTGTAAGTGGTGGCAGCGCGTCAGTGCCGCCTGGTGCGGCGGTGAGACGGGAGAATGTCGTCGGCCCTTAAGAACGCGGTGGAGTTCCGCTTCAATGTCAAAGCTCCATGTCGACGTGCTGCCGGGCCCGTTTCCCCCGGAAGCATGTCTGAGACCGTCATGACGCCTGAGACGCTTGCCCTACGCGGGATTCTCGTTGCGCGTCTTGACTAGTTCCAGGTGCTCATCGATCGGTACGGCGCGACCAACCCGAAGTTGTTCGGGTCCGTCGCGCGCGGCACCGCGTCTGCAGGATCGGACATCGACATCCTCGTCGGGATGGACCCTGCGGAGGGACGTCTCCTGATGCGTGCGTCTGGTCTGCTCGAGGAGAGTCGCGCTCTGTTCGGGCGCGATGGCATCGACGTGTTTCCTGCCCAGTTGCTCAGGCACCCGGTATCCGCTTCGACGCTCGCCGAGGCGGTGCCGCTGTGAGTCGCAGTCCGGCGAAGCCGTGAACCATCTTCCCGATGAGATCACCGGCGCGCACCCTGAGATCGTCTGGCCTCAGATTCGGGATTTCCGCAACATCCTGGTGCACCAGTATTTCGGCGTCGACATCGACGTGGTCCGCGATATCGTCGATACTCATCTGCCTCCTCTTGCCTAGGCGCTGCGGTGCCACATCTCTGCTAACTGACGGCGCGGCTCCAAAGGTTATTCGGCTACGGAACGTGGTCGAGTTTAAGTTCAATGTTAGCTAAGGGCCTTATTAAAAGCGTTTGGCAACACGCGCTCCTATTTACCTTCGTATCTCGCGAGACGCTGACGTGGATGGCCTCACCATCGACCGGCAGCGTCAGGACTGTGAAGCCATTGCAAAGCAGCGTGGCTTGGACGTTGGACATAGGACATAACTACGTCGATCAGTCCATTTCCGCGTCAAAGAAGAATGTGGCTCGCCCCGACTACGACGCCATGGTGGCATCCTTTGAACGCGGCGAAATCGACGCGATCATCTGCTGGGACCTCGAACTACCCGCCCCACGTCGGTGGGTAGTCCGATCAGTCGGACAAAACTACTCCCGCACCACAGCGTAATAAGGGGTGCACCTTAAAAACATCCGGAGGTGGGGGTAACTCCCCCTCGTTGCCCAGAGACAAAATACGCCAGTGGCGTCTGTACGACGAGCCGAAGGTAGGACAAATTCCAATCCAGAGAGGTCTTGCACTGTTGCGGTGCGGTTGTCTTCTTTCTCACCGTATTGGACCCTGCGAAATTAATTGGATACGATAGGCCCATGTTGATTTCAGGTTCCGTTTTCATGCGGCCGCTCACCAGCCGCTAAGGCGGTTTTCTCCCTCCCGCAGGTTAGAAACCGCTCCGGTCCTTTAGCCGGGCGGCTATTTGTCATGCCCGGCTCCGTTTCAACTCCAAGGAGCACACCTGATGTCTGCATACGGATACGGCCGTCACGAGCATGGCCAAAATTTTCTCACAGACCACAAGATCATCAACTCCATCGTCGATCTTGTGAAACAAACCTCCGGCCCCATCATTGAGATCGGGCCAGGAAGCGGTGCCCTCACTCACCCGATGGCCCACTTGGGGAGGGCGATAACGGCAGTTGAGGTAGACGCAAAACTAGCTGCCAAACTCACAAAAAAGACCGCCTCGGCGGCGGTCGAAGTGGTCCATGATGATTTCCTTAACTTCCGGTTACCCGCCACTCCCTGCGTCATTGTGGGAAACATTCCCTTTCACCTCACCACTGCCATTCTTCGAAAGTTGTTGCATGCGCCGGCATGGACTGACGCTGTACTCCTCATGCAGTGGGAAGTCGCTCGCCGCCGGGCCGGGGTAGGTGCAAGCACGATGATGACGGCTCAGTGGTCCCCATGGTTCACGTTTCACCTTGGTTCCCGAGTACCAAGGTCTGCTTTCCGGCCACAGCCAAACGTTGACGGGGGGATCTTAGTGATCCGCCGGGTGGGTGACCCGAAGATTCCGATAGAGCAGCGCAAAGCCTTTCAGGCGATGGTGCACACCGTTTTCACTGCCCGGGGACGCGGGATAGGGGAAATTCTCCGAAGGGCAGGGTTGTTTTCATCACGTTCAGAGACACAATCATGGTTGCGCTCGCGAGGAATCGACCCCGCGACCCTACCTCCCAGATTGCACACCAGCGACTGGATCGATCTCTTCCAGGTGACTGGTTCCTCTCTACCTCACCATCGGCCCATTTCACCATCGGGAAGTAGTCAACGACCTCCTCAACGGAAAAATCGAGGCCGGCGGCGGTAATCCCCCCACCACCAAAACCGAAATCCACCAGTAGTAGTGAACGACCCATGTTCGTCTACCGTGAGCCGCGTTATGGCAGTGACGTGTTCTCGTCGGGCACAGTCATAGTTCCCGGCGTTGCCAGCGACAGGGTTCTACACCCAGCAGCGGGACCGATCAAAATCACCCGCACGGGGAACGACCCTGCTGGTGGTTTCGATTTTGATGAAAGCGAGGAGACATAGCCCCTCGCCAACTCCCCGTAGCTGGCGAACAGTAGCTCCTGGCGCTGGCGCTCGTTGGTGAGTTTGCGTGCCACATCGAAAGCCTTATCGACTTCCCGGTCCAAGTTGTTGTGAGCCTTGAGCAGAATTGGGTCCATCGATAACGGGTTGTAGTGCTCCGCGAGTGACCGCTGGGGGTGCCGCTCGCGTGCCCGCAGCACCAACTGTCCAGCGTCGATGATTCGCTGCTGCGCCTTCTCATCTAGTTCACACAGAGCTGGTCCGCAGTTGTAGCTCCCGATGTACTCCGAAAAACGGAAAAAATAAATAGTGGGGATACATCAACCTTCCACTTTCCATTCTTCCGGCTCAGAGTATTGAGGGGTCTGGGACCGGGTCCGTAAACCGGCTCTTCCGGTTTCGGGGTGCGTAG
>NZ_KV818299.1:95083-165910 GCF_001814885.1 Corynebacterium sp. HMSC068G04 | reverse complement strand
TGAGGAGACCACCCCGAACCAGCCGGGTGAGGCGACCACTCCGAATAACCCGGGTGAGGAAACGACTCCGAATAAGCCGGGTGACGAGCCGTCTGAGTCCACGACCGAGACTCCGGATGACGGCGACGGTAAGGATAAGGACGACAACGATGGCAGCTCGAAGAAGTCCGATCTGCCGTGGTGGCTGCTGCTCATCCCGGGTCTGGGCCTCATCAAGCTCATCATTGATGGTGGCAATAGCGGTGACGGTGGACATGATGGTGGCCACGATGGCGACCACAACGCTGAGGTCATCGAGGACAACGGCCGTGGCGGTGACCATGGTGAGTCCACCGGTGACAACGCTGGTGAACCGTCCGAGCAGACTGGTGACAACACCGGCCGCGATGACCGCGAGGTCACCGTCCTGGACGCAACTCCGCCGGAGGACTCCGGTCAGCCGCTGCCGTCCAACGCAGAGCGCGTGGAGATCAAGCACGTACCTTCCGGTGCGACGAAGCTTGACCCAGGCATGAAGGACTTCATCAAGTAGTCCAAACTGCAACACCATCCCAGCCCTCACCGGTTGGGGTTGGTAAGGCGCAGAGAGCAATGATGACAATCCCCTCCAGGGCGTAAACGCTGGAGGGGATTCGTCGTCTGATTTTTAGTCTATTGTTTAAAGCGAATAACTAGAGCCAATACTTTTATAAGTTAAATCTCAGAAGCTAGAACGTAGAAGCTAGGAGCGAGGAATAGAAAATGACTGATGATGGCGAAAAGAACAGTATCCCGGAGTATCCCGGTGAGTCCTCTGCATCTGAACACCGCGCCAGCGAAGCGCAGCCGGTAGGCGATGGGAAGAAGAGCAATAAGAAGCTGCTCATCGGTATTGCAGCGCTCATCGCGATTATCTTGGTTGTCGTACAGCTAGTGCTCTATGCGGGCCGCAGTGAAGACGATTCCGCGGAGACGAATGCGGCTGAGGAACAGACGTCAACCTCGCAGAGCGTTGAAGCTGAAGCGCCGACAACGAACAATGATCCTTTCGTGGATGACTCGGGTGAGCAGGAACACGAGGTGGAGCCAGCACCGGGTGAGTTCCGGGGCTTTGGCGCGATGTCCTTGGGCATTAACGATGAGTTTGCGGCCGTGGACCCGATTCAGGTCACTGATACCGGCATGCTGATTCCCCCGCACGATGTACAGCGCTTGGGCTGGTACTCCGCGTCGGCAGTGCCGGGCGAGGCTGGTCCGGTGGGTTCCAGCGTTATTACCGGTCACATCAACTACCAAGGCCAAGGCACGGGCTTCGCAGAGAAGTTCACCACCCTGGAGCAAGGGCAGGAATTCACCGTCTTCATCGATGGTGAGGAGCGCCGATTCCGCGTGACTGAGGCGCCGTACCGCCTGCAGAAGGGCGCGGGTTTCCCGGACGTGGTCAATGACACGCAGGGAGAGAACCGTCTGGTCCTCATCACCTGTGGCGGCAAGTTTGTGGGTGGTCAGCTTGGCTACGAAGACAACATCATCACCGTGGCGGAGCCGGTGGCGCCGGTGGAGGGCGCTGAGGCACCGGTAGAGGGTGGCGTTGAGGCACCTGCTGAGGCACCGGCGGCTTAAGCTGTCGCAGCGGTCTAAGCCGGTGAATGGCTTAGGCGGAGGCCTCCTGCAGGCGGGCAATATGCAGCGTCAAGTAGGAGACCTCATCGGGGGTTAGGGCGCTGTCGAGGCGCAGCTCAATAAGGTTGGCCACCATCTGGGCGGTCTCGACGGCATCGGGGTAGCGCGCGGAGATAGCAGTGGCTACTTGGCGGTCGTCAGAGTCGAGCTGCTGGTGCTCCGCCATGCGCACAAACAGGTAACGCAGGTGCGTGATGAAGCGGGCGACGGAAATGTCTTCGCTGTTGAGCTCCGTGCCGTTGTGGGAGCCGATGACGGCCAGGATCTGCTGAATCAGCCCCGTCATGCGGTAGGTGCCGGAAAGGTCTCCTACCGCGAAGCCGGCGTTGACCAGGTGCAGGGTAATGGCCACGGCTTCGTCGGCAGCCAGTGGTGTGTGTAGGCCACTGTTGATGGTGGTGAGCAACTTCTGCGCGAGGCTAAAGTCCTCGGCGTAGAGGTGGCGGACCTCAGCCTCGAGGGGATAAGACACCGTGTTGCCACGGCTGACAGCGCCGTGGATGTGGTCCGCAATCGCCACGACCAGCGTGAGCTTGCTGCGCAGTGCCTCAGACATGTCCACGGAGTGCATGGCGTCGATGATCAGTTGCACGTACTCGCCGGGGATGCCGGCGATCATGGCGGCTAGGTGATCCGGGTCGCGGCCAGAGTCGGGAACGAAGACCTTCACCACCTTGGTCGGGTCAACCTCAGTGCCCGGCTTTGCCTGGAAACCAATGCCGCGGCCGGTGACAATGACGTCCTCCGCGCCGCGCCGTGCGAGCACGACGTTGTTATTGAACACTCGCAACAGTTGCACAAGGCACCTTTCTGGTTGAGATTAAAACGACTAAAGCCGGCCACGATGGTGGATACATCGAGCCAGCTTAGTCAGGGTGTGTTAAACGGGGGCTAAAGGTTCCCTAGCGGGTGCTTTAGCGGGTCGTGGTGATGACCGTATCGCCGGCGGAGGCGTGGTTGAGGCCAGCCGGGGTGACGGCGGACAGCGCCTTGGTGTTGGTTACGGCCAGGACGATGGTGGTGTCGTAGCCAGCTGCTTTGACCTTGTCGAAGTCAACGGTGGCCAACAGCTCACCCTGCTTGACGGTGTCGCCCTTCTTGACGGCCGGAGCGAAACCCTCGCCCTTCATCTTCACGGTGTTGATGCCGATGTGGACGAGGACCTCCACGCCGTCTTCGGTCTTGATGCCGTAGGCGTGGCCGGACTTCATGGCGCTGACGATCGTGCCGCTTACCGGGGAGTAGACGTCGTTGCCTTCAGGAACGATGCCGACGCCATCGCCGAGCGTTCCAGCGGAGAAGACCGGGTCATCGATTTCTGCCATCGGGACGACCTTGCCGGCGGCCGGCGAGGCGATGTCGGTGGTGGTGCCAGCGGCAGGCTCAGCGGCCTGGGCCGGTGCGTCTGCCTTGGTGGCGGTTGCGGTGGCAGCGCCAGCGCCGGCGCCGGCAGCAGCGGTGCCTGCGGATGCGGGGGCGTCGGCAAGCGTGGCGTTGTTGGCGTTGTCGAGCTCGGCCTTCTCGGCGGCCTCGCGGGCGGCCTTGGCCTCAGCGCGCTCCTCCGGGGTGCGGTAGTCGGTGAAAAGGATGAGCAGGAATGCAACGAAGAAAGCCACTGCGATGGAAATGGCGTACTTGGCCATCGGGGTGAAGACCGGGATGGTCAGCAGTGAGGTGAAGACGAAGGCATTCGTCGTGATGCCGTTGGAGCCCAGGGTCAGCAGGGCCACGGTCAGGCCACCGGCGAAGCAGCCCACCAGCATGCGCGGGTAGATGCGCTTGTAGCGCAGGTGGATACCGTAAAGGGAAGGCTCGGAAATACCGCCCAGCAGGCCAGCCAGAAGTGCAGAGCCGGAGGTCTGGCGCATTACGGTGTCGCGGTCACGGATGGACAGGGCCAGCACACCGGCGGTAGCGCCGAAGCAGGCAAAGTTCCATGCGCCCATCGGGCCCTGGATGAAGTCGTAGCCCAAGGTCTGGATGTTGACCAGCATGAGGGCGTTGAGCGGCCAGTGCAGACCCAGCGGGACCAGGAACGGGTAGAGCATCGGGATGGCCAGAGCGAAGACGAACGGTGCGTTGTCATTGAGCCAGGACAGGCCAGCGCCAATGCCGTTACCGGCCCATACGCCGAAGGGTCCAATGATGAAGGCCGTTAGCGGGATGAGGAAAATCAGGGTCAGGAAGGGAACGAAGACCATGTGGACTGCGGAGGGGATGAGCTTCTGGAAACCCTTGTAGAAGAGCGCTGCGACGGCGGCCATGATGAGCGGGACGAAGACATTTCCGCCGTAGTCCTGCAGCTGCATTGGCAGGCCGAAGATATCGATGGAGCACTGCTCCGCAGACAGCGTCTCGTTGGTCACGCATTGGACGGCTGGGTTGTCGGCGAGGCCGGTGAACTCCGGGGTGAACATCGCGAACATGACCGCAGCGGGGACCCAGGGGTCGATGCGCAGCTTCTTGCCGGCGTTATAGGCCACCATGACGGGCAGGAAGAAGAAGACGGAACGCCACATGGCGTCGACGAAAAGCCAGGAGGCTGGCTTATCCTCAGCGCGGAAGTCGACGATGCCTAGCGCATCCAGCACTGCGGCGAAGGCAATAACCAGGGAGGCGCCCAGCAGCACGCCCAGGATGGGGCGGAAGGAATCCGAGAGGTACTCGAAGAAGGTATCCATCCACGGCAGTTTGCCCTTAGCCTTGGAACGGGCAGCAGCCTTGACGTCATCGTTGGAGCGGCCGGTAGACGCACCAGCCTTCTTCATCTGTGGCAGAGCGTTGATCTCGTCATAGACCGTGGCCACGTCGCCGCCGATGACGACCTGGTAGTTGCGGCCACCCTGGGGCACAGCGCCCATGACCTTGGGGATAGATTCGAGTGCTTCCTTATCGGCTTTGGAGGCATCAGCCAGCTCGAAGCGCAGGCGCGTGGCACAGTGCGTGAAAGAGGTGATGTTCTCCGCTCCGCCGATGCCATCCAGGATGGCTTCGGCTGCCGAGCGAGTCTCTGTCGACATGAGAATCCTTTCGAGAGTAGGCAGGCACTGTAGCTAAAAACCACAAAAGACCTAGGCCACAATGGTTCATAGCGAACCATCCCCACACGGCTAAGAGTGGGGAGCCTAGGTCTTGCCCGAAGTAACAATCCTGGTTAGGACCCTACTCCGAAGTGGTCACGAGGGGCAAGTTTCTGTGGGATACCGCACTCTATGGCGGTGTGGGGAGTTGTTGGCCTGCAACGTTGGGATATGAAGCCTCACTTTGGCGGCGCGAAGGGGTGCGTTCCCGTACTGTGAAAGTGTCGTAGTGTCACTGTGTGCCCAGTTTGTGAGCCCGGGTACACGCTTTCTAAGCAGAGAAAGGTTTCTCATGACCGCCAAGTCCTCACGGAATTCCGCCTTTATTAGCGTCATCGGGCGCGGCTTCGACGGATTGGACGTTGCTGCTGTGGCTCAGGAACTGGGGGCCACCTTCGCCCAGGTCGATGACCTGGGTACCACGCTCAGCGAGGTTCTGGAAAATGCCCCCGCGGGCAACCTGGTCCTCCAGGGCACCGGCGTCATGGATTTTGATGCCAAGGCCGCGGCCGCCCTGGGCCTGCCCTTTGTCCTGATTTCTAACGCGCCCGCCCGCGCGGCGGAGTTGGCGCTGGGCCACGCGCGCTCTGTGGGCGCTACGGTGGTCGGCGCGTTGACCGACGTCTCCTCGGTTCCCGGTGCGATTTCTTCCCTGGAGGAGATCGAGCCCTATATGTCCGCCGAGCTCTTCCAGAAGCAGCTGCTGGACCAGGCCCGCGAGGTCGGAGCGCACATCGTTTTGCCGGAGGGCGAGGATGACCGCGTCCTTCAGGCTGCGGGTGAGCTCATCAAGGGCAAGGTGGCGAAGCTGACGATTCTGGGTGATGGGAACGTCGAGAAGCGCGCCCAGGAACTTGGGATCGACCTGTCCGGAGTGGACATCATTAACCACCTGGAATCCCCGCTGGTGGAGGAATTCGCCGCGGACTTCGCGGAGCTGCGTAAGAAGAAGGGCGTGACGCTGGAGCAGGCGCGCGAGACCATGAAGGACGTGTCCTACTTCGCCACGATGATGGTGCACAAGGGCTTGGCCGATGGCATGGTCTCCGGCGCGGCGCACACCACGGCGCACACCATTAAGCCTTCCTTCCAGATTATTAAGACCAAGCCGGAGGCCTCCGTGGTCTCCTCCATCTTCCTCATGGTGATGCCGGGCCGCCTGTGGGCCTTCGGCGACTGCGCGGTGAACCCGAACCCGACCCCGGAACAGCTCGGCGAGATCGCCATCGTCTCCGCGCAGACCGCAGCACAGTTCGGCCTAGACCCGCGCGTGGCGCTGCTGTCCTACTCCACGGGCACCTCGGGCGCGGGCCCGGACGTCGAGAAGGTGGCGCAGGCCGTGGAAACGGCCCGCGGTATCGACTCTTCTGTGGCCGTGGACGGTCCGCTGCAGTTCGACGCTGCGTGCGACCCCGGCGTGGCCGCCAAGAAGGCGCCTGACTCTGACGTTGCGGGTAAGGCCACGGTCTTCGTCTTCCCGGATCTGGAGGCCGGCAACATTGGTTATAAGACGGCGCAGCGCACCGGTGGTGCATTGGCGGTGGGCCCGATTCTGCAGGGCCTGAACAAGCCGGTCAATGATCTTTCGCGTGGCGCGACCGTTCCGGACATCATCAACACGGTGGCTATTACCGCAATTCAGGCAGGGGTGAAGTAGATGGCGTACGTACTCGTTCTCAACTCGGGGTCCTCCTCGGTTAAATTCCAGTTGGTGGACCCGGAAAGCTCGGCCACGGATACGCCGTTGGTCTCCGGTTTGGTGGAGCAGGTCGGCGAGCCGCAGGGCGCGGTGACCGTCAAGACGGGCGGTGAGGAGTTCAAGGAAGAGCTGGAGATTCCCACCCACTCCTTCGGCTTGGACCGCGCGTTTAGCATCATGCACGAGCACGGTGTGGGCCCGACGGATGTCGAGGTCATCGCCGTGGGCCACCGCGTGGTGCACGGCGGGCGCCTATTTAGCGAGCCGCAGCTCATCGTGGACCAGATCGAGTCCATGATCGAGGACCTCATCCCGCTCGCGCCGCTGCACAACCCGGCGAACCTGGATGGCATCCGCGTGGCGCGCAAGCTGCTGCCGGAGATCCCGCACGTGGCGGTCTTCGATACGGCCTTCTTCAACCACATGCCGCCGGCGGCCGCGCTCTATGCCATCAATAACGATGTGGCCTCGCAGTACGATATCCGCCGCTACGGCTTTCACGGAACCTCCCACGAGTTCGTCTCGCAGCAGGTGCCGAAGCTCTTGGACCGCGACCCGGGCCACGTCCACCAGATCACGCTGCACCTGGGCAACGGTGCTTCGGCGGCGGCGATTCGCAACGGCCGCCCGATTGATACCTCGATGGGCCTGACCCCGTTGGCAGGTTTGGCCATGGGCACGCGCTCGGGCGATATTGACCCGGGTATCATCTTCCACCTCTCGCGTGAGGCAGGGATGTCCATCGATGAGATTGATGACTTGCTGAACAAGCGCTCCGGTGTGAAGGGCATTGCGGGTGTGAACGATTTCCGCGTGCTGCGCGAGCGCATTAACAACGAGGACCAGGACGCCTGGCTGGCCTACAACATCTACATTCACCAGCTGCGCCGCTTCATTGGTGCGTACATGATTGCGCTGGGCCGTGTGGATGCGATTACGTTTACCGCCGGCGTGGGTGAGAACGATACCGAGGTCCGCCAGGATTCGCTGTACAACCTGGACATGTACGGCATTGACTTCGACAAGGAAGCCAACCTGGTGCGCTCCAAGGAGCCGCGCATGATTTCGACCGCGGATTCCCAGGTCAAGGTCTTCGTGGTGCCGACGAATGAGGAGCTGGCCATCGCGCAGAAGTCCGCGGAGGTGGCCGCCATGGCTCGGGAGGCGGGGCTGTACTAAGCCGGGCGTCGGCTATGCCGCCGGCCGGTAGCGCTGGCGGCTAGAACATCGTGACTGGGCGGACCTTGTTGGCCAGGTCCACCAGTGCATAGCGGTGGCGGGCGAAGGGGCCTGGCGGGCCAGTGCCCGAAGGGTGTCCGCCAGGCCGTAGCGCAGGCCGCGCTGGGTGAAGGGGAACTCGAAGAGATCGTTGGGGGAGGCCGCAGCATTGAGGTCTGATTCGCGCAGGAAGGTCAGCCCGGCGGAGATGACCGCGATCTTGATCTGCAAGAAGCGCGGCTCGTTCTGCGGAATCTCCTCCAGGCGGCGGGCAGCACGCCGGATGCGGGACTCGGAGAGATCGTGGACGATGAGCTGCAGAACCGTGGTCAAGCGGGCCATGCGGTGGTGGCGCGAGGCGTTGGGGACTTTATCCAAGGTGGCTACGGCGAGCTCAACTTGGTGCTCGGCGCGCAGCTGGCGGGCCAAGCCGAAGGCGGAGGAGACCGTCGTCGGGTTCGTCGCCCACACGATGCCGTAGAGGCGCAGCGAGTTGAAACGCAGGTGGGCCGGATCATCGGTGACGTGGTCCCAGATGCCGGGCTGATCCTCAAAAGCATCGTTGGGCAGATCCGCGAGCGAGGTGGTGAGGTTGGCGCAGGCGCGGGCAACGGCAGCGTCGATAAGCGCGGCTTCCGAAAAACCTAGCTGCTGCAGGATGAGCTCATTGACCGCGCCGATGGCCAGCTTGGGGGCAGCCTCACCAGGCAGCACGTCGAGGACGTGGGCGAAGTGGGCCTGGGCCTCGCGGTACTTATCCAAAAGCAGCTCGGTCACGCCCGAGTACCAGTGGAAACGCCAGTCCCTCCCCAGGCGGTCTTCGATTGAATTCAGCCACTCGCGGGCCTGGCCGATGTAGCCCAAGTCAATCATGGCGCGCACTACGCCGAGTGGAATCTCCGCGGATTCCTCATACTCCGGCGCCTTCATGGCCTGGCGAAGTGTTTCCAGCGCTTCCTGCGGCTCCGTGTAAGAGGAACCCTGCAGCAGCGGGGCACCGATGTCGGAGCGGACGATGAGCGGGATGGGCAGCGCGGAGACCACTTCGGGGGCGGTGATGCGGACGGTGCGGTCGATGCCGTCGATGAGCTGATCCGTGCGGAAGACCAGGTGCTTCGTGCCGAAGGTCGTACGCTGCGGGGAGAACACCGAGTGCTGGGCCGGGTGCTGGATGCCATCGCGCAGCGCGATGACCTCGCGCAGGACGCCGAAGAGCTGGTCGCGCAGCTCGGAGACCGACGCAAAGCGCTGCTGTGGGTCCGGATCTGTGGCGCGCAAGAGCAGGCGGTAGAAGGAGAGGTAGCGGCGCAGCAGCGGCTCCTCCGTGGGGGAAGGCAGGCCGGGCTTGTAGACGCCATCCTCCACCGGCAGCTTCAGCGTCAGGCAGGCCAGTGTGCGGCCGATGGTGTAAATATCACTGGCCACCGAGGGGCCCTGCGTGGCGATCTCGGGGGCCTGGAAACCCTGCGTGCCGTAGATGTGGCCGAAGGCGCCGATGCCGGAGACCGCGCCTAGGTCGATGAGCTTGACCTGGTCCTCGGTGACGATGATGTTGGAGGGCTTCAAATCGTTGTAGACCACGCCGCGGGCATGGAGGTAGTCCAGGGCGGGCAGGATTTCGAGGATATAGGCAATCGCCGTGTCGACCGGGAAGCGGTCAGTGGCCTGGTCGTTGCGGCGCTGCTTGAGTGAGGGGCCGCCGACGTACTCCATGACGATGAAGCCACCGGGCACGCGGGGGTCATCGATGAAGTTGAAAATCTTCACGATATTCGGGTGCGTGATGTCCGCGAGGAACTCACGCTCCGCCTCCGCGGTGGCGGTCTCCTCGGCGGAGTTGGTGGATTGCATGCCCTTGAGCACCACGATGCGCCCGGAGACGAAGTGGTCGTTGGCCAGGTAAATCCAGCCCAGCCCGCCATGCGCGAGCACGCCCAAGATCTCGTACTGGCCGGCCACCATGTCGCCCGGCTTGAGCTGCGGTGGGGCGGCGCGGGGCGCATCCTTGGGATCGATGAGCGCGTCGCGCGGGTTGCCCGGGACAACGAAGGGCAAGGTGGCCATGCCATCGGCCACTTCGCGGTCGGTGCGCTTGGTGCTGCGGCGCTGGCGGAAGGTATCGAGCGCGCGGCGCCGCGAGGCTTGCGAGGGGTCCTCTGCTTTGCGGCGATCACGCAGCTGCCCCAGCTCCTCGATGAGCGCGGCGATATTGTCCGAGTCGACGTATTCGCCATCGTCGGGTTGGCCCGTCGCCGTGCCGCTCGTGCCCACGCGATTCGCGGGGGAGAGGCGGGCGCCGGTGGCGGCCTCGTAGTCATCGTCATCGTCATCCGCGAAGGGATCAAAGGGCACGGCGGCGGTGCGGTCGGAGGCTTCGGCGTCGGCGGCGCCGGCAGCTGCTGTTCCCGCGCTGTGCGAATCTGAGGGGGAGACGCTGAGGTGGTGGTCCTCCGAATAGTCGTCATCGTCATCCGCGAAGGGATCGAAGCGCACGGCTTGGGTGGCGTCGTTAGTGGCGTCGGTGGCGGCGTCGGGCTGAGCGTCCTCGTGCTCTTCGGGCGTGAGGTGATCGAGCTCATCCTCGGTGAAGCGGTGCGACATTATTGTCCCTCCTTCTTCTCGCCGGGCTGGTCCTTGGCTGCCGAACTCGGCTGTGATTCCTCGGCAGGCGGAGTCTCGTTGAGGTACTTCGGTTCCGGGAGCACGGGCTGCTCCATGTAATTCCCCAGCCAGGTATTGAAGAGCTCCTGCCAGGTGCCGTCGCGGCGGATGCGCTCCAGCGTGGAGTTGATCTGGCGGATGAGCGGGCGCGAGTCATAGGAGGCATCGGGCTTGCGCACGGCCACGCCATAGCTCTGGCTTTCCAAAGGATCGCCGACAATCTCAGTGTATTTATCCTGCGCCAGCATGCCGGACAGCAGGGCGTCATCCACGACGATGCCATCCGTCTGGCCCAGCTGCAGCGCCATGAGGCAATCGCCCCAGGCGCGGGTCTCCAAAATATCGGAAGACGGCGAGTGCTTGCGTATCGCGTCCACCATGGTGGAACCTTTCGCCGCACACAACGTTAGCCCGGCGGCCTCCGCGATGGAATGGATGCCCGAGTTCTTCAGCACCAGCAACCGCGCATCCGTCTGCATATACGGAATGGAGAAGGCCACTTCGCGCTGGCGCTCGGGGCTAATCGTCATGGTGCGGATGACCATGTCCACCGTGCGATCATTCAGTGCACGAGCGCGGTCGGAGGCCTCCACGAAGCGGAAGTCCACCTTGTCGGGATCCCCGAAGATATCGCGGGCGATTTCGCGGGCGATATCGACCTCGAATCCGCGGACCTCGCCGCTGGCGGTATCGCGGTAGCTGAGCAGGTTATTGGAGCGGTCCACGCCCACGATGAGCCGGCCGCGCGCCAGGATGTTGGGCACGCGCTCCTCCGGCTTCTTATCGTCCGGGCGGTAGGAGCCGTAAACGTCCGCGGTGCTTTGCTTGGACACCTCTCCCGTGCCGGCGGGTTCGATGATGGCGTCCTCCGGCAGCGGCGGCCCCGGGGGGGAGTTGAGATCCGCGCTGGAGGGCAGGATCGGATCCGGCGTGCTGGGCGGCTCCGGCTCGCAAGCGCTGAGTGCCACGGCGGCGCTGAGCAGCAGCACGGCCGCAGTGGCGTGCTGGCGGTGGTCGGTTCGGCGGCGCATCACAGGTACTCCTGCAGGCGGGGGCGGATACCCAGCCACACGGCGATAATCGCGCCGAACGTGGCTAGGAGGACGCCGGTAGACACCATGGTCATGGCGTTGAGTCCCTGAACCAGGTAGGTGCGCATGGCGTCGCGGGCTTGGTCGATGAGCGCGGCCAGGGAGTTATCCACGGCATTGAAGGCGCTGGCGGCGGTCGGGTCGCCGTCCGGATCGATGGCGGTGGCTTGGTAGAGCGCGGCATCGTAGTGGCCCATGGAGAGATCCTCCATGAAAGCATCGTGCGTGGTTTTCCAATCCTCCAAGGCCTCCTTGGCGCGAGGAATCAAGGAAGGATCGGAGGAGGGGAAGTCGTCGTCGTCAAGCGCCTGCTCATAGTCCCGCAGGGCCCGGTCCACCGAGTACACCGTGGAGTTAAAGTGCACGGACATGTCCTGTTGGGAGGAGCGCAGGACCAGCGCCAGGGTCTCGGAGGTGCGCATCTGCTGGGCCTCAATGCGCGAGGCGGTCAGCGAATCCCAGGGGCGCGACACCGTCTCGAAGCCTTGGTGGCCGGAGGCCCACGTGGCGAAGTTGGAGCCAGCGGCCCACACCAGCGCCAGGAACAACAGTCCCGTGGCCACCACGAAACCCCGGTTGAAGCGGCGGCGGGTCAGCCGCCACAGCCACCACTGCGCCAAGCCGAGGAAAATGATCGCCGCGACCAGGCCCGAAAGCGGCACCCACTGCGGGCGGGTTAGGCGCTGTTGTTGCTGGGTCACCTTCGCCGAGGTCAGGGTGAACAGCTCCGCGGCGGCGGGGAGAATCTGGGTGCGCATGAGCGCCGAGGCATTGGACATGTAGGAGTTCGCCACGGCGTGGCCCGCACGGTGATTGACGCGGGCCTTTTCCACCAGGGCGGTGTAGACCGGCAGCTTGCGCTGGATAAACGTGACGAGCTCGCGCACGCGTTCATCTTCGGCGGAGGTGCCGACGATGGCCTGCGTGGCGGCGACGGAGGCGGCGTCGATGGCCTCGTTATAGCGGTCGCGGTTATCCTCCGGCTCCACGCCTGCCTGGACGAAGCCGGTGGTGGCGACGGTATCGGCCAAAGACAGGTTGGTGTAGAGGTGGTGCGCCGCGTTGGACATCGGCTCGGTGGAGGCCAGCAGTGTGTCCAGATCATCGTGGCGCGCGGCCGAGGAAGAGGACATGGAAAAGCCGGCTGCTGCGAGCGCTACGGTGAGAATTAAGGTAACCGTAAACAACTTGCCGGGAGTGGTGATGGCGAAGCTATAGAGGCGCCGGATGACGCGCGCGGGGCCGGCGAAGGAGCTCATCGCCAGCTGCGTGGGGCGGCTAAAAACCGGCGCGGAGGGCTCGGTGACGTCATCGAGCCAATGATCGCCCCATGATTCGGGGGAGTGCTCGCGCAGTTCGGTGGCCGGGCCGGTCATTCCCTTAGGATAGCGCTCTCGTGCGCCTCGCGCGATGATTTCGGGGGCGTTGGCGCGGGGAGTTTGTCGCGTATCGTGTAAGGCATGTGTGCACGCGTTAACCCAGAACTTTCCGGTGATGGCTGGTCGAAGGGCCCGGGCGGGGTGCCGGTGTGGGGCAAGTTTGGAGCAGCTGGTCTCTTCCTCGTGGCGGGGGATGAGGTACTGCTCCAGCATCGCGCGACGTGGACGAATAACGGCGGGACCTGGGGAATCCCGGGCGGGGCGCGGGATAAGCCGGAGTCGCCGGAGCAGGCCGCGCTGCGGGAGACGGAGGAGGAAACCGGAATCTCGCCGGCAGACGTTGAGGTGCTGGATGCCATCGTCACTGCCGGGCCCTTCGAGGAAGGCTGGACCTATACCACGGTGTTGGCGCGGACGGTCTCGGGGCAGCGCTTGGCCACGACCGCTAACGAAGAATCCGCCGAGCTGCGCTGGGTCCCGTTTAACCAGGTAGAAGAGCTAGAACTCTTAGCGCCCTTCCGGGAAGCGCTGCCGCGGTTGTTGAAGTACTGGGAAGACATCACCAGGTGATACAGGCGCGCGGCAGGAACCTGTGGCACGCTGTAGGACATGATTGAAGTAGCCGGACTGACCAAACAGTACAAGTCTGTCCGCGCCGTCGATGACCTCACCTTCCAGGTGGAGCCGGGCCAAGTGACCGGCTTTCTGGGGCCCAACGGCGCTGGAAAATCAACGACGATGCGCATGATCCTGGGCTTGGACAAGCCCACCGCTGGCACCGCTCTGGTGCACGGCAAGCGCTACCGCGAGCTGAAGAACCCGCTGCGTGAGGTGGGCGCGCTTCTCGACGCCAAAGCGGTCCACGCCAACCGCACCGCTGCCAACCACCTGTTGTGGATGGCGCAGGCCAACGGTATCCCTACCTCCCGCGTCGATGAGGTGCTGGGCCTGGTGGGGCTGGCTGATGTTGCTGGCAAGAAGGCCGGCGGCTTCTCCCTCGGTATGGGCCAGCGCCTCGGCCTGGCTGCCGCACTGCTGGGGGATCCGGGCGTGCTGATCCTGGACGAGCCGGTCAACGGCTTGGATCCGGAAGGTATTCGCTGGGTGCGCTCGCTCGTGCGGGCGCTGGCGGCAGAAGGCCGCACGGTGCTCATCTCCTCCCACCTGCTGGCGGAGATGGCGCAGACGGCGGACCACTTGGTGGTCATTGGCCGCGGCAGGCTCTTGGCCAATCAGCGCACCTATGACTTTGTGAAGGAAAACTCCAGCGCTTCGGTTGTGGTGCGTTCGGAGCACCTGCGCGAGTTCGGCTCGGCGCTCAAGGAGGCTGGAGTGACCTTCCGCGAGTCGGTCGATGAAGAGCAGCGCCCGACGCTGGTGATCCCTCACCAGACCACAGACTACGTGGGCAAGCTGGCCTATTCCACGGGAGTGCCGCTGACGGAATTGACCCTCCACCGCGCCTCACTGGAGGAGGCTTATGTGGCCATGACGGATCGCGCGGTGCAGTACCAAGCGGAGGCACCGCAGAAAGGGGCCCAGTTCTAATGTTTTTCAACACTGTTCACGCGGAGTGGACGAAGCTGCGCACGACGAAGTCCTTCTGGTGGACCACCGCGCTCATCTTCCTCATCGTGACCGGCTGGACGCTGCTGAACTCGCTCAACGCGGGGGAGGCGGTGCTCGGCATTAGCCCGCTGCAGCCGATGAGCCTGGCCTCCGTCCTCCTGCTCATGGGCGTGCCGATCATGATGATCCAGGGCGCGATGATGGTGACCACGGAGTACCGCTACAAGACGCAATCCCTCACCTTCTTGGCCAACCCGAATCGCTGGAGCGTGGCCTGCGCCAAACTGGTGGTGTACGGCGTGATTGCGGCTGTCATCGCCTTCTTGGGATTGGTGTACATCTTCGTGTTGGCGGATCTCACGGCAAACGAATCCGCGGCGGAGGCCTTCCAGCCTTTCTCCAGCGACGACGGCAAGCACATGCTGTGGGCCTTCCCCATCGCGGCCTTTGGCGCGGTGCTCTTCGTGCAGGGGCTGGGTCTGCTGCTACGGCAGACCGCCGGCACGGTGGCGATTTCCCTCATCTTGTACATGGGCCTGGAAAACTTGGTGCGTTTGCTCCCGGTAGTGGGAGATAAGATCATCCACTTCATGCCGTTTACTGCTTTCCAGAACTGGGCGTTGGACTACGTGGATGAGAACGCCCCGTGGAGCTCGATTGGCTTTGAGGCCCTCGTCTTCTTCGGCTGGGCTGGTGTGCTGTGGATCCTGGGCGTTATCGTGCTGGAGCAGCGCGACGCGTGATCCCTTTTCCGCTTCTGGCGACGTTGGCGCTGTTGTCCGCAACAGCGCCCTTCGCTACTGATATGTACCTGCCGGTGATGCCGGAGATCGTCGCCGATCTGGGCACCACCCGGGCCATGGTGCAGCTGACCATTTCGGGCTTCTTCGTCGGCATGGGCATGGGCCAACTCGTCATGGGCCCGCTGTCTGATGCCATCGGGCGCAAGCGCCTCCTTGTCGCCGGCGCCTTTCTCGCTCTGCTGGCTTCCGTGTTAGCGGCGATGGCCCCGACGGCCTCGGTGCTCGTCGTGGCCCGCGTGCTGCAGGGCCTCGGCGGCGGTGCGTGCGTGGTGCTCTCCCGCGCGGTGGTCCCGGACCTCGTGCATGGTGCCGCGGCGGCGAAAGCCTATTCACTGCTCATGGCGCTCCAAGGTATCGCTCCTGCGGTAGCCCCGGTACTGGGCGGCATCCTGGCGGAGCCGCTGGGCTGGCGCGGCATTTTTTGGGTGCTTGCCGGGCTGCATGCGGTGCAGTTGGTCCTGGCCATCGCTATCGTCCCGGAAACTGCGGGCGGCCGCTCTCGCGATGGGTTGCTGCGCACGGTGGCGGGCAATTACTGGGCGGTGCTGACTAACGCCCGGGTCTGGGGCTACCTGGTGACCATGGCCTTCGGCTTCTGCTCGATGTTTTGTTACATCTCCGCCTCGGCCTTCGTGGTGCAAGAACAGTGGGGCTTTTCACCGCTGGGCTATTCGCTGATCTTCGGCATCAACTCCGTGGGCCTCTTTGCGGCCACGCTGGTGAATTCGCGGGCGATGGATTCGGTCTCCCCGGCGGTCATGTTGCGCATCGGCGTGACCGGTGTCTTTGTCTGCGGGGTGCTCCTCCTGCTGGCGGTACTGCTCGGCGCCCCGGTGTGGGTCTGCCTCATTGTGCTTTTTGCTTGCGTGGCACCGACCGGCTTCATTATGGGCAACGCCACCGCCTTGGCCACGGGTTTGATGCGCCCGCGGGCGGGCAGCGTGTCCGCGATCATGGGCTTTGGGCAGTCCATGCTAGCCAGTGCCATCAGCCCGCTCATGGGCTGGGGCTCGAACGCCGCGCTGACCATGGCCATCGGCATGGTGTGCTGCAGCTTCATCTCGCTGTGCGGCCTCGTGGTGTCCACGCGTCTGGCTCGTGGAGCTGCGTGAAGTTCAACAGATGTGCACAACGCAGAGAGCGTTCATGCGTATTATTGGCCGCATGGCTACCCCACGTCTCGCTGAGCTTCGCCTGAGCAAGTTCAAGTCCTTCCAAGATGCTGTATTGACTCTGCATCCAGTCACTTTTCTGACTGGCCTAAACAGTTCTGGAAAGTCGAATGCTTTGGATGGGCTGGAGGTTTTGTCCCGCTTGGCATCGGGGGCAGAACTAGGAGACGCACTTGATGGGCGCATGACCCAAACCGGCCCGATCCGAGGTGGCTCTCGTGGTTGCGCCCCGCATGGCACCGAGAGCTTTGAACTGGGCTGTACCGTTGAATCTGGGACAGATACGTACCGCTATGACGTCGAGGTTCAGGTATATCCGGAGTTGCGTGTTGTCAAAGAAAGCCTCGTGGGTACCGGATATTCCGTAAAGAGCGGCACCCGCACTAGCGATGCAGAGTTGTTTAAGACCCAGCCGGCAGCAGACAACCGAGCTGGGATCTACACGTTAATTTTTAGCGGAAAGCGTGGGGCAAACCCCACCACACTCTTGCGTGACTCTCGCCTTATCTTGGGACAGATTAAAGCGGTGCTTGCGGGAAAGAACCGTGCAGAGAATTCAGTGTTGAAAGGGGCGTCGATTGTGTCCATGGCGCTTCGATCAGTGTTTCACCTCGATCCAGTCCCCAGCCTTATGCGGGATTACGTTCCAAGGAAGAGCACGCAGCTGAAGCGTAGCGGTGAGAACCTCTCGGCGGTGCTGTGGCAGTTGCACAAGGATTCCCCCAAGACTTTCCAAGAGCTAGGGCAGCTGGCCGCTCACGTGACTGGAGTGGATTCCACACTGGACTTTATTGACTCCCCGTTGGACGAAGTCATGCTGACCCTCGTGGAACACTTCGAAGATGGAAAGCAAGAAAGAACGCCTGCTCGTGAAATGAGCGATGGTCTCCTCCGATTCCTCGCAATTGCAACGGCGCTTAAAACTGCGCCCAAGGACTTGGATATCGAACAGCCACTTGAACTTGGTGATGACGTAGAGAACCCAGTAGCTCAAATTGTCGTCGAAGAAATGGAAAACGGGCTCCACCCTTCGCAGGCGCAAAGAGTTATGCAGATGCTTAGCGAATCCGCACGCAAACATGACTCGCAGGTTCTTGTCACGACCCACAGTCCTGCCATCTTGGACCAGATTTCTGGGGAGAAAAACGGTCAGGTAGCAGTGTGCTACCGGGATAGCAGAACCGGGCAAAGCGAGCTCTCGCCTTTGGTGGAGTTACCGGATTTCGTGGAATCCATTTCCAAGCACAGCTTGGGTGCTGCGGTCACCGCTGGTGAATTAGTCGATGACACCGAAACGCAGACTAGTTTCGAGAACATGAATCGGCTTTTTGGGATCGGCTGATGCGCGTTTACTTCATCGATACCTCTGTGTTGGATAACCTGCTTGCGATCCCTCACAAATGCCAAGCTAAAGAACAAGCCAAAATCGATTTTGCGGAACGCCAAAGTGAGAACGCGAAGTTCATCCTGCCGATTACCGCGGTGATTGAAACCGGAAATCACATTGCGCAGCTTCCGCAGGGCGACGTGAGGCGCAATATTGCGGAAAAATTTTCCCAGATGCTAGAGCTGACCGCCCATCAACAAGCCCCATGGATCCTGCATGACTTTCAGTGGAACAAGGAGTTCATCACCGAGCTCGTCTCAAGGCACCGTGCGGGTCTATCAATGGTGGATATGATGACTCAGCAGGTTGGTGGCGGCGACCTTTGTATTCTGACTGAGCGCGAGCTGTATAAGCGCGCCACCGGAATTACCGCAGAAGTGTGGACATACGATGCGGCGCTGGGTGCATATTCTGGATAGGTCATGCCCAATCAAGGGCGAGGCAAATCGAGCTCGCGGGCGTGCTCCTACTGCAGCGCTGAAGTCAGGCGCATGACGTTGTCCACGTAGCGGCGCAGCACGCCGCGCTCGTTCCACTCTTCGAGGGTGAGCTCGTGGCAGACCTTCTTGTAATTGGTGGCCAGCTGGGTGAAATCCTCGATGAGGTCGCCCTTGGCCACCAGCATGGTCGATTCATAGTTGAGGCCGAAGGAGCGCATATCCATGTTGGAAGACCCGAACATGCACAGCGGTTCGCGCTCCGGCAGGCCCGGGTCCGCCAGGATGAACTTGGAGTGCAGCACGAAGGGCTCGGGGAATTGGAAGATCCGTACGCCGGCCTCCAGGAGCGCCTGGTAGTAGGAGGACTGCGCGTGGTGGACCATGAACTGGTCCGCCTTCGCGGACACTAGGAGCTCCACTTCGACGTCGCGGTAGCAGGCGGTGGTCACCGCCTCCAAGAGGGACTCATCCGGGATGAAGTAGGGCGAGCAGAGGATGAGCTTTTCCTTCGCGTGGTGCACCACCGAATTGAACATGCGCAGGTTGGGTTCCGTGGTGTAGCCGGGGCCGGAGGGGACCAACTGGAGGTGGTTGGAGTCCGCCGTCATAGCGTCGTCATAGGGCTGCATGTCCAAGGACAGCTGCTCCTCTGATTCCAGATACCAATCCACCGCGAACACCGCGGCGAGCGAAGTGACCACCGGTCCGGTCATTTCGACCATGTAGTCGATCCATGCGCGGTCCTTGGTCTTGTACTCGCGCTTGATCATGTTCATCGAGCCCAAGAAGCCAGTATGGCCATCGATGACCACGATCTTGCGGTGATTGCGCAGATCCGGGCGGCGGAAGCGGCCCTTGTGCAGCTGCAGCGGAAGCATGAGCCGCCAGTCGACGTCAATCTCGGTGAGGCGCTTGCCCAGCGTGAAGTAGCCCTTGTACTTCAGGCTGCCGATCTGATCGAGCAGCAGCTTGACCTCCACGCCGCGCTCGCGGGCGCGCGCCAGGGACTGGAAGAAAACATCGGTCACCTCATCCCAAGACTGGATGTAGATCTCAATGAGCACGTATTTCTCAGCCCGGTCCACGGCCCGCGCCATGGCCAAGATGGCCTCCTCATAGGAGGCGTGGAGGCCCTTGTTGTGCCCGATGAGGGCCGGGTGCCCGGTGAGGTTGCGGTTGAGCTGGATGAGGGATTCCACCTCCGGGGAAAGCCGGCCGGAGGGATGGTTGGGGGTGGAGGCGGTGACGTCGTTTAGCAGCGCATTGGCTTCTTGCTGGATGCGGTGGCGGCGGCGGTTGATGTAGGGCGAACCCATGAGCAAGAACAGCGGCAGCCCCACGATGGGAAGTACAAGAATGGCCAGCAGCCAGGCGGTAGAGCTGGAGGGGCGGCGGCCCTCGGGGACCACGCCGATGGCGATGATCTTGATGCCGTAGTCAATAACCAGCAGCACGAGCTGCCAGACGGAGAGATCGACGTTCACGTTCATGGCAGGCTAGCGCACCGACGCGAAATCGGGGACATCGAAATCTGCGATCAGCGGCACGTGGTCGGAAGTCTTGTCACCGGCGCGCTCCACCATGTCCACCTGGGCGCCCTGGACGAGGCGCGCTAGTGGCTCGCTGGCTAGCTGGAAGTCGATGCGCATGCCCTCGTTCTTCTGGAAGCGCAGGGACTTGTAATCAAAGTAAGTCCAGCGCTCCTCTTCGGTGAAACGGCGCGTAACCTCCTGCAGCCCGGCCTCCTGAAGCATCTGGAAAGCCGCGCGCTCGGGCTCGGTAACGTGCGTCTTGCCGCGGAAAAGAGAGATGTCCCAGACGTCCTCATCCCGTGGAGCAATGTTGAAATCGCCCGTGAGCAGTAGTTTCGATTGCGCGCGGGTTTCCACATAGCGCGCCAAGGAGTAGAGAAAGTCCAGCTTGTAATCGAAGTGCCGGTCCGTAATCTCGCGCCCGTTGGGAACATAGAGGGACCAGATCTCAATCCCGCGGATGCGGGCTGAGACCGCCCGGGCCTCGCGCTTTTGCTCCTTGGCGGGGTCCTTGTGGAAACCCGGCTGAGCAGGGAAGAAGGTCTGGACCTCCTCCGGTTCTTCCTTGGATAGGATGGCCACGCCATTCCACTGGTTCAGGCCGTGGCAGGTGACGTGGTAGCCGGCCTCCTCGAAAGGCTCGCGGGGGAACTTCGCATCCGCCACCTTGGTTTCTTGCAGGCAGAGCACGTCGATGTCGTGTTTGGCCAGCAAGTCCACCGCGCGCTGGGCGCGGGTGCGGACGGAGTTGATGTTCCAGGTAGCGATGCGCATGTGGTTTAGGGTACTTGAGGCAGGCGGCGGGCGTAACGGTGGCGGTGCTGCTCGAGGAAGCCGAGCATCTCATAGAGCCGAATCCCGGCCGTGTTACCCGCCACGACCTGCAGGTAGGCTTTCTCAGCACCCTGGGCTTTGCCCCAGGCCAGCATGTGCGCGCCCAGCGCGGTGCCCAGTCCCTTACGGCGCCAACCTTCGGCGACCTCCACGGCGGAGTAGCCCAGCCACACGGTGCCGTCACCGGATTCCGTCAGCGTGCCCCGCGTAATCGCGATGGTCTCACCCGTCGGGGCGAGCAGGCGCCCAAAGCCCATCGTCCCGTCGATGCGGCTGCGCAGGTACTCCAGGGCCAACGGCGGCAGGGCCTGACCACGGAAGTGGTAGAGGTCGAGCCACTCGGAATCGGGCTGCTCGTCGATGCGGAAGCTGACGTCCCCCGGGGCAGGGAGCTCCGCCAAATCGCGCACCATCACGAGGATCTCCGGTTCGAGCTCCCACGCTTCGGGTTCTGCTGCCAGCAGCTTCTCCGCGGAGGCACCGATGCGCTCCGGAATGGCCAGGCACACGGGCAGCTCGTGGCGGGCATAAAACGCTTCGATCTCCTCCATCGGCACCGGGAGGAAACCCGCAGAAGGGCCGAGCGGGATCGCCGAGTTGGAGCGGCCGGTCACGCCGTCGCCGGCGCGCATGAGCCACTGGCCATCTGAGGTCCACGTGTGCTCCTTGCCGGGGAAGGCCGCCGCGGTGGCCACCTCGACGGCCCGGATATCGGAGTTGCGAACCGTGCGCGGCGAGAGGCGCTTAATAATCTTGAGCTGCTCCGGCGGAATCTCCACCGCGTCGAGCGAAGACGGGTAGCCGCCGACCTCTTGCGGCCGGATGAGCAGCGGATCCAGGCTGAGCACGTGGCCGATGACATCGCTGTACACGCCGTCGAAATCGCGCCGGGCCACGACGCGCTCGCCCACGGAGACGTCATCGGAGCGGAAGATGCGGGACATTAGTCGTCGTGCCCGAAGGGGTCCTCGTCCTCGCCCGGCAGCCAGGTAAGCCCGGCCTCGGTCCACCCGTTGCGCTTGATGACCTTCTTGGCCTGGCGCTTGTAGCGGCCGGTGAGCACGTCGGTGTAGACAAAGCCGTCAAGGTGGCCGGTTTCGTGCTGCAGCATGCGCGCGAAGAAGCCGTAGCCTTCGATGGAGATGTCCTCGCCCTTCTCGTTCTTGCCGGTCACGCGGGCCCAGTCGGCGCGGCCGGTGGGGAAACCCTCGCCGGGGACGGAGAGGCAGCCTTCGTCCTCGGAGCCGTCGTCAGCCGGCATGGTCTCCGGGATCTCTGAGGTTTCCAGCACCGGGTTGATGACGCAGCCGCGGCGCATGCCGCCGTCGGGAAGCTCGGTGCCATTGGGACCGTCGGTGTCGGGGCAGTGGTAGACAAAGAGGCGCTTGTTCACGCCGATCTGGTTGGCGGCCAGGCCAACTCCGTGCGCGGCGTCCATGGTTTCGTGCATGTCCGCGATGAGCTCCTGCAGCTCGGGGGAGTCGATGGCTTCGGTGACCGGCTCGGTGGGATTGTGGAGGACCGGGTCGCCGTGGATAACGATGGGACGAATAGTCATGGCATACAGTCTAAGCATGCACTCCCTGTCAGACCTAGACGCCGCGATTTTGGAGTTCGAGTCCCACGCCCCGCGCGATATCGGCGCCAAGGAGGAGGCCATCCGCACGCAGCTGGACATCACTCCGGTGCGCTATCACCAGCGCCTCAACGTGCTCCTGGATGACCCCGCAGCGCACGCCTCCTACCCGCTGTTGGTCACCCGCCTGCGCCGGCTTCGCGACGTCCGCGACGACGTCCGGCGCGCCGCACGCGATAATGCCCCAGACTGAGCGAATCAGATACTAAAGTTGCCAATGTGACTAATGTGAATCCGGAAAACTCTGCCTCGTCCGCTGACCACGCGCGCCACGCCGCCGATTCTGACGCGGCTGCCGCCCCGGCCGCCGCTGCCGCTCCTGCGAGCAAGCTCCCCCTGCGCGGGCTCGCCATGGTGCTCATCGCCGTTGCCGTCATGCTCGGCATGTGGGCGCTTTATGCCATGACCTCTGATGATTCGGAGGACACCGCGCAGAACGCGCCGGCAGGCAACGATGCTGTCGTATCCGGCCCCGCGACTGGCGGCGCCGAGGGTGACGGTGCTGCCGCCGGTGGCGCGGAAGGAGAGGCGGACAAGAACCGCGAGGAGTCGGATGCTGCCGGTGCTGACGCCGAGGCTGGCGCAGACGGCGATGCTGAAGCCGAGCGTGACGCTGCCCGCGACGACAACGCTGAGGAAGGCGCTGCCGCAGGTAGCCCCGACCGAGCCCAGGCGGAGATCCCCGTCAACGTCTACAACAACTCCGGTCGCGCCAACTTCGCTGCCGATGAGGCCGAGCGCCTGAAGTCCCAGCACTTCCACATCGCCGAGGTGGGCAATATCAGCGGCGACGTCCTCGTGGCTCCGAAGACCACCGTCTACTTCCCGGAGGGGGATGCGGCCGCCGAGAGCCTCGCCAAGGAAGTTGCCGCCCAGTACTACGGTGCCAACGTGCCGGCGGAAGCGATTGCCCCGTACCCGGCCGAGCTGACCGGGGACTACACCAAGGGCGATGCCGTCGTGGTTGTCCTCGCGGTTCCTCAAGCCTAGGGAATAAAATCTTATTAAATTCATCCGCCCGACGGATAGGATGAATGGGTGAATATTCCGGAAGAGAACTTCGCCCGCTCGCCCGAGCCCACGCTGGGTGTTGAGTGGGAAGTTGCCCTCGTTGATCCAGCGACCTGGGATCTCGTGCCGCGCGGCGCTGAACTCATTGACCGCGTGCGCGCTGCTCATCCCGACATCCACCTGGAAAAGGAATTCCTCCAAAACACGGTGGAGCTGGTGACCGGGGTGTGCCGGACGGTGCCGGAGGCGATGGGGGACCTGCGGGCGTCGCTCAGCGCAGTGCGTGAGGCGGCCGACTCCTTGGGTGTGCGCCTGTGGGCCTCGGGCGGGCACCCCTTCACGGACTTTCGGAAGAACCCCGTCTCCAACAAGGAGAGCTACTCCGAAATTATCAACCGCACCCAGTATTGGGGGCAGCAGATGCTGCTGTGGGGCACCCACGTGCACGTCGGCATCAGCCACGAGGACCGCGTGTGGCCCATCATTAATGCGCTGATGACGAAGTACCCTCATCTGCTGGCTATTTCCGCCTGCTCCCCGGGGTGGGAGGGGCTCGATACCGGCTATGCCTCCCACCGCACGATGCTCTACCAGCAGCTGCCCACCGCCGGCATGCCCTACCAGTTTGAAAACTGGGAGCAGTGGCAGTCCTACATGCGGGACCAGGCCATTTCGGGAGTTATCAACCACACGGGCTCGATGCACTTCGACGTCCGACCGGCCTCCAAGTGGGGCACGGTGGAGGTGCGCATTTCCGACGCCGCCTCCAACCTCCGCGAGCTCTCCGCCATCGTGGCGCTGACACACTGCCTCGTGGTGCACTATGACCGCATGATCGACGCCGGCGAAACGCTGCCCACGCTGCAGCCGTGGCACGTGGCGGAGAACAAGTGGCGCGGCGCGCGCTATGGCATGGACGCGCTGGTCATCACCTCGCGCGAGACCGATGAACGCTGGATCAAGGATGAGCTGGCGGATCTCTTGGTGGAGCTAGCCCCGTTGTCCGAAGAGCTCGGCTGCGCCCGGGAGCTGCAGCTGGTGCAGGAGATCATCGATGGCGGGGCGGGTTATGAGCGCCAGCGCCGTTTGTACCAGGAGACCGGCAGCTGGCAGAAGGTGGTTGAGGCCACTGCGGATGAGATGGAGCGGCTGGCGTAAGTACCGAACGATCAATTAAGGCCCGAAAATTGGGAGGTTTCAGGGGCTTAATTGATCGAAACGTCCCAACTGGGAAGCTGCCTCAGCTCAAAGGCGACGTTTCGATCAAATAGCCCCGCAAAACCGCCTTGGTTTTAGCCCTTAATTGATCGAAACGTCCCCCTAGCTCTCCGCGACCGCGCGCTTGCGCGGCGCAATGAAGCCCCACACGGCGTAGACCACGATGAAGGCCAAGCAGGACAGCGTCCACAGCGAGGTTGCCCACGGCTGGAAGGATTCGATTGCGTCGAGGTTGGCCGAGGACATGGTGAACCACACGGGCACCGACATGAAGGGCAGCGAGAGCACGAACAAGGCCGCCACGGAGGCAAGCCCCGCGAGCTGCTCACCGCCCTTGCCGGACACACGCGAGCTCACCGCCTGGTTAACCGAGACGAAGACCATGACGATGAAGGGGATGGTCCACACGAAGTGGTGGTACCACGAGAAGGGGGAGACCAGGCAGGTGCTCAGGCCCGTCAGAGCGAAGGCCGCCGAGCGGTTGCCGCGCAGGTAGGCGGTGCGCAGCGCCAGGCAGGTCAGCGCGAAGACCACGATGACCGCCAGGATCCACCAGATGCCGCCGTCGATGCCGAGCTCGCGGAACATGAGCGAGCGCAGCGACTTCGCCCCGGGGTTGGCATGCTCGCCCACACGCGATGAGTTGAACATGGCATCGGTCCAGAACACCATCGCATCAGGAACGAAGAGGAATCCGAGCCCCACCGTGACGAGGAAGGTGATCACCGCGCCCGCGGCGGCCCACCAGCGCTTCTCAAAGAGCAGAGCTAGGCCCATGTACGCCGGGGTCAGCTTGATTCCGGCCGCCAGGCCAATGCCCACGCCCGGCAGGCGGCGCTTGATAGGCAGGAAGTCAAAGGCCACGAGCAACATGAGGAAGACGTTGACCTGCCCGTAGTACAGCGACCCGTGCATGGTCTCATTCGCCGGGGTCAGCGCGGTAAGCAGCACCGCGATGAGGACGGCCGCCGGGGTCATCTTCACGCCCCGCTCGCGGAAGATCATGACGATGATGGCCAGCACAGCCAAGAACATGAGCGAAGGCCAGATAATGGTCAGCGCGTCCTTGCTGAAGAACGGCAAGACCTTGAACAACAGGCCCGCAAAGGGTGGGTAAGTGAAAGGGAATTCAAAGATATAGGGGGCGTCGTACAGCAGGCCACCGGCGTTGAGATCCTCGCCAGCCATGCGATAGATGGCGAGGTCAAAGGGGAGGATGAAGGTGAAGGCCTTGTGGCCATCGAACTGGATGATCTTGTACACCATCACCGCGATGCCCAGTGCGAGGACAGCACACATCGTTGGTACGCCTTGCAGCTTCTTCACGTCGACTCTCCTCGCCTGACCACCTATTAGTGCCTTTTGCAGCCTATATTATTGTCCCCGCATTTCCCGGCAGAAAGGTACCGTGTCCTTACTTTCGGCGCATCGAACGCGCGGCCGGGCTCTCGTTGCGTGTCATCGATTCCGGGGGACCGTACAGGCCCTCGCGGCGGGCGATACGCGTGGTTCTCTGCGCGGTCACCGGGCTGGTGATCATGGCGAAGAGAACGAGCAAGACGAGGATTCCCAGGTCGCCCCTCTCGGCCACGCTGAAGTCCTCGGAGCCCGTCACCTTGATGATCGCGCCCACGATGGTGAAGATCAGCCCTGTGGTCTGTGGTTTGGCGATGGCATGCACGCGCGCCATCGTGTCCTGAAAGCGCGCCACGCCAATTGCGGCAGCCAAGATGAGGATGGAGCCGACGAGGATGAGGATGATGGAGAGGACATCGGCAATCAGTGCGTAACTCATGAATCCCTCTTCCTAAAGCGGGTGACAGAGACCGTCGAAATGAACCCGAGGAGCGCCACGACGATCATCGCGTTGGAGACCGTCGTGTCCAGTGTCCAGCAGATATAGGTGGCCAGGGCGCATTGGAACATGGCCACGAGTCCGTCCATGGCGATGAGGCGGTCGAGCGAGTTGGGGCCGATGACGATGCGCCACGTGGTGATGAGGAATGCCACCACGAGGAAGCCGGCGGCCACGGTGAGCAGGATGTTATACAGGTCCGTATCCATCAGGGGTGGCTCCTTTCAAAGATGGCAATCATATCGGCCTCGAGCTTGCGTACGGCCGCGATTTCGCGTTCCAGGTCCTCTTCGGAATCGGCGTTCAGCAGGTGGATGGTCAACATGCGGTTGGCAATGTCGATATCGGAGACCGTGCCGCCGGGCTGCAGGTTGTACAGGCTGACCGCCAGCGAGAGAATGAACTCGTTCTCCACTCGCATCGGCAGCTTCACAATCGCCGTCTTCGGCACCGGCTGCGGGCGCACCGCCAGCCAGCCGACCATGATGGAGGCCTCCATGAGCTCTATAAACCACTGCGCCATGAAGACGAGCAGTTTGCCCCAGCTCACCGAAATCCCCGCCACGGGCATGGCCGGCAGCGGCAGCGCAAAGACGATGACGAGGCTGACGAGCAGGCCACCCACCAGGTTCGCTACGGTAACTTCGCCCATGAGCATGCACCACATGACGACGATCCACACCATGAACCATGGCCGGAAGCGGTGCTTAATACCGGAGAATCTCATCGCGACACCTCCTTTTCATCATCGTCCACGGTCGTGGGGAGTGTAGCCGTCGTGCTTGGCGACGTCCTCGTGGTCGGCGCCACCGGTTCCGGATCCGGGAGGGGCTCGCTGCGGTTCTTTCGCGAATCCGCGCCCTCCTCGTAGCGCTCAGCGGGGTCTAAGTGGCGCGTCGGGTCCTCGGCGGAATCACCCAGGACGGCATAACGGTAGATGGAATCATCCTGCGCCGAGGTGGCCGCGCGGGTGGTGACACCGGAGATGGGGCCCGCCAGGAAGGACATCGATACCGAGGCGATGACGAGTAGGGAAGTAGAGGCCAGCATGCCGAAGGGCACGCGGCCGACGTCATCGCGCTCTTCCAATTCGACGTACTCGGTGACTTCTCCCAGTGGGGAAGGCCGCACCATGGCGAGGTTGCCCTCGGGCGCATCGCCGCGGTCGCGCAGGAATCCCTTGGCCCACACGAGGATCATGACGTAGAGGGTCAGCAGGGAGGTGACCACCGCGCCGCCGATGAGAACCCAGGACAGCCAGGAACCTTCATTCGCGCCGGCTTGGAGCAGCATGATCTTGCCCAGGAAGCCGGAGAAGGGCGGGATACCGCCCAGGTTCATGGCCGGGATGAAGTACAGGATGGCGATGATCGGCGCGGTGTAGATCAACGAGCCCAAGCGCCGCAGCGAGGAGGTGCCGGCTTGGCGCTCGATGAGGCCCACCACCAGGAACAGCGCGGTCTGCACCAGAATGTGGTGCACCGCGTAGAAGATGGCGCCCGACAAGCCCTGCGCGGTTCCGAGGGCGACGCCGAAGATCATATAGCCGATGTGGCTGACCAGTGTGAAGGACAGCAATCGCTTGATATCCGATTGGGCGATAGCGCCCAAAATACCCACGAGCATCGTGGCCAGTGCGACCCACATGAGAAGGACGTCCAGCCCGCCATCAGTAAAGATCGAGGTGCGCGCGCGGATGATGGCGTAGACACCAACCTTGGTGAGCAGGCCCGCGAAGACGGCGGTGACCAGCGAGGGGGCGGTGGGGTAGGAGTCCGGCAGCCAGGCATCCAGCGGGAAGACGGCCGCCTTAATTCCGAAGGCGATGAGCAGCACGGAGAACACCGCGGTGCGGGTACCCGCGGGGATATCTTCCATCCGGATGCCAATCTGGGCCATGTTCATCGTGCCCACCGTGGCGTAGACATAGGCCAAAGCCAGCACGAAGATGAGCGAGGACGCCATGGAGACCATGACGTAGCCCACGCCGGCCCGCACGCGCGCCGGTGAGGCGCCGAGGGTGAGCAAAACGTAGGAGGCCACGAGGAAGATCTCGAAGCCCACGTAGAGGTTGAACAAGTCACCGGCCAGGAAGGACACGTTCACGCCCATGGTCAGCAGCATGTAGGTGGGCAGGAAAGCCGCCACCGGCTCGTCCTTCGTGCCGTCGCGCACGCCCTGTGCGATCGCGTACCACATGACGGAGAAGAGGACGATGGAGGAGGTAAAGAGCATGACCGTGGACAAACGGTCCGCCACCAACGTGATGCCCACCGGCGCGTCCCAGCCGCCCACCTGAAGGGTTTGAATGCCGGTGGTATCCGCGATGGCAATCAGAGCGGCATTCACCACGGCGAGCGTGAGCAGCGAGAAGAAAGCGATGCGGCGCTGCGCATTGGTATTGCGAGCAAAGAGCATCGCCAGCGCAGCAGCCAAGGCCGGGATGATGATCGGCAGGGGGATCAGGTAGCTGATATACGGCAGCAACAGATCCACTAGGGGCGAGATGGTCTCACTCATCGGTCGCCTCCTTCACGGGAGCCTCGAAGAACTCGGGGCCAAACTTATCGCCTTCCTTGGTGGTGCGTCCGGTGGTCGGGTCATTAGACGCGTCGTGGTCAGGGGCGGCTGAGGCATTGCCCGGGCGCGAGGCAATCGCCGCGATGGCAGCGTCCTCGGTGTCGTCCTCAATCACGTCCGCGGAGCGGTAGCGGTATTGGCGGTAAGCCAAGGTGAGGATGAAGCCGGTCAGCGCCATCGAAATGACGATGGCCGTGAGGATCATCGCCTGGGCCAGCGGATCGGCGATCTGATCGCCGTAGGGGAGGGAGTTCCGGCCGTCGATAGGCGGCGAGCCCGCCTGGCCGCCAGCCATGAGCATGAAGAGGTTTGCGCCGTTGCCCAGCAGCAAGATGCCGAGCAGCATCTTGGTCATCGCGCGGTCGAGCAACAGGTAGACTCCGGTGCCGCAGAGCACGCCCGCAGCGAGCAGGAGCATGAGATTGGCATCCATTAGGCGTGTCCTTTCTCTGCCGTGGCAGCGGTTTCTTTTGCTTGTGTGCGGCGCGCCAGGGAGCGTGCGCGATCGCGGGCGCGTTGCTTACGCATCTCTTCTTCCTCATCGAGCTTCGCGCCCAAGGAGGACAGCACGTAGAGCGTGAGGCCAATGACGATGAGGTAGACGCCGGCGTCGAAAATCAGCGCGGACGGCAGCGACACATCACCGATGAGCGGTATGCCTACCTTCGTGTACCCAGAGGTCAGCGGCGGGTAGCCCAAGAGCATCGGGGTAATAACGGCGCTGAGGGAGAGCAGCAGGCCTACCGCCATGGTGCGGCCGCCGTCGAGAGGCAGCGCCTCTTCGAGCTCCTCGCGGCCGCCAGCCAGGTAGCGCAGGATCAGCGCGAGAGCGGCGACGAGGCCACCGGCAAAACCGCCGCCAGGGGCGTTGTGGCCACCGAAGAAGAAGTACAGGGACAGCACCATCATCGAGGGGAAGAGGATGCGGGTGCTCACGTCCACCATGAGCGAGCGGTTGAGTGCCTTCTCCGATTCCACGCCTGCAGCCAGCCAGCGGCGCCCGGTGACCTGCAAGGTCGGGCGGCGGGAGGCACGGGTAAAGCTCTGCGTGCGGAAAATCAACGAGGCAATACCCGTTGCGGCAATGACGAGCACCGTGATCTCGCCGAAGGTATCCCACGCGCGCAGGTCCACGAGCAGGACGTTGACCGTGTTGGCGCCGTGGCCAATCTCCTTGGCCAGATCCGGCATGTACTGCGAGATGGGCTCCTCGCGCCGAGCGTTGATGGCAAACATGCCCACCACGGTGACGGCAAGGCCCACGCCTACCGCCAGCCAGGCGCGCAGGCGGCCGGTTTTGGGGTCCTGCTTCCACTCGGTATTGGCCGGCATACGGCGCAGCACCAGCATGAAGAGCACCATGATGATGGTTTCCACGAGGAGCTGCGTCAGCGCCAAGTCCGGAGCGCCCTGCAGCGCAAAGATGAAGGACAAGGCGTAGCCGGTCACGCCCACCAGGATGACCCCGGAGAGGCGGTTATCCAGCACCGTGGCGGCCACGGCGGCGATGATGATGATCACCGCGGCGATGGCCTGCCAGGGGTTTTCGGCCACGATCATGCGCACGTTGGTGAGATCGCCGCGGATGAGCATGACGATGGGCAGCACCATGAGCGTGGCGAAGATGACCGTGAGGTTGTACTGCAGCGAGCCGCGCTGCGTGGAGGCGGTAATGCGCAGGGAGAGCTGGCGCAGGGAGTTGATAATGGCGTCGTAAGCATCGTCGGCAGAGCCCAATGCGGGGTAGGTGAATTGGGCCTTGGTGAGCGCCTGGCGCTGCCAGTGGAGGAGGGAACCCGCAGCGATAATGATCACGGAGAGCAGCAGCGGGATGGTCCAGCCATGCCACAGGGCGAGCTCGGAGGCGTCCTGCGCCCCAAAGGTGTTGTCCAAGTGCTGCGTGATGCCGTGGGAGAGCGGCAGCGGCAGCAGACCGAAGAAGATGGTGAGCAGGGTCAGCACTGCCGGTGGGATCCACAGGAAGGGGCCGATGTGGTGCATGTTTGCTACCGCCTCAGAGGGCTCGTCCTGGCCCTTAGAGGAGAAGGCTCCCCACAAGAAGCGCAGCGCGTAGGCCATCGTCAGCGCGGAACCGACGACGACGGTGACGAGCAGCATGTTGCGCGGCATGCCGACGAGTAGTTCCTCGTGCATGATGGCCTCGAGCGTGGCTTCCTTGGACACGAAACCCAGCAGGGGCGGGATACCGGCCATGGACATCGCGGGGAGGATGGCCAGGACGTACAGCGCGGGGTTCTTCTTGCCCAGGCCCGCAAGCTTGTCGATGTCCCTGGTTCCCGTCGAATGGTCGATAGCGCCGACGATCATGAAGAGCGCGGCCTTGAAGAGGGAGTGCGCGACGGTCAGCGCCAGTCCTGCCTGCATCGCCTCGCGGGAGCCAATGGCGATGATGGCGGTAATAAAGCCCAGCTGCGAGACGGTGCCGTAGGCCAGGATGAGCTTCAGGTCACGCTGCTTGAGCGCCATCCAGCCGCCGAGCAGCATGGTGAAAGCACCCAAGGGGAGGACCACGAGGTGCCAAGTGGGGATGTCATGCACCGAGGGGGCAAGGCGTGCGACGAGATAGATGCCGGCCTTCACCATGGCCGCGGAGTGCAGGTAGGCCGAGACCGGGGTCGGTGCGGCCATGGCACCGGGCAGCCAGAAGTGGGCTGGGGCGATGGCGGACTTGGAAAGCGCACCACAGAGAATGAGCACGATAGCCACGGTGAGGTAGGGCGTGTTGGCGAGGTCCTCGGTGGCGGCGATACTGCTGAAAGACCACGCGCCGGTCTGGCGGCCGAGGAGGGTAATACCCACCAGCATGGCGAGACCGCCCAGGACGGTGACCATGAGCGCCTGCTGCGCTGATCGACGCGACGAGGCTCGCTCGCCGTAATAGCTCACCAAGAGGAAAGACAGCAGGGAGGTGATTTCCCAGAAGACGTAGAGCAGCAGGAAATTATCGGAAATCACCAGGCCATACATGGCCGTGGCAAAGCCCACCATTTGGCTGCTGAAGAGGGCGAGGCGCCGCCGGGAGTGGTCGAAATAGCCCCAGCAATAGAGCAGGACCAGCGCGCCTACGCCCAAGATGATGAGGCTGAATAACGCGGAAAGCGCATCCATGCGGAAGCTGACATCGAGGTGCGCTGCTGGCATCCAGTTGAGGTCATAGGCCAGCTGGTTGCCGTCGCGCAGCGTGCCATCGGTCAGCCGTTGGAGCACCCAGAAGAACCCAACCGCGGGCACTATTGCCAAGAGGCCGAAGGCACGGCGGCCGAGATAGAAAATCAGGAAGGGAGCGGCGATGGTGGTTAGAACCAAGGCACAAAAGAGAGTGAGCACGAGGTTGCGGTGGCGTCCTTTCCTTGTCGGGGGACTGGGCTAAACCCACCGCACTGGCGGGCGTCTACTAGTGCTCACGATACAGTCTGAAATCCCAATTTTCACATTTTCATTTCATACAGTTATATATGCGTCTCCTGTTGGCGTTCTTCCACGTCGTCAGCGGCCCAGGTTGGAGGGGTACTGCGCCGCCCGCCCGGGATGCCCGGGCCACGGTGGGCAGCGCTGCGGTGCGCTTAGGCGAAGCGCTGCAGGAAGAGCGCCTCGGCGATGGCGATCTTTTCAATCTCGGTCGGGTCGACCGACTCGTTAGCGGAGTGGATGGTGCACTGCGGCTCCTCGACGCCGAAGAGTGCGATCTCCGCGTTCGGGTGCTTCTCCTGCAACTCCACGGTCAGCGGGATGGATCCGCCCATGCCCTGGGTGATGGTCTCCCCACCGAATGCCTCGCCGAGGCACTCGCCGAGCAGAGCCACCGCGGGCTTTGCCGGGTCGGTCTCGAATCCCAGGTTGGCCTCCAAGATGGTGACCTCGATGTGTGCGCCCCACGGGACGTGCTTCTTCAGGTGCTCGGCCACGGCCTCCGCGGTGGCGCGGGGATCCATGGTGGCGGGCGTGCGCAGGTTGATGTTGGCTTCTGCGGTGGCGGGCACAGCGTTGACGGCCTCGGCCACCGGGGTGGAAGTAAAGCCGGTGATGGTCACTGCCGGGCGGGCCCAAATCATATCCGCGATAGCGGTGGCACCGGCCGGGTCCTGCGCGCCCATGACCTCGGTGCCCTCGAGCATCTGGGCATCAGCGCGGAAGTTCTCCTCGCTGTAGGCGGTGTCCTGCCCCTCAGCCAGCGGCCAGGTGCCCTCGCAATCGACGCCGTCGATAGTCGTGCGGCCATACTCATCCGTCAGGGAATCTAGCGTGCGCATGAGCGCCTTGACGGCGTCGGGAGCCGCGCCGCCGAACTGGCCGGAGTGCACGGCCGAGTGGAGGGTGGAGACCTTGACGTTGATCTGCGAGCCGCCGCGCAGGGAGGTCGTCAGCGTCGGGACACCTACCTTGGCGTTGCCGGCATCGGCGATGAGGATGGCGTCGGCCGCGAAGAGCTCAGGGCGCTCCTCGATGAGTGCGGACAGGCCCTCGCCGCCGCGTTCCTCGGAGCCCTCAATAAGCACGGTGAGGTTGAGGTCGGTTCCACCGTTGGCGTCGAGCGCGCGCAGGGCCGCCAGGTGCATGGCGACGTTGCCCTTGCAGTCAGCGGCGCCGCGGCCGTACCAGCGGCCATCGCGCTCAGTCAGGGTGAAGGGATCAGACTCCCACGCGTCGGGGTTCCCGGCAGGAACCACGTCGTAGTGCGAGTACAGCAGCACCGTCTTCGCGCCCTCCTTGCCGGGGCGCTTGGCGACGATCGCCGTGGAACCATCAGCGGTAGGGATGGCCTCGGGGGTGAAGTTGGCGTCGACAAGCGCGGCGTGGACCCACTCCGCCGCCTTCGCGGTCTGGTCCTCTAGACCCGGCTCGTTGTGGACGGAATTGAAGGAGACGAGCTCCTTGAGCTGGTTGAAAATAGTGTCGCGGTCATTGTTCACAAACTCAGAAATCTTGGTCATGCACTCCAACCTACTCGGATCCTCAACTCGGCCTACCGGCCGCTAGGTAGTAACATATGCACGGTTCTAGTCCATATTGTTTATAAGTTCTTTTTAGAAAGGACCTGACATGGCGTCTACCACCGCCGAAGGTTCCCAGTCCACGCTCCGCGAGCTCACGCTGCGCGGCATCATCATTGGTGGGCTCATCACTCTTATCTTTACCGCCGCCAACGTGTATCTGGGCCTCAAGGTGGGCCTGACGTTTGCCACGTCCATTCCTGCCGCCGTGATTTCCATGGCGGTGCTGCGCCGTTTTGCCGGGCACAACATCAAAGAAAACAACATCGTGCAGACCATCGCCTCTGCGGCCGGCACGTTGTCCGCGATCATCTTCGTGCTCCCGGGCTTGGTCATGGTGGGCTACTGGCAGGGCTTTTCCTTCATCGATACCGCCGCGGTCTGCGCCATCGGCGGTGTGCTCGGCGTGATGTACTCCATTCCGTTGCGCCGTGCGCTGGTGACGGGCTCGGACCTGCCCTATCCGGAAGGCGTGGCCGCGGCGGAGGTCCTCAAGGTGGGCGATAGCACCGGTGAGGAGGGCGAGGCCGCCCACGAAGAGAACACGAAGGGCCTGCACGTCATCCTTTTTGGCGGCATCCTTTCTGCCGTCATGGCACTGCTGGCGGCTATGAAGGCAGCCGCCTCCGAGGTGGCCACCTACTTCAAGCTGGGCCCTGGCGCGACGACGCTGGGTAGCTCCCTCTCGCTGGCGCTGGTCGGCGTGGGTCACCTCGTGGGCTTGGCCGTGGGTATTGCCATGCTCGTCGGCGTGGTCATCTCCTACCTCATCCTGCTGCCCATCCTCACCGGTGGTGAGGGGCTGGGTGATCCGGCCACGCTCATGGACACTGTTGATTCCGTCTTCTCCGGCCGGATTCGCTTCATCGGCGTGGGAACCATGGCTATCGCCGCGATCTGGACGCTGATCAAGATCACCGGCCCAATTGCCAAGGGCATGGCTGAGTCCTTCGCCTCCTCCCGTGACCGCAAGGGCGGCCAGCAGGTAGCGGTGGAGGAGCGCGATATTCCGGCGCCCTATGTCATTGGCACCATCCTGGTCCTGATGATTCCGATTGGTCTGCTGCTGTGGAACTTCGTGCGCGGCACCGATATTCACGACCACATGGCCGTCCTCATCACGGTCTCCGTACTCTTCACCTTGCTCGTGGGCCTGATCATCGCGTCGGTGTGTGGCTACATGGCTGGCCTCATCGGTGCCTCCAACTCGCCGATTTCCTCCATCGGCATCATCGCGGTCATCGCTGCCGCGCTGATCATTGCCGCCGTGACCCGCGGGACGGACGCGGAGCCGCTGTCGCTGGTGGCCTACACGCTGTTTACTGCGGCCATTGTTTTCGGTATCGCGACTATTTCCAATGACAACCTGCAGGACCTCAAGACCGGTCAGCTGGTCGGTGCGACGCCGTGGAAGCAGCAGGTAGCGCTCATTATCGGTGTCCTCTTCGGCTCCCTGGTGATTCCGCCGATTCTGCAGGTCATGCTCACCGGCTTCGGCTTCCAGGGCATGGAAGGCGCTGGTGAGGACGCACTGGCTGCACCGCAGGCCGCGCTGATGTCTTCGGTAGCCTCCGGTATTTTCGATAACTCCCTGCCGTGGGATCTCATCGGTCTGGGCGCGGCTATTGGTGCCGTCATCATCATCGTGGACGAGTGCCTGCGCCACTTCACCGACAAGTACTCCCTGTCCCCGCTGGCCGTGGGAATGGGCATGTACCTGCCGGCAGCCATCACCATTGTGGTGCCGATCGGCGCTTTCTTGGGCTACTTCTACAACCGGTGGGCGGCCCGCCAGTCCAAGCCGGACTTTGCTAAGCGCATGGGCACGCTGCTGGCCACCGGCCTCATCGTGGGTGAGTCGCTCTTCGGCGTGGTCAATGCGGGCATCATCGCGGCGTCGGGCGGCGATTCCCCGCTGGAGATCTTCGAGGGCGGCACGGCAGCCAAGTTCGTGGGCGTCATCCTCTTCGTTGCCGGCATTGCCGCGGCGTATAAGTGGACAGCGAAGAAGGCTGCGTCTTAAGCGCGACAGAGACTTCGTTGTGACGGGCGGTTCGGTTTAGCGGGCAGTTCGTTTTCGTGGGCGGTGCTTATGCACCGCCCGTTCGCTTATAGCGTTCGTGTTGAATCTTGCAGTCGGTAGGTCTGAGTGCCAGAATGGTCGCTAGCACTTCCACATGGCAAGTGCCAGAAATGAATCAAAATCATCTATGTGGTTGGGGCTGGAGAACACTCGCCAGCCGTGCCGTCGCGGGCGTCCGTCATAGATCCAGACGTGAGTGTCGTCCTCAACAAAGCTTAAGGAGCACAAACACATGGCAAAGATCATTGCCTTCGATGAAGAGGCACGTCGCGGCCTCGAGCGTGGTCTCAACACGCTTGCCGACGCCGTCAAGGTCACCCTCGGCCCCAAGGGCCGCAACGTCGTCCTGGAGAAGTCCTGGGGCGCCCCGACCATTACCAACGACGGTGTCTCCATCGCGCGCGAGATCGAGCTCGAGGACCCGTACGAGAAGATCGGTGCAGAGCTGGTCAAGGAAGTAGCTAAGAAGACTGATGACGTTGCCGGTGACGGCACCACCACCGCTACCGTTCTGGCACAGGCTCTCGTGCGTGAGGGTCTGCGCAACGTAGCCGCTGGTTCTAACCCGATGGGCATTAAGCGCGGCATCGAGGCCGCTACCAAGAAGGTTGTTGACTCCCTGCTCTCCTCCGCGAAGGAAGTAGAGACCCAGGAAGAGATCGCCACCACCGCTGGTATCTCCGCTGCTGACCCGGCAATCGGCGAGAAGATCGCCGAGGCTATGTACACCGTGGGCAACGGCTCCGTAAACAAGGACTCCGTTATTACCGTTGAGGAGTCCAACACCTTCGGCGTTGACCTTGAGGTCACCGAAGGCATGCGCTTCGACAAGGGCTACATCTCTGGCTACTTCGCTACCGACATGGAGCGCCAGGAGGCTGTCCTCGAGGATCCGTACATCCTGCTGGTTTCCTCCAAGGTCTCCAACATCAAGGACCTCGTTCCGCTGCTGGAGAAGGTCATGCAGACCGGCAAGCCGCTGCTGATTATCGCTGAGGATGTTGAGGGCGAGGCTCTGTCCACCCTCGTGGTCAACAAGATCCGCGGCACCTTCAAGTCCGTTGCCGTGAAGGCTCCGGGCTTCGGCGACCGCCGCAAGGCCACCCTGCAGGACATGGCTATCCTCACCGGCGGCCAGGTCATCTCCGAGGAGGTCGGCCTGTCCCTGGAGACCGCTGAGATCGAGTACCTCGGCCAAGCACGCAAGGTTGTCGTGACCAAGGACGAGACCACCATCGTTCAGGGCGCTGGCTCCCAGGAGCAGATCGACGGCCGCATCAAGCAGATCCGCGCCGAGATCGAGAACTCCGATTCTGATTACGACCGCGAGAAGCTGCAGGAGCGCCTGGCCAAGCTGGCCGGCGGCGTGGCAGTCCTCAAGGTTGGTGCCGCTACCGAGGTTGAGCTCAAGGAGCGCAAGCACCGCATCGAGGATGCCGTGCGCAACGCTAAGGCAGCCGTCGAAGAGGGCATCGTCGCCGGCGGTGGCGTGGCCCTGCTGCAGGCAGCTGATGTCCTGGATTCCCTCTCTGACCTCACCGGTGACGAGGCAACCGGCGTCAAGATCGTCCGTGAGGCACTGTCTGCTCCGCTGAAGCAGATTGCTCAGAACGCTGGCCTGGAGCCGGGCGTTGTCGCCGACAAGGTGGCTTCCCTGCCGGCTGGCCAGGGCCTCAATGCGGCTACTGGCGAGTACGTGGACCTCATGGCCGCTGGCATCAATGACCCGGTCAAGGTCACCCGTTCCGCACTGCAGAACGCTGCGTCCATCGCGGCCCTGTTCCTGACCACCGAGGCAGTTGTGGCGGATAAGCCGGAGCCGGCCGGTGCAGGCGCTGGCATGCCGGATCCTGACGCAATGGGCGGCATGGGCTTCTAGTGCCTAGCTCCCCGGGCTGAGGCGTCTCGCGGCTGCAGCCCGTAGCAAAACGAACGCTCCCCACGGTCAACCGTGGGGAGCGTTCTCTGTTCTGAGACTTTTTGTGCCCTTATGTCACCCCGGATGGGGGTAGGCGAGCATGTTCTTGCGGAAAATATTTCTCGCTTTTACTTTGTTTGTCAGGCCTATGAATCGCTAGTGGAGGGGCTAGCGTTACGTTTTGCAGAAAATTTCTTGTCGCCTCGCGCCTGATGCTGTTTATTTCCGCAGTTAGAGGCGTTGTTGCTGGTTAGGTTAAGGTCGAGTGAATAAATAACGCTCGTTGCATGCTTGATCTGCAATGATCTTCATCCGAAAAATTAACTCGCCTAAACGCTTGCAAAGTCGGGGAGGTGTGCCAAAATAGTTTTCTGTGACGCCCGCTGAGGGTGTCTGCAAAACCGCAAACCCCTCCGGGCACTTCTGAGTCCGGACTTCACAAAAGGAGACCATAATGGATCTTTCTTTCGTTGCTGATCAGCTGGGCAACTTCGCTGACTTCGCTTCCGGCATCAAGAACCTCTTCCAGGGCTTCGCTAAGGCTTTCGACATCATCGCTGGTGCTGCTACCGCTGACTCCGTTGAGGTAACCCCGGACACCTCCAAGCTGGACGCCCTGTCCTCCACGAAGTAATCTTGTGCCCTTCTGAAGGGCGCACTTAATACACACACTTTCAATCCCAAGGAGATTTTAAAATGGAAACCCTGTCTTCCACCGGCATCTTCGGCCTCATCCTGCCGCTTCTCTACGCTCTGGGCGACGCTGCTTCCGGCGCCAAGAAGCTGATCGGCCTGCTCTAAGCAGCACGCTGTTCACGCAGAACTAAGCGTTAACCCCGCTGTCCCATGATGGGCAGCGGGGTTTCTCATTTCCAGAACCCTTGGGCTAGCGCAGTGCCGCGGTACGTTTTCGCAAACATGCCCTTGGGATCATGCGCTTTCCGGACCTTGCATGCGAAAACGTACCATCGCGTAAGCGGGGCGGGTACGGATCGATCATTTAAGGCCCCCGATCTTCGAGTTTTGGGGGCACTATTTGTGAGAAACGTACATTCTGGGCTGCTGCTGACGCCCGTTTGCCACTACGGGGGTAAATTGGGCGGCGGCAACCAGTTTTATCGCGCCGGATGCCTGTTTCATAGATAGAATTATTGGCATGGCTGACATTAAAGACGACGAACTCCCCGAGATCGACCTTGCGCAGACCGACGGCTACGTCGTCGATGACTCCGATGAAGACGATCCCACGCTCATCATGCCGGATGGCTCGCCGGTTGAGACTTGGCGCGAGAACTACCCATACGAAGAGCGCATGACGCGCGATGAGTACGAGTCCATCAAGCGCTCCCTGCAGATCGAGCTGTTGAAGTGGCAGAACTGGACCAAGGAAACCGGCCAGCGCCACATTATCCTCTTTGAAGGCCGCGATGCCGCAGGCAAGGGCGGCACCATCAAGCGTTTCAACGAGCACCTCAACCCGCGTGGTGCCCGCACCGTAGCGCTGGAGAAGCCGTCCCCGCGCGAATCCACGTCGTGGTACTTCCAGCGCTATATTCAGCACTTCCCGTGCGGTGGTGAAATCGTCTTCTTTGACCGCTCCTGGTACAACCGCTCCGGCGTGGAGCGCGTCATGGGCTTCTGTACGGAATCCCAGCACGCAGAGTTCCTGCGCGAGGTTCCGATGCTGGAGAACATGATTCTCGGCTCCGGCATTTCGCTGACAAAGCTGTGGTTCTCCGTGACCCGCAAGGAGCAGCGCACCCGCTTCGCCATCCGCCAGATCGACCCGGTCCGTCAGTGGAAGCTTTCGCCCATGGACTTGGCCTCTCTGGATAAGTGGGATGATTACACCCGCGCCAAGGAGGAGCAGTTCCGTTACACCGATACTGAAGAGTCTCCGTGGATCACCATCAAGTCCAACGACAAGAAGCGCGCCCGCATTAACGCGATGCGCTACGTGCTCTCCAAGTTTGAGTACACCAACAAGGACCACGAGCTCGTTGACCAGGTGGATGACAAGATCGTCAAGCGTGGTCGCGACCAGATCGGTGACTAGTCACCACGCACGGGCCGCTCATTAGCGGCTCGCGAATTTGCGCCAGGCATAAAGAGAAGAGGCGGCAGGAAATCCTGCCGCCTCCTTTCTTTGCCTACCTAGTGTTTCCAGGGCTCAATCGGGTTGCCCTGCCACTCGGAGTTGCTCGGGACTTGGTCGCCGCGCATGACCAGCGAGCCGGGGCCGACGGTTGCCACGCTGCCGATGACCGAGGCAGGCAGCGCCACCGAATGCGAGCCCAGGGTGGCGCCGGCCTTGATGGTGACGGTATCCAGGCTCATGACGCGGTCCTGGAAGAGGTGCGTTTGCACCACGGTGCCGGGGCCAACGGACGCGCCTTCGCCCACGAAGCACAAGTCCGTCTCCGGGAACCAATAAGAATCAATCCACGCGCCGCGGCCAATCGTCACGCCCAGCGCGCGCAGGCCCTGGTTGATTTCACCCATGCCATAGGTGTGGGTGAAGAACCACGGGGCGGCAACCGCCTCCACGAAGGTGTCCTGCAGCTCGTTGAGCCACACGAAGGCGGACCACAGCGGGTGGTCGCCGGCGGTCTGCGTGCCCACGCAGATCCACTTGACCGCCACGGTGATCGCCATCGCGATGGCGCCCGCCACCATGAGGATGACACCGCCGAGGGCCCAGGCGGCGGCGATGCTGAGGGCGTCGGCAAGCGCGTAAAGCGTTGCCAACGTGCCCGCCAGCAGCATGGCCGAGGTCATCGGCGCCAGTAGGCGCATGGTCTCAATCGCACCACGCGCGGCCTTGACCCCAAAGCCCGGGTTGTAGGTGAGGGACTCGCCCTCCACACCGTCCACGTGGGCCTCCACGCGGCGCATGCGCTCCGGCGGGGAACCCCACCAGTTGGCACCGGACTTGGTCTTCTTCGGCGTCGAGGACAGCACAGCCACCAGCGAGTTCTTCGACAGCTTGCGGCCCGGACCGGTGATTCCGGAGTTGCCCACGAAGGACCGCTTGCCCACCTTGGTCTCACCCGTAAGCATCCAGCCGCCGCCGAGCTCATAGCCGCCGATCATGGTGTCATCCGCCAAGAATGCGCCGTCCTTGACCTCAGTGAGCTTGGGCACCATGACGGCCGTGGAAATCTCCACGTTCTTGCCAATTGTGGCGCCCAGGGAGCGCAGCCAGGCCGGGGTGATCTGGGAAGCATAAATGGGGAAGAGCTGCGTGCGGGCATCATCCATGAGGCGCTCGATGGCCCACAGGCGCCAGCCCTTGGCGGAGCGCACCGGTGCCACACCGGGCTTGATACCCAGCGAGAGGATGCGCACGCCCAGCCAGGTTTGCAGCATGAAGGTGGCAAACGCCGCCAGGGCACCGAGCGGAGCGAAGAAGATAGATCCGACGTAAGGGGAACCATCGGTCACCGCGATGAGCCCCACGACGACAGCAGCGCCCACGGCCAGCGCCACGATGGGCTGGAAGGCCAGCAAGATAGAGGTAGCGCCGTAGATGGCTACCCACCACGGGCGGCGCTTCGGGGCATGCGACGGGAAGCGGTGCTTGGAGCGGCCCACCTTCTTGGCAGGCGAGCCGGACCAGCGCTGGCCGTCCTTGATCTTCTTGCGCCCAGTGACGGTGGAGCCAGCCTCGACGTGGGCATCCTTGCCCACAACGGTTCCTGGGAGCAGCGTCGAGCGCGCGCCCACGCGAGCGCCTTCCTTGACCTCAATGGCACCGACGTGCAGGATATCGCCGTCGAGCCAGTAGCCGGAGAGATCGACCTCGGGCTCAATCGCGGCGTGCTTGCCCAGGGTCAGCAGACCCGTCACAGGCGGCAGCGAGTGCAGGTCCACTCCGCGGCCCATCTTCACTCCCAGCGCGCGGGCATAGTTGTTGACCCACGTAGCGCCCGCGATCGAGCGCGAACCAGAAGCATCCGCCCAGCGCTCCGCTGCCCAAATACGCAGGTGCGTGGAGCCCCCGCGCGGGTACTCGCCGGGCTTAATGCCGGCGGTGATCAGCCGCGCGCCGAAACCACCGATGGGGATGCGGCCGATGGGAGTGACAAAGATGACGAGGAGAAGGATGACCAGCCACCACGGGGTGGTCATGGCCCACTCCACGCCCAGCAGGTTCGCCAGGTTGGAGCCCAGTAGCAGCCAGGCCAGCCACGTCGTGGCAGCCAGCGTCATGATGGGCAGCTGGATAAACGTTTGCGCGATGCGCGTGCCTGCGCCGACAGGCGTGACCTCGCGGGAAGGCCCGGCGTTTTCGACGGACTCGGCACCAGCAAGCTGCTCTGCCAGCGAACCCAGACGCGGGTGGTCGTAGAGGTCGCGCACGGCCACGGTGGGGAAGCGCTCGCGGATGCGGCCGACCAAGGTCGCCGCGGCCAGCGAGGTGCCGCCGAGAGAGAAGAAGTCTGCGTTGACGTCCTCCACGGAAACACCCAGGGTGTCCACCCACAGCTCCGCCAGCCACTGCTCGGTGGGGTTGAGGCCGTCTGCCTCCACGCCCACTCCCGGCAGCGGCCACGGCAGGGCTTTCTTATCCACCTTGCCGGAGGTTCGAATCGGCAGCTCATCCATGACGCAGATGCGCGGGACGAGCGCTGCCGGCATGGTCTCCGCTAGGCGGGCGTGTGCCGCTTCGTGGTCGAACCCGGCATCCGGGTCATCCAGGGAGACGTAGCCGACGAGCACGGACTCGCCGCCCGGCGTCTTCTGCACGGCCACGGCGGAGTTGTACACGTTCGGGAGCGCGGCGACGTTGGCCTCTACCTCACCGAGCTCGATGCGGCGGCCACCAATCTTGACCTGGTCATCGACGCGCCCGACAAAATACAGGCCGTCCTCTTCCAGGCGCACGTGGTCGCCGGTGCGGTAGGCGCGCTCCCAACCCAGGGACTCCAGCGGCGCGTACTTCTCCGCGTCCTTCACCGGGTCCAGGTAGGCGGCCAGGCCCACGCCACCGATGACGAGCTCGCCCACCTCACCGATGTTCACGGGGACGCCGTGCTTGTCGACGACCACCAGATCCCAACCCTTCAGCGGCAACCCAATCGATACGGGCCTGCCTGGCAGCATGCGCTGCGCGCAGGCCACGACGGTGGCCTCGGTGGGGCCGTAGGTATTCCACATCTCGCGGTCCTCGGTGGCCAGGCGGTCCGTGAGCTCCTGGGAGCAGGCTTCGCCGCCGACGATGAGGAGGCGGATATTATCCAGGGCCTCGGCTGGCCAGAGGCCGGCCAAGGTGGGCACGGTGGAGACCACCGTGATGTCGCGGCGGATGAGCCAGGGGCCTAAGTCCATGCCGGAGCGCACCAGGGAGCGCGGGGCCGGGACCAGGCAGGCGCCGTGGCCCCAGGCCAGCCACATTTCCTCGCAGGAGGCGTCGAAGGCCACGGACAGGCCGGCTAGGACGCGGTCGTCCGGGCCGAGGGGGCCGTGCGGGCTATCCGCCAAAAAGAGGGCAGCTTCGGCGTCCACGAAGGCGGCCGCGGAACGGTGGCTCACGGCCACGCCTTTGGGCTTGCCCGTCGATCCGGAGGTGAAGATGATCCACGCGGTGTCTTCGGGGCGTGGCTCGTCGAAAAGCGCGCCGTCTCCACCGCCCTTGTCATCGGACGTGCGCCGCGCCTCGCGCAGCATGCGGAAGCCCTCATCGGTGAAGACACCGTCGATGTCGGCTTCGCCGAAGACCATCTCGGCGCGCTCATCGGGGTCGTCGGCGTCGACCGGCACGTAGGCCGCGCCGGCGGCGAGTGTGGCCAGGATGGCCAGGTAGAGCTCGCGCTTGCCGGAGGTCATGCGGATGCCGATGCGGTCGCCGCGGCGCACACCGCTGGCGTGGAGCTCGGTGGCCCATGCGGAGACGTCGGCAAGCAGCTCGGCGTAGGTGAGGATTTCACCGTCGTCGAGGGCCGCGGCCTCGGGGTAGTGCTCAGCGGTGGTCTTAACGATGTCCCACAAGGTGCGCGCGGGGGCGGCCTCGTCGCCGAGGAGGTAGTGCTCGGGGACCTCGGGCATCGCTGGGGTCTCGGGCTCATCGGTGCGGAGGGCGTGGCGGCCCCCGGTACTAGGAAGGTTTTCGGGCTCTGTCATTTAAGCATCACCGCTTTCGGTATCGGCGGGTGCGTCCGCCGCGATGATGGCGGCGGCCAGCTTGCGCAGATGCTTGAGCTGCTTGTTGGTGGATTCGTCGAGGGCTTCGTCCTCGGCCTTCGACACCAGGACGGCAAGCTCCTTGTGAGCTTTCACGCCCTTCTTGGTGGAGGCAATGATTTGGCGGCGGCGATCTTTGGCATCGCGCTCGCGCTTAACCCAGTTGCGGGACTCCAGGGAATCGAGCAGGCGCACCATGTCGGAGGCGTCGATGGCCAAGGTCTCCGACAGTGCGGACTGGGAGGACGCGGTCTCCGCAACGAGGCAGGTGAGCACCCAGTACTCGCGCAGGGTGGTTTGCTGCGTTTGCAGCGCGGCCTCGACGCCTTCGCGGGTGCGGCGGCGGAGGCGCTCCAGCTGGAAGGAGGGGGACTCCAAGAGCGCGGTCGGAATGGATACAGAATTCAATGAAGGCATGCCGACGATACTACGCGCCTAAGGTGGCAAACTTAAATCATGGGTTGTGGCCCATTAGTTTCAGGCTGAGGCTAGCTTCTGCACGATGAGTGTGTTGAGAGAAACGCCTTCCCGTTCTGCTTCGATGGTTAGGTCTCGGTGAAGTGACTGAGGTATGCGGAGGTTGAACTTCCCCGAAAAGCTTCGCTGCCCGAATGGTTCCGGGATGCGTTCATTGTTGCGTTGCATATCTTCTAGAGTTTCTTCGACGACGCTGCGCAACTCGGCTTCTGCGGTGGCCGCGGTTGTGTCCAGCCATGACAGGGAAGGGAACTCTAGGACTGTGGCAACGAACTCGCCATCTTCTTCTGACCAAGCGGTTTGGTAGGTGTATTTGTCTGCGAGATTCATGATCTGCTCCTAGAAATAGAAGTCACACACAAGTTGCAGCTCTGAGAAGCGGACGTTTGTCCGTGAGGTCCGCATCTTTGTGAGGATCTTTTCTATCTTGGAAACCACACCTGGATGGTACCGCAAATGGTACCACTAGTGGTTTGGGTAAACCATAGGGCAGCCTTGTGCTTTCCAACCATCCGTGCCGCCCTCGACGTTGATGACGTCCCAGCCCTTTGCCTGCTCGAGGTACTGGCAGACCTGCATGCTGCGCCCGCCTGCATGGCAGATGACGTAGATATCGCGGTCCGGGTCAATCTCGTCGAGACGCTCGACTAGGTCTCCCATCGGGATGTGCGTGGCGCCCTGGGCGTGCTCGGTGTTCCACTCGTGGTCCTCGCGGACGTCGATGAGCTGGGCGTTCTCGGGTACTTCGGTGGGTTGTACGTTCTGCATGCGCACCAGCTTACGCGGGCGCGGTTGTGAGGCTGGTGGGGCACCGTAGCGTGAGCAGCACTTTCGGCCCCGGCGCGCCCTTATGCCACACTTATTCAGGTGATGAACTCCAGCGCTGTCGCGCTTATCCCCGGAGACCCCACGGGTCGCTTCTTTGGTTCTCGAGTGCTCGTGGTGGATAATTTTGACTCCTTCACCTTCAACATCGTGGACTACCTGGTGCGGTTAGGCGCTGAGGTTGGGGTCACCCCCAATACCCAGCCCGTGCCGCTGACCGGCTACAACGCGGTGGTTCTCTCACCGGGGCCGGGAACTCCAGAGTGTGCGGCGGACATCGGCTTTTGCGCCGAGGTTCTAGAGCGTGCCACGGTGCCGGTGCTGGGGGTGTGCCTGGGCTTCCAGGCGATGGCCCAGCACCTCGGCGCACGGATCGCTCCGGCCCCAGAGCCTGTGCACGGGCGGGTGAGCACCATACATTGCTCCGAGGATCCGCTCTATGCCGGGATTCCCACCTGTCACGATGTGGTGCGCTATCACTCATTGGTGGTAGATAAGCTGCCTTCCGGTATGAAGGAACTCGCGCATACGACAGATGGCCTCATCATGGCTGGCCGCAGCGAAGAACGCCGCTGGTGGGGCGTGCAGTACCACCCGGAGTCGATTTGTAGCGAACACGGTCTCCGGCTCTTCGAGAACTTCCTGGCTATCGCTTGTCCCGAAGCAAACGAGGTGGCATCTCCTGACGTCAAAGTCGACACCCCCTCAGTTGCGCCCCTGCCACCACTGCACGTGGAGGAGCGCCTACTCGCCATCGATCCCCTCGACGTCTTCGATGTCCTAGGCGGCAAAGGGGCGCTGCTAGAGTTCGAGGGCACTTCGATCATTGCACCGTTGGGAGAAATGGTGGGAATGGAAGCACTAGCGGAGCCCCCTCGCTTTTCCCGCCCCGCGGGGTGCCTCGGCGTTCCAGGTGTGTTCGGCTATCTGGGTTACGAGGCCCTCGGCGGCTTGCCCACACACCACCCTCATGGTCTCTTCCGCGCGCCAGGCGTGGTGGCCATCCGTGGGCAGAGAGTGCAGCTGATTTGCCAGGAATCCGCGGCCTCCTGGCTGGCACAGACCTGGCGGCTCCTCGAAGGACTCGCCGGCAACCCTGTTCAGCAAAGGCGTTTCGACACCAGTGCGATTGGCCCGCTGATCTGCCGCGATACCGCCGCCAGCTATAAGGAGAAGATCCGCCGCGCCCAAGAGCTCATCAGTGCGGGTGAGACCTACGAAGTCTGCCTCACTACCAGTCTCGAGGCGGCAGCCGATCTCGATCCGCTGGCCCTCTACCAGCGCCTTCGGCAGCAGGTGCCCGCGCCGATGCGTTCGTTGTTGGTGCTCCCTGAGCTCGCAGTGGCTAGCGCCTCCCCGGAACGCTTCCTTAAAGTGTCTGGCGGCGTCGTCTGCTCGGAGCCGATCAAAGGCACCCGCCCACGTGGCCACAACCCCACCGCCGATGAACAGCTGCGGGCGGACCTGGCCAGTAACCCGAAGGATCACGCGGAAAACCTCATGATCGTTGACCTAGTGCGCAACGATCTCACCCGTGTGGGGATTCCAGGCACCGTGCATGCCGAAGAACTCTTCGCGGTTCGCAGCTTTGCCACCGTGCACCAGTTGGTCTCCACCGTTTCTGCTCGGTTGTGCCCGGATGCCTCGCTTATCGACGTCCTCCGCTCCACCTTTCCCGGTGGCTCTATGACCGGTGCGCCGAAAGTCCGCACCATGGAGATCATCCGTGAGCTCGAGGCCGCGCCGCGTGGGGTGTACTCCGGTGCGATCGGCTATCTCGGTTGCGATGGCAGCGCTGATTTCGCTATGACTATCCGCAGCATCGTCCTGCATTCCGGGAGACTGCATTATGGCGTTGGTGGAGCGGTACTGGCTCTTTCGGACCCGGATGCCGAGTGGCAGGAGATCGTGGATAAGTCCGCCCCGCTCCTCAAACTTTGCGGGCAGGCCTTCCCCGGGGAGCACTGCTACCGCTTCGAAGCGGGCGAGCTGCTTCCCGTCCCATCGCTTCCCGAGCCCGTGCTGATCGACTCCTTCCGTCTTGAAGAGGGCCAGGTGCGCGGCTTTGAGCTACACTGCGAGCGCTTTACCGCGGGTGCAGAGGCCTTGGGGATGGACTCCCCTCGATCCTTCCTCCACGCAGTCCAGGAACACCTGCCCGCTCGGGGGCGGTGGTTCCCGCGTCTGGAGGCCGGCCCCAGCGGCTTCGCACTCCGCCTGCGCCCCCTTCCCGAACAGCGGAAAACTACCCGCTTGCACAGCGCCACGGCAACAGTGGAATATCCGCATGTCAAGGGGCCGAATCTGGTGCTGTTCTCAGAGCTTCGTGAGCAGGACGATACCTTGCTCATCTCCGACGAGGGCGTGGTCTGCGAAACCACCACCGCAGCGCTCATCGCCTGGGATGGCGACACGATGCTCACGATGGACGCGCCTCGGCTGCGTTCGGTCACTGAGTCTCTGCTGGTTGCTGCGGTGGGAGAAGAGGGGAGCGTCGAAAAGCGCAAGCTCGGTCTGTCCGATCTTGCCGGCCTAGAGTTGTGGACCCTCAACGCCTTGCACGGGATTACCCCGGTGGTGCAGCTCGACGGGAAGCCGCAGCCGGCACCCGACGCCGCACGCCTTGAGCACTGGCGCAGCGTGCTAGATAGTATGTGCGCTACAATTCCGCGAACCCAATGAGCACGATCCCGCTCTATCTCAACGCCTCATAGCAGCATTCGATGCTCGCCTTGGGCTTTAGCGGTGCGCTGAGAGGTACTCCAGAATGGCTTTCACGCGGCGGTTGTCCTCGCTGGGGTCGAGACGCAGCTTGGTGAAGATGTTGGAGACGTGCTTGGCCACCGCAGCGGAAGACAAGACGAGATCAGTGGCGATGTCCTTGTTGGACTTGCCGCGGGACATCAACTCGAGGACCTCGCGCTCGCGCGGGGTGAGCTCGCCCAGGCCGCTGCGCCCAGAGCTCATGAGGGCCTGCGCCACGGTGGGGTCGATGACGGTGCCGCCCTGGGCCACCACGTCCAAGCTGGAGAGGAAGTCCCGCACCTCGGAGACGCGGTCCTTCAGAAGGTAGCCGGTGCCGGCATCGGGGGAGTCGAAGAGTTCCACCGCATATGCGGGGGCCACATACTGGGAGAGCACCATGACGGGTAAGCCCGGATATGCATTTCTCAAGTTCACGGCAGCTTTCAAGCCGTCATCGCCCATGCCCGGCGGCATGCGCACGTCCGTGATGACGATGTCCGGAAGCTCATCGCGCAGCTTATCCACCACGGCCTCCAAAGCTGGAGCAGAATCCGCCTGGCCCACAATTGAATGCCCGCGGCGCTCCAGAAGGCCGGCGAGGCCCTCGCGCAGAATGGCGGAGTCATCCGCCACCACGATTCTCAAACTCATTTCTTAAACTCCTGACTGTCCGCGATCGAGAAGAAGTGGAATCGAGCATGCCAGCCTCGTGGGCCCGCCCGGGGGAGAGCTCAGCGTCATCTCCCCGCCAAAGGCGGCGAGGCGCTCGGCCATCCCCGCCAAGCCGTGACCTTGTACAACCTGCGCGCCACCCGGGCCCTCATCCACCACGGTGATGCGCAGCGAATCATCCGCGATCACTAAAACAGACACCGGCGCGCCGGGCGCGTGCTTGGCCGCGTTGGTCAAAGCCTCCGTGCCGAAGAAGTAGCCGCAGGCCAGCACGGAGGCGGAAAGCTTGGGCAAAGGATGCGGGGCGAAGACGCTGACGTGGGGGCCGTGGGAGGAGGAGACGTCGGCAAGCGCGGCGACCAAACCGTGATCCTGCAGCACCTGTGGGTGGATGCCGTGCACCGTGGCGCGCAGGGAGTGCAGGCCGCGGTCCACGTCCTGCTTGGCAGCGGTGAGAAGCTCGGCAATTTCAGAGGGGGCGTCGAGAAGAGCCTCCCCCAACTTCATGCTCGCGGCCACGAGGTATTGCTGCGCGCCGTCGTGCAAGTCGCGCTCGATGCGGGCGCGCTCCACCTCATAGGCGTCCGCGATGGCGCGGCGCGAGGCCGTGAGCTGTGCAATCTTCTGCGCCTGCTGTTGCTCATGGTTGGTGGGCTGGGGTTTTCTTCGGAACACGGCTTTCAGCATAACGGGCGCTACCGACTACAGGGGTAGTGCTGGCACTACCGTAAAGAGCAACGCTAGGGCTGTTCTTTCTGCGGGCCCTTCACGGTGGAATGAGAGACATGGCACAGACACTTTCCCTGACAGACATCACCAAGGATTTCGGCGGCGGCCCGGTGCTCGCCGGAATCTCCCTCGACATTGAACCGGGCGAGCTCGTGGCCGTCATGGGGCCATCTGGCTCCGGCAAGTCCACGCTGCTGCACTGCATGTCCGGCGTGCTGACCCCCACGCACGGCAGCGTGCGCTACGGGGATGACGAGCTCTCCGCGCTTGGCGACGGCCCCCGCTCCCGCCTCCGCCTGCGCAACTTCGGCTTCGTCTTCCAGGACGGCCAGTTGCTGCCGGAGCTGAGCAACGTGGACAACGTAGCGCTTCCCGCGATGCTCAACGGGGTCTCGCGCGGTGCTGCGCGCAAGCGCGCGATGCAGCTGCTGGACCAGCTGGGATTGGGCGGTTTGGCGGAGCGTCGCCCGGCGCAGGTCTCCGGCGGCCAGGCGCAGCGCGTGACCATTGCGCGTGCGCTGGTGGCGAACCCGGGTGTGGTCTTCGCCGACGAGCCCACCGGTGCGCTGGATCAGTCCACCGGTCACGAGGTCATGCAGATGCTGACTACCATCGTGCGCCAGTCCGGTGCCAGCCTGGTCATGGTCACGCACGACCCGAAGGTGGCCGACTGGATGCAGCGCCGCGTGGAGATTCGCGATGGCATCATCCACGACGACCGCCGCCTCGAGGTGATCCGATGAACACCGCGACTTTAGTCTTTGACCTGCAGCGCGAATCGATTCGCGCGCGCTCCGGAACGGGTATCGTTTCTTTGCTGGCGATTGTGAGCCTGACCATCGGTTCCGCCATCGCCTTCCTGGTTGCGGGCGGTACCTGGATGTTCTGGGAGCGCGCTCAGCACGTCGAGGAGGCCGCGCCCGCTCTGCAGGAGGCTTTCGGCGACGAGATGGAGGCCTTCCTCTACCCGTGGTTTGCCCTGGCCCTGCTGGCCTGCGCCTTCATTCTTCCGGCGCTGTTTAACCTCACTGCCCAAGCCGCCGTCCTCGGCGCCTCCGGCCGGGAGCAGCGCTTGGCCACCCTGCGCCTGTTGGGATTGAGCTCCCGCCAGGTGGAGCGCATGGCCATCGTGGAGACCGGCCTGCAAGCCATCCTCGGCATCGTGCTCGGCGGGCTTATCAGCCTGCTCGTCGCGCCGGTCTTTACGCAGGTGGATTTCCAGATGCGTTCTATTGCTGTATCCGAGATTCTCCTCCCGTGGTGGGGTTATCTGGCCGTGGCCGGTGTGCTCTTTGTGTTGGCCATCGGTGCGGCACTCGTCGGCATGCAGCGCGTGCGCGTGAGCCCCCTGGGTGTGGCCAAGCGCCAGATGCCCGCGGCCTATCGCTGGTGGCGCGTCATCGTCTTCCTCATCATCGCGGGTATCGGTGGTGTGTTGCTCTCCGGGAAGGCGGGACCGCCGACCGCCATGGTCATCGTGGTCATGTTTGGCATGGTGATGAGCATCAACCTCATTTCCCCTTTTATCTTGCAGCTCGGCGCACACATCATGTCTCTCTTTCCTGGCACCGCGCACTTCGTGGCCTGCCAGCGAGTGGCGGGCAATGCGCGCCCGGCGTGGAAGCGGAGTGCGGCCATCGCGTTCTTCGGCTACTTGGCGGGCTTCCTCGTTGCGGCGCCCCTAGGCTCTGATGCCTTGGCCATGGTTCTCAAAGAGGACCCGGGGATGAACGTGGTGTTTAAGGACATCTCCACCGGCGTCTTATTAACCCTCATCTTCGGCTTCACGCTGACCACCATGTCCATCATTCTGGGGCAGGTCTCCGGCATCTTCGAAGACAAGGAACTCATCCGCTCTCTGGATCTCATGGGTGTGCCGCGCGGTTTCCAGTTCCGCTCCGGTGCCCTGACCATCATGGGGCCTGTGGTGGGATTGAGCTTCTTCGGCTTCCTTTTCGGCGGTGGGATCGCCTCACTGATGTTCTTCTCCAGTGTCGAGCAAAGCGATGTCGACGTTCTTGGCCGTCTGCTCATGGCCTTCGGTTTCTTGGCCATAGGCTGGCTGGTCACGCTGCTTGCCATTGTCCTTGTTGAACCCCTGCGCGGCTACGTGCTGCGGACTGGAGGTCGAAAAGAATGAAAACGGTACTGAAAATCTTCGGCGGACTCTTTCTCGTTGCTCTTGTTGCTGTGGCCGCGGCCGTGTATTTCTTCGGCCCCTCCTATGGCGGGGCGCTGCTGGGCAAGCCCTACTTCCTCTTCAATGCCAGCGAGAAGCGCATCAACACTGCGATGGTGGATACTGCCGCGATCTCCGGAATCTATGGCGAGAGCGAAGAATTCCAGCGCGCCCGCGAGGCCTTCAAAGCGGACCCCACGAACGCTGAGCTCCTCGATGCCGCCATCAACGCTGCCGGTGGCAAGCACTCCAAAGTCTTTAGCACCGAAAAGGAAAAGGCCGCCGAAAGCGCTGAGCCTTCGGTTGACTTCAACGATGGCGTCTTGCGCGCTACCGTGCCCTCCATCGGCCGCCACGATGACGGCCAAGCCTACGCCGACACTTTGGCCCACGGTCTGACCTCTCACCCGGAGGCCTGTGCTGCCGTGGTGGATCTGCGCGGCAATGACGGCGGGGACATGGGCCCGATGTACGCGGGCTTAAGCCCCCTTCTGCCGGATGGCACCGCCCTCTCCTTCGTCAGCCGAATGACTACTTCTGACGTGGTCATCGACGGTAATTCCGTTACCGGCGGTGGCACGCCCACCACCACGTCGGGCGGCAAGCTGAACATTCCCGTCGCCGTGCTCACCGACGACGAGACCGCCTCCTCCGCCGAAGCCACCCTCCTGGCCTTCCGCGGGCTGGACAACACACGGACCTTTGGCAAGCCGACCGCCGGCTACGCCTCCGCCAACGTGGTCCTGGACTATCCGGACGGCCGCTCGCTCATGCTCACCACGGCCAAGGACAAGGCGCGCACGGGCGAGGAGTTCGCCGAGGATCCCATCGCTCCCGATGCACCCGAATCCGAGCTCGACGGATGGCTTGCTTCCCGCTGCAGTTAGTTAGCTGCAGTGTTAGTAAGCCGCAGCGTTAGCCAGCCCGGTTCGTTGTCGGCACGTTGCTGCTGTTCAGCCGCAACGCTAGCCTGCCCAACGCTCGCGCTCCCACCGCCAGTAGTGGTGCCACTTCCAGGGCGGGGCGACGAACTCGCCCCGCCCTTTGATAACTGCGAGGACCTGGTGAACAGCGACGTCAAGGTGGTGCTCAATCGTGGCGGCGGTGAAGTGGAGGGGCCGATAGCCGCGCTGGACGGCGTCGTTCAGCTTTTGGCGGTCGATTTCGAAACGTTGTCGGTTCTCGCCTTTGTGATAGGCGTAGCCGTCCACCTCGATGGCCACCTTGTGCTCCTCGAGCACCAAGTCCCAGCGGTAGGGCCCAATCCGCACGTTGTTGCGGACTTTGACGTGGGGCTCAAGGCCCCTGGTCAGGTCGCGCTCCGGCTTGCTATCCGCTCCGACGATGGCCTTTTCCAGAACTTCGCGCGTGTGCTTGGGCAGGCGGCGAAAGTCCAGCTGCTCGGTCTCGATGCGCGAACGCCCGTGCGGCCCGGCGAAGAAGGCCTCGATGAAGGCCACGGCATCCTCCTGCGCCATCGCCTCAATACATTGCAGCGGGCTGCAGACGTTCACCCCGTTCATGCTGCCCAGCGCTTTAGGCCGTGCCCGCCTGCTGCGAAAATAAGTGCTCGATGGGAGAGTGGAGTCGCGGATAAACTCGAGCGGGAATTGAAGGGGCTGTTCTAGGTACCGGCGCGCGGCGGAATAGCCATCAAGCGCTAAATCAGGCCATTCACGTGACATGATTTGTGCTAGCTGAAGCGGTGTGGGCTCCTCTGAGAGGTAAAAGCCATTCGCAATCTTGATGGCCCCCTTGCGCCGAGCCCCGCGGGAGACATCGCGCCCCCGATAAATCTCAATCAATGTTCCCCCCGGAACGAAAAAGGTACGTTTTCGCAAATAGTGGCGAAAAACTGGTAGGTTTTCAGCCCCTATTTACCAAAACGTACCTGACAGTGCCGTCGCCGGCATGCGGAACGTGGCGGCTTACTTGAAGCGAGCCTTAGCCTCTTCGAGGATCTTCTCTGCCTCAGCCTTGTCGCCCCAGCCGGAACCGGTAACTTCCTTGTTCGGCTCCAGGTCCTTGTAGCGGGTGAAGAAGTGCTCGATCTCGTCCTTGATGTGCTGCTCTACATCGTTGATGTCCTGGTAGCGCTCCCAGCGCGGGTCATCGACGACGGCGAGCAGCTTGTCGTCGCCACCGGCCTCGTCGGTCATCTTGAACACGCCGAGGACACGAGCCTCAACGACAACGCCGGGGAAGACCGGTTCCGGGAGGATGACCAGCGCGTCCAACGGGTCACCGTCCTCACCCAGGGTGTGGTCGATGAAGCCGTAGTCAGCCGGGTAGGCCATCGGGGTGAACAGGTAGCGGTCGAGGTGGACCTTGCCGGTCTCGTGATCGATCTCGTACTTGTTGCGGGAGCCCTTTGGGATCTCGATGGTTACTTCAACGCTCACGGCTGAATCCTCCAAAACTAATAGGTTGGCATGTGCTCCGCTTAGTCTACCGCGCTAGTCTAAAGGGCGATGAAAGCTAAGCATGTCTGGTGGAGTACTGCGGCCCTCGTCACGGCGGGAGCCGTGGCGGCGACGGCCGCCTTGGGCGTAGAAATCCAGCGCACCTACGATCACCTGGACCACGGCCAGCCCTATAAACAGGAAGAACCCACAACACTGGTCCAGCCCGTCGAGCCCGGTGATATCGACGCCGCCGCGCTCAAAGCCAGGTTGGATGAGCTAGGCAAGGACAAGGCTCTAGCCACTTTCGGCGGGCAGATCATCGACACCACCACCCAGGACGTGCTGTGGGAGCGCGAGCCCGCAAAGCCGCTGACCCCGGCCTCCGCCACCAAGGTCCTCACCCTCGCCGCGGCTACGCTCAAGCTCGACGAAGAAGAGCGCCTGACCACCGAAGTGGTCGCAGGTGAGCACGAGGGCGAGATCGTTATCAAGGCCGCCGGCGATGTCTGGCTGACGGACGAGCGCCTCGATGAGCTGGCGGAACAGATTCAGCAGAAGATGGATACCGTCACGCGGGTCTCCATCGACACGTCCATCTGGGCCGGGCCCGACCAGGCACCGGGCTGGGATGATGACAATATTGACGGCGGTTTCGTCGCCCCCATCCAGCCGGCCATGCTCTACGGTGGGCGCATTGGGGAGAAGACCGGCGACGTTCCGCGCTCCCACGAGCCGGCCCTCGACGTCGCCCGCGCGTTGGCCTCCCGCCTGGGAACCGACAAGGCGGACACGAGCTCAGCGCCCGAGAACACCGAGGTCATCGCAGCTACAGAATCTGAGCCGTTGGCTTTGCGCGCCCAGGAAGCGGTGAAGGATTCCGATAACGTCATGGCGGAGGCCATCGCCCGCGAGCTGGCCGTCAGCCAGGGCGCGGAAGCAAGTTTCGAGGGCGCCACGAAAACCATGCTCGACGTGCTTAAAGGCCACGGCATCGACATCAGCGACATCACCCTCAAAGACGGTTCCGGCCTGTCCCGCGATAACCGCATCCCCGCCGACGTACTCGCCCACATCATGGACCAGGCCGTAGCCACCGAGGAGCTGCGCCCGCTGTTGGGCTACCTGCCCCTCGCCGGCGGTGAGGGCACGCTCTACCAGCGCTACCCCGATTCGCCGGCCCGCGGGTACGTTCGCGCCAAAACCGGCACCCTCACGGGAACCTCCGCGCTGACCGGCACCGCCCAGGGCCAGTCGGGTCGCGTGTACGCCTTCGCCTTCTTAGTCAACGACGGCGAAGTCACCTCCGCCCGCCAAGCCCAAGATGCTCTCGCCGCTGCCCTCCATGACTTCTAAGAAACCTTTTTGGCCGCGCAGAAGCCCCAACTTCTTGGCCTGCCGCGTCGCCGCCCGCGCCGTGGTCGGTGAGCAGCCACGCGTCATCGCCGTGGGCTTGTCCGGCGGGGCCGATTCCTTGGCGCTGACCGCCGCTCTCGTGGCCGAAGGACACGAGGTGACAGCGCTCTGCGTCGACCACGGCTTACAGGAAGGCTCGGCCGCGCAGGCGCGCCGGGCTGCCGAGCAGGCCCGCGCCTTGGGGGCGGGGGCGGAGGTGTTGCGGGTGGACGTCGGCAAGCAAGGCTCCGTGGAGGCCGAAGCCCGCGCCGCCCGGTACCGTGCCTTCGCGCCCTGGGGTGAGGTGGCGGTGGCGCATACCGCTGATGACCAGGCCGAAACCCTGCTGCTGGGTGCCCTGCGGGGGAAGGTCGCGGGCATGCGCGAGCGCTCCGAGGTGGAGGGCGTGCGCGTTGTGCGCCCCCTGCTGAGCGTGCGCCGCGCCCAGACCGAGGCCGCCTGCGCGGAGCTGGGGCTGGAGGTCTGGCAGGACCCCCAGAACCAGGACCGAGCCTTCCGCCGCGTGGCCCTGCGCCGCGAGATCCTCCCGCGGCTGCAGGAGATCGTGGGCGGTGACCCCGTCCCGGCCTTAGCCCAGGCAGCCCACGACGCCGCGCTTGACGACGCCCTCCTCAGCACACACCCCACCACCGACTGCGCCGAGCTGGCCGTTCTCCCAGAACCAAAGCGCCGCCGGGCGATCGCTGCGTGGCTGCGCGAGGAGGGAATAGAGGTTACGCGCGAGGCGGTGCGCGGCATCGATGCCCTGTGCACGCAGTGGCATGGCCAAGGCCCCGTCGCCGTCCGTGGGGAAAAGAAAGGTACAAGGTTGGAAGTCGCACGCGTTGGTGGCAAACTGTCACTATTGCCTCGGTCAGCAAAGGAGCGCTCACGTGCACGATAACCATGATTTAGCCGTCCCCGCCCATCCTTATGGAGAGGACATCAAAAACGTTCTCATCACCGAAGACGATCTTCAGGCGCGCATCCAAGAGATGGCGGATCGCGTGTCCAAGAAATACAGCAATGCCGACGATGACCTCATCTTGGTCTGCGTGCTCAAGGGCGCGGTCTTCTTCCTGACGGATTTCGCCCGCAAGCTGGCTATCCCGTCCCAGCTGGAGTTCATGGCGGTCTCCTCTTACGGCAACTCGGCCTCCTCCTCGGGGGTTGTGCGCATTCTGAAGGACTTGGACCGCGATATCGAGGGCCGCGATGTGGTCATCGTGGAGGACATCATTGATTCCGGCCTGACTTTGTCGTGGCTTATCCGTAACCTGCAGGGCCGCCAGCCACGATCCCTTGAGGTGGTCACCCTGTTGCGCAAGCCAGAGGTGGTTAAGGCAGAGCTTGACCTGTTCGATGTAGGCTTCGATATCCCCAACGAGTTTGTCGTGGGGTATGGCCTGGATTTTGCCGAGCGCTACCGTGACCTGCCCTATGTAGGTACGCTGCATCCGGCGGTCTACAGCAACGATTAATCTTTATTCTTGTCCGGCGCTTTAAGCCGCAATTGTGCAAGGTAGTTAATGAAAAACAAGAACATCATCCGCTACGGCTCCATCGCGGGCCTGGTTCTCATCCTGCTGTACGCATTCACGTTCTTTACCAACGATGCCCGCAGCTTCAAGCAGGTGGACACTTCGGTGGCCATGGAGCAGCTGACCTCCAAGAACGTCGAGGAAGCGCAGATCGACGACCGCGAGCAGCAACTGCGCCTCAAGCTCAAGAAGCCGGTGACGGTGGAAGAGCAGGAGGGCATCGAGGAGGTCATTGCCAAGTACCCGGCACGCGCCTCCGAGCAGGTCTTTAACGCGGTCAAGGACTCCGGTGCTGAGAAGTACCAAACGAAGGTCACGCAGGATTCCTTCATCGGCTCGATGATTAGCTTCCTGTTGCCGATGCTGCTGCTCTTCGCGCTGTTGTTCTGGATGATGTCGCGCATGCAGCAGGGCGCTGGCGGCATGTTTGGCATTGGCGGCTCCAAGGCCAAGGAGCTGACCAAGGATATGCCGACCAACACCTTCGCGGATGTGGCCGGTGCGGACGAGGCCGTGGATGAGCTGCAGGAAATCAAGGACTTCCTCGATGATCCGGAGCGCTACCACGCCCTCGGCGCGAAGATCCCGCGCGGCGTACTTCTCTACGGCCCGCCGGGCACCGGTAAGACCTTGCTGGCCCGTGCCGTGGCGGGCGAGGCCGGTGTGCCCTTCTACTCCATTTCTGGCTCCGACTTCGTGGAGATGTTCGTCGGCGTCGGTGCCTCCCGCGTGCGCGACCTGTTCAAGCAGGCGAAGGAAAATAGCCCGTGCATCATCTTCGTTGATGAGATTGATGCCGTGGGCCGCCAGCGCGGCTCCGGTACCGGCGGTGGACACGATGAGCGCGAGCAGACCCTCAACCAGCTGCTCGTGGAGATGGACGGCTTCGGTGACCGCGAGGGTGTTATCCTCATCGCGGCCACCAACCGTCCCGACATCCTGGACCCGGCGCTGCTGCGCCCGGGCCGCTTCGACCGCCAAATCCCGGTCACCAACCCGGACCTGGCCGGCCGCGAGCAGATTCTGCGCGTGCATGCCAAGGACAAGCCGCTGGCCAAGGAGGTCGACGTGGCGCAGCTGGCCAAGCGCACCGCCGGCATGTCCGGCGCGGACCTGGCCAACGTGCTCAACGAGGCTGCCCTGCTCACCGCCCGTATCGGCGGCAACGTCATTACCTATGACGCGCTGGAGGAGGCCACCGACCGCGTCGTAGGCGGCCCGCGCCGCCAGGGCAAGATCATCTCCGAGCACGAGAAGAAGGTCACCGCTTACCACGAGGGCGGCCACACTCTGTCCGCGTGGGCGCTGAAGGATATCGAGCGCGTCTACAAGGTGACCATCCTGGCCCGCGGCCGCACCGGCGGCCACGCCATGACCGCGCAGGAAGACGACAAGGGCATGTACACCCGCGATGAGCTGTTTGCTCGCCTCGTCTTCGCTATGGGCGGGCGTGCCGCGGAGGAGCTCGTGTTCGGCGCACCCACCACCGGTGCGTCCTCCGATATCGAGCACGCCACCAAGATCGCGCGCTCCATGATCACTGAGTACGGCTTCAGCCCGGATTTGGGCACCGTCAAGTACGGCAAGGAGCAGGGCGATCCCTTCGCCTATGCCGCCAGCGGCGGCTCCATCGACTACTCGGATGCCGTGGCCGCCAAGATTGATGAGCAGATGGCCTACCTGCTGGACCGCGCGCACCAGCAGGCCTATGACATCCTGTCCGAGCACCGCGACTACCTGGATAAGCTCGCTGAGATGCTATTGGAGAAGGAAACCCTGCGCCGCCCGGACCTCGAGGGCATCTTCGAGGGCATCGAGCCGCGCGAGGCTTTCGACGTCTTCCCGAACGAGGACGCTCGCTTCCCGCGCCAGGCCGGCCGCGAGCCGGTAAAGACCCCGGTCGAGCTTGCCCAGGAGCGCGGCGAGGAGCTGCCGAAACGCATGACGCTTCTCGACGCCTCCCGTGCCGCCCGCGAGCGCCGCCACGCGGAGCTCGAGCGAGCGAAGGAAAACGGTGACGAGGCCGCCGCGACATCGGAGGCGCCGGTCGAGGAGATTGGCTTCAGCTTCGGCCAGCACGCAGGTGATTACGTGGATCCGGAGAAGGGCAATACCTTCTTCGGCGAGTCCGATATCACCGAACCCACCGGCCGCGAGCTCAGCGCAGACGAGGCCGCCAGCGATGGGGCGCGCGAAGAGACCGTGGCCCCAGAACAGGCTGGCCCCAGCCACGAGGACACCCAAGAGATTCCGCGTGTGCCGGATGCCGCCGCATCGCAGCCAGAATCCCAGCCCCAACCAGAACACCAGCCGCAGCCACGCGAACCGGAACGCCGCGGCCGCCACGCCAAGCCGGAGGAGCACGCCTGGGGCGCGCCCGGCTGGGGAGAACATGAACACCGCAACAACCCGTACAAGGATGGCGACACCAATGAGCGATAACATCCCGGCGCAGCGCGAGTTCGACCACGAGCGCGCCGAAGCAGCCATCCGCGAGCTGCTCATCGCAGTGGGCGAGGACCCCGACCGCGAGGGCCTGCGCGAGACCCCGGCCCGCGTGGCCCGCGCCTATGCCGAGGTCTTCGCAGGTCTCCACCAGGACCCGACTGCGGTCCTGCACAAGACCTTTGCCGAGGAGCACCAAGAGCTCGTCCTCGTGCGCGATATCCCCATCTATTCCACCTGTGAGCACCACCTCGTGCCCTTCTACGGCACGGCGCACATCGGCTATATCCCTGGCTCCGACGGCCACGTCACCGGTCTGTCCAAGCTGGCTCGCTTGGCGGACATGTACGCAAAGCGCCCACAGGTGCAGGAGCGTCTCACGAGCCAGATCGCCGATGCCCTCGTGGAGGTCCTCCACGCGCAGTCCGTCATCGTCGTCATCGAGTGCGAACACCTGTGCATGGCCATGCGCGGTATCCGCAAGCCGGGGGCGACCACGACGACCTCCGCGGTGCGCGGTGGATTCAAGAAGAATGCCGCCTCCCGCGCGGAGGTCATGAGCTTGATTAGGAGCTAGCAGCAATGGCAGTCAGCGATCTCACTGTTCCCGGCCGCACGCTGGTCATGGGCATCGTCAACGTCACCGAGGATTCCTTCTCCGACGGCGGGCGTTGGATCAACATCGACGATGCACTTACCCACGCCCGCCACCTTGTCGCCTACGGCGCGGACATGATCGATGTCGGCGGTGAGTCCACCCGCCCGGGTGCGGTGCGCGTGGCTGCCGAGGAGGAAGAACGCCGCGTCGTGCCCGTCATCAAGGCGCTGCGCGAGGAGGGGATTAAGACCTCGGTGGACACGATGCGGGCCTCGGTTGCTCAAGCCGCCGCGGAGGCCGGCGTGGACATGATCAACGACGTCTCCGGCGGTGCGGCCGACCCGGACATGTACCGCACCATGGCCGAAACCGGCCTGCCGGTCTGCCTCATGCACTGGCGCACCGTCCAGTTCGGCTCGGCCGCCGGTGTGGCCGACCATGGCGGGGATGTGGTGCGCGATGTCCACGAGTCCCTGGCGAAGCTCGCTGATAACGCCCTGCAGGCCGGTGTTAGCCACGACAATATCGTCGTGGATCCGGGCCTGGGTTTTGCCAAGTCACCGCAGGATAACTGGGCTTTACTCAAGGCTCTGCCGGAGTTCCTCCAGGGCGAATTCCCGCTGTTGGTGGGTGCGTCCCGCAAGCGTTTCCTCGCCGCCATCCGGGAGGATCGCGGTGCCGAGTCCAGCCCGCTGCTCGCGGATCCGGCCACCGCCGCCGTGACTGCCATCTCCGCGCAGATGGGTGCGTGGGGCGTGCGCGTGCACGAGGTGGAAGTCTCGCGCGATGCCGTGGATGTCGCCGCGGCCTGGAACGCGGGCGCGGCCTACACCGGCGGCGCGCATGCCTCCGGCAGCTACGCCAACGGCGCGGACGGCGGAACAGTGGTGTCCACTTCTTTGGGAAAGGCATAAAACATGGCGGATCGCATCGAACTCACCGGCCTGGAGTGCTTTGGCTACCACGGAGTCTTCGAGGAAGAGAAAAAGACGGGGCAGCCCTTCATCGTGGACGTCACCTGTTGGTTGGACACCGCGGGAATCGGGGATGACCTGTCCCGCACGGTGAACTACGCCGAGCTTGCCGACGTCGCCGCAGACATCGTCGAGGGCCCCTCCCGGGACCTTATCGAGACGGTGGCTGAAGAAGTTGCTGAGACCGCGATGCAGCGCTTTGAGATTCTCCACGCCATCGAGGTGACCATTCATAAGCCAAAGGCGCCCATCCCGCGCACCTTCGCGGACGTGGCAGTGGTGGCCCGCCGCTCCCGGAAGAGGATGGCAGGCTAATGCGCGCCGTGCTGTCCATCGGCTCCAACATGGAGGATCGCCGCGCGCTGCTGCAGACCGTCTTTGACGAGTTTGCTGAGGAGACCGTCGCTGCCTCTCCAGTCTTTGCCACCCCGCCGTGGGGCGTGACCGACCAAGATGAATTCCTCAACGCGGTGCTCATCGTGGACGTGGACTGCACCCCGCTGGAGCTGCTGCGCCGCGGCCAGAAGCTGGAGGAGGCCGCTGAGCGTGTGCGGGTGCGGCACTGGGGTCCTCGCACCCTGGACGTGGACATCGTACAGATAGACGGCGTGACCTCCGAAGATCCGGAACTTACTCTGCCGCACCCTTATGCTCACGAGCGGGCCTTCGTGCTCGTGCCGTGGTTGGCCGCGGATGAGCACGCGGAGCTCAACGGCACCCCGGTGCGCGAGCTCATCGCCGACCTCGATGAGGACGAGGTCGCTGCGGTGAAGGAACTGGGGGAGTAATGACGAGGACGTCGATCGGCGCGCTTGTCGGCACCGCCCTCTTCGTGGCTGCGGCGGCTGCCATCCTCACCACCCGCTTTTATGGCTCCATGCTGGCCATTCCGGCAACCGTATCGATTTCTCTGTGGGCTATGGCGCTGGTGTGCGTGCTGTTGACGCTCAAGGTGCGCGGTGCCAAGGAGGACGAGCACGGTATCGGCCTGGATAACTCGCAGCTCAATCCCATGACCATCGCGCAATTCCTGCTTGTCGGCAAAGCCTCGGCGTGGACCGGGGCCATCGTGGGCGGGGCCTATGCTGGCATGGCGGTCTACGTGGTGCCGCGCGCCGGTGAGCTCGTCGCTGCGGCTGGTGACCTGGCCGGGGTGGTGTCTTCGGCGCTGGGCGGTGCCGCGATGTGTGTTGCCGGAGTGGTGTTGGAGCGACACTGCGAGGTGCCACCTCCAACTGATGGGGCACAAGCGGTAAGTTAGTGGGCATGACGAGCCCGCACCACGCCCCTGATCCCCAGTACGAGTCGGCCCCGGATGATCGCCCGACCACCCAGTTTTCTGCGCAGCCGGACTCTCAGCCACCGACAACGGCGGAGTCTTCCCAGGACGGTTCGAAGACGGATGCTGGTTCTATTGGGCTTATCATCCTCGTCATCCTCGCGGTCATCGCCAGCCTGGTCATGCTGATTTCGGGTTCAGCGAACGCACTGAAGATTGCTCTGCTGGCTGCCCTGTGGGCCGCGGTGCTCGGCTTTTTCCTGGTGGTGCGCTACCGCCGCCAGGCACACGAGGCCAAGGAGCTTCTGGCGGTGGAGCGCGCCCATGCCGCCTCCACCTTGACGGCTTCCGGTGCTTCGAGCGCGGATAACAGCAAGGTCTTGGCAGAGATCCGCTCGGAGCTGGAAGCCATCCGCACCCAGATCGAGGAGATCTCCGGGCGCGAGTGGGTCTACGAGCCTGCCGCCCTGTATGCGGAGGCTCGCCGCATCCAGGAGCTGGAACGCAAGGCCGGCGGCGCAGGTGTGGATGAGCGCGGCGATGCGCCGAATGTGAATTTCACCCAGAAGTCCGGCGGCGCGCCGTCTGCCGACGCCGTGGCGGGCCGCCTTGGCACGCAGCCGACCCATCCGGTGAGCAACCCGCTGGATAACCTGCTGGCGGATAATGCCCGTGCCAACACTCAGCAGCCGGCGGCGAAGCCAGCCGAGCAGTCTGCCGCGAAACCCGCGGAGCAACCCGCGGATCAGCAAGGCACCCGCCCAGCACCATCCCCGTTCGGCGCACCGCAGCCGTCGCAGGGCCGTCCTCCGGCGTTTCGCCCTATGGGAGCACCGCAGCCTCAGCCGCAGCCTCAGCCGAAGGACGAGAAGCCACAGTCCAAGGCTGACAAGCCTCAGGCAAAGGCAGAGAAGCCACAGGCGCGCTCCGAGCAGAAGCCGCAGCAGTCGAAGCCCCAGACTCGGTCGCAGCAGAAGGCGCCGGAGTTCAAGACCGATAGCTTCCAGGCCGTGCAGTGGAACCAGGGTGCCGCGGGCGGGCAGCACGTCAAGGAGAACTCTGCCCCGGCCCAGCCGCACCACCGCCACCGCAAGCCGGAAGCAGATACCGCACAGCCCGACACCCGTGGCCGCCGTCGTAGCGATGAACACCGCGAGGGCGCGGTCTCCGTGGCTGAACTCATGGCGCGTAGCAAGCGCCGGAAAGAACAGCAGAACAAGGACGTGAAGAAGTAGATGTCTGCTCCGCGCATGCGAGTGGCGGTCTGGGGTAATTCCCGAGCCGGCATTAACTTCGCCCTCCGTCTGGAGATGGCTGGCCACACCATTGAGAAGCTTGAGGACCCCGCCCAGCTGGACCGCTTCGATGCGCTGATTCTCGCCGCGACGGCGAGGGAGCTGGAGGGGGCAGTGGGGGACGTCGAAAAGCACGTGCGCCCCAAGCAAATCGTCATCCACACCTCATTGCTGGCTGGGGTGGAAGCCCTTGATGAGCTGGAAACGCGCGGGTGCCTGACGATTGCCGCAGCTCCCCTGGGCGACTCCTACGCGGTGGGCACCCTCGATGAGGTGGCGGAGACCGTCATTGGGTTGCTGCTCTCGGAGATTCACCAAACTGCAGAAACGGTGCCGGCGGCACAACGTGCCGAGCGAGCCGCGCGGTTGTACTACGCGGAGATGCTCGGTGAACTCAGCGCGTGGGCGGCGCTTAAGGCGGGGATTATCGAAGATTTTATGGGCAGTTCCTTCGACCTTGACGCTGGCGACATCATCGATGCTTACCCCGCCGCCGTGGAGCTGGGCATGGCGCGCAACTACCGCGACGTCGCCCGCATGGTGGGTGAGAAGAAGAACATGGAAGAACTGGAACTGTGGGCAGTAAGAAAGGAAGCGCCGTGGCAGAGCAACTCCTAGTGGAGGACAACGAGCGCATCCGCATGGTCGGCAGCGCCTACCGCAAGACCGGCAAGCGCGTAGTGCTGGTGCCACTCGGCCGCGATATTCACGCCGGGCACCTGGCACTCGTGCAGGCAGCACAACGCGTGCGCGGTGGCATCGTGGTCGTGGCAGTGGACCCGGAGACGGACATCTCTTCCCTCGATGGGGTTGATGTGGTGTGGCGCTACGACCAGCAGAGTCAGCGCACGCGGGTCCTTGCACCCGACCACGGCATGGAGGACGTGAGCGCGGAGCTGACCCGCATTGTGGCGCTGACCTGCGCGCTGGGTCCCAGCGATGTGTTCATGGGGGAGAAGGACTACGAGCTGCTCGTGGCCACCCAGCAGGCCTTTACGGACCTCCACATTGCGGCGCGTGTGCAGGGCGTGCCCTCGGTGCGTATGCCCGATGGGGTGGTGATGAGCCTGCGCAATGCCGACGTCGCACCGGAGGCCCGTGAGCAAGCCAGCGCCTTGTCAGCGGCACTCACCGCCGGTGCGTACGCGGCGGAATCCGGGGCCGAGGAAGTCGTGCGCGTGGCACGTGAGGTGTTGGCTGCCGCGGGCGTGGAACCGGAGTACGTGGAGCTGCGCGGGCGCGACCTGGGTGAGGCCCCCGCAGAGGGCGATGCCCGCCTCTTTATCGCCGCCACCGTGGGTGGGGTGCGGCTCATCGATAACGCGGGCGTGCCGTTGGGAATTGGGTTCCGAAACTTAGAACAGCGCGGATAAAAGTCTGTGGCGCAGGTCTCCACCAGCTAGGTTGGAGACATGAAGATTGGAATTCTGGGAGCCGGCGCCATCGGCGGATACTTTGGCGGAAAACTGAAAGCAGCGGGCCACGACGTCGCCTTCGTCGCTCGCGGTGAGACCTTGCGGGTGCTGGGGGAGACGGGCGTGACGCTGATCGACGCCCACGCGGAACCCACCACCACCGAGGTCATAAAGGTCCCGGCTGCCCACACCTTTGCTGAGGTCAAAGAACTCTTGGGCGGATTGGACGTGGCGATTATCGCGTCGAAGGCGCTGCCGGGCAACGAGACCTTTGGAAGCGCGGAGGACCGCGAGGCGCTGCAGGGAATCCCGGTGGTGACCACGCACAACTCGGTCGAGATTCCGTACTTGGCGGCCGAGGAATTCGGGGAGGAAAACATCCTCGCCGGTGTCGCTCGCGTCTATGCCACGCGCCTGGCGCCGGCACGGATCAAGCGCAACCCAGGGCCTTTGGCTTTGGCTTTCGGACCGCTAAGTGCCGATGCGCCGGAGTCCCTGCGCCGCACGGGCGAGGAACTGGCGGCGGCGCTGAAGGAGTCTGGGGCTTCCAGCAAGTTCCATGACGCCGCGCTTGTCGACGTTTGGTCGAAAGCCATGTTCGTTACCCCGACAGGAACTCTGGGCGCCTTGGTGGATAAACCGATTGGTTACCTCTGCCAGGAAATCCCCGGCCAGCTTGAGGCATTCATGCGGGAAGTCGAGGCCGTCGGGCGCGCACTCGGCGTGAAGCTGCCGGAGAACGTGGTGGAACAGACCATGGAGTTCGCCCGCCAGCAGCACCCGGACAGTACGTCCTCGATGCAGCGCGATATCAAGGAGGGGCTTCCCAACGAATTAGACGCCCAGGTCGGAGCGATCCGACGCATGGGCGTCAAAGCTGGCGTTGCAACCCCGTTGTGGGACTTTGCACAGGAGGTGCTGGAGGCGCAGCTGCGCACCGCCTAAGAGTGCGCACTACGCAACGTCGGTGCCTTATTCGGTACCGATCTTGCCGCCCTTCTTCCACACCACAACCACGGCCGGGCGCGGGGTGGACTTACCGCCATCAGGCCAGTGGGAGGTGGCGTTGTCGAAGGTGGCGTCATCAGACTCGCCCGGGTGCTGAACGTTGACCATGACGCGGTCATCGTCGACGATCGGGCCACAGGTCTCCGCGCCCGCCGGGACGGTGAGGAAGCACTTGAGCTCGCCGCGGGTCTCGCCCTCGGTGGTCACGGCGTAGAGGCCGTCGTTAGAGTCCAGCGCGTTGCCGTCAGTGGAGATCCACAGGTTGCCGTGGTTGTCGAAGGCCAGGTTATCCGGGCAGGAAATCGGGGAGACCTTCTCCTTATCAAAGCCACCGAAGTAGGTGCTGGCCTCACGCGGGTCACCACAGACCAGGAAGAGGTTCCAGGTGAACTTCTCGCCGGCGTGGTCATCCTCGAGCTCCATGACCAGGCCGTTCTTGTTCTCCTTGACCGGAGCCCATTCCTTGGCGTCTTCCTTGTTCTTCTTAGCGTTCTCGCCGGTGGCGCCGCGGTACTTATTGTTGGTCAGCGCGATGTAGACCTTCTCGGTCTCCGGATGAACCTCAACGTCCTCCGGGCGGTCCATCTTGGTGGCGCCCACCTTATCGGCGGCCTCACGGGTAAAGACGGCGACTTCTTCGGCGGACATGCCGTCCACGTGGGACTCGAACTTGTTGTTCTCCGTATCGGAGGTCAGCAGCTTGACCCACTCACCGGTGCCGTCGAAAGCACCGTCCTCCGGCAGGACGCCGGAGCCGTCGATTTCCTTCTCCGGGGAGTTGCCCTCCATCTTGGCCACGTACAGGGTGCCGTGGTCCAGGATGGTCATGTTGTGCTTCAGGTCGCCCTCCTTGTACTTCTTGGAGGAGACGAACTTGTAGACGTACTCGAAGCGGGAGTCATCGCCGGAGTAGCAGACCACGGTGCCATCCTTGGTGATGTGGATGTTGCCGGCCTCGTGCTTGAAGCGGCCCACAGCGGTGTGCTTAATCGGGGTGGACTTCGGGTCCAGCGGGTTGATCTCCACGAGCCAGCCAAAGCGGTTCGGCTCGTTCGGCTCCTTGGTCACGTCGAAGCGGTCATCGTACTTTTCCCACTTACGCTCGGACGGGCCCTCCTCGATGCCGAAGCGCTTGAGGGATTCAGCGGCCTTCTCATCCTTGACATCGCCACCGGCGAAATACTGGTCGAAGTTCTCTTCGCCAGAGAGCATGGTGTTCCACGGGGTCACGCCACCGGAGCAGTTGTTGAGGGTGCCCAGGACCTTCTCACCCTTCGGGTCGGCGGAGGTCTTCACCAGGTCGGTGCCCTTAGCGGGGCCCACCAGGGTGAACGGGGTGGTAGCGGTAATGCGGCGGTTGAGCGGGCCGAACTCGCGCTTGAGTTCGCCGGAGCCCTTCACCTTGGAGACCTCGAGGATGGTGTGGCCGTGGCCAGCCCAACCGATCTTTACCTGCTCCTCGGTAGGGTTCTCCGGGTCGTAGTCCGGGAACATCATCGGCTCGGTGGTGTACTCGTGCGAGCACATGTAGATCATGCGGTTCTTGTCATCCGGGTGCTCGATGAGGCCGGCGAAGTCATTGTTGAAGCCGAACTGCTTCTCCGCATCCGCGGCAGTCTGGTTGTTGACGTCGAATTCCGGCGCGCCCTCGATGACCGGGTCACCCCAGGCAATCAGGACGGACTGCTCATAACCCTTGGGGATGACGACCTCATCCTTGGTGTTGGCCTCCACGGCTTCAAAGTGCATGCCCTCGGCGGAGGTGAGCTCGATGTCAGAGCCCTTGACCTCGCTGGTCTTGTTGGAGGAGCTGCCAGCCGCAGACCCGTTGTCATCCGGCGCGGCACACGCAGCCAGCGCAGAGGAGCCACCGACGGCGACGACGGCCAGACCACCGGCGCGCAGAGCAGTGCGGCGGGAGAACTGGTCACCAAAGTAAGGGTTATCGGAGGTGTTCTCGCACTCGCCGAAGCAGGCATTACCGCACTTGTAGGTGCAGGTAAGAGAAGAACGAGAAGAGGTAAACATGTTAGCCAAGAGATTGCGGCCGTTGAGTGTCATGAAAATATGCTCCAAAAATCGAACTCGTTGGTTGCGCGGGGATGTCGCAACGGACGCACTGAGTTAATACGGTTGAGATGGCCGCGCGGTTGATGCTGTCTAACGGCTAGATGAACACTCTGTGAACCGGGATCGCGCCAGCGTATGGGGATCGACTACCCTAGACAACCGTGAGCGAGAAGAAGAATACTGAAGTTACTGACGTCCCCGAGCAGCTGCGCATCCGCCGCGAGAAGCGCGCCCGACTGTTGGAGTCCGGCACCGAGCCTTATCCGGTGACCGTGGACCGCACGATCTCCCTGCGGGATCTCCGCCAGCAGTTCCAGGTCGTTGCAGAGGGCGAAGAGCCGGCCGCGGAAGAGGGCGTCACCTACCTCAGCGCGGGTGAGGAGACTGACGTCGAGGTAGCCATCGCCGGCCGCCTTATCTTCATGCGTAATACCGGCAAGCTCTGCTTTGCCACCTTGCAGGATGGTGATGGCACCCAGGTACAGGCCATGCTGTCGCTGGCGGAGGTAGGGGAGGAGCGCCTCGCCGCGTGGAAGTCTGACGTTGACCTGGGTGATTTCATTTCCGTACGCGGCCGCGTCATTGCTTCGCGCCGCGGCGAGCTCTCCGTCATGGCTTCCGAGTGGACCATGGCGGCGAAGTCCTTGCGCCCGCTTCCGGTTTCCTTCGCTGACATGAACGAGGAAACTCGCGTGCGCCAGCGCTACAACGATCTCATCGTGCGCGAGGAGGCCCGCAAGAATGCCATGACCCGCGTGAAGGTCATGCGTGCGTTGCGCAACTACCTGGAGGATCAGGGCTTCGTGGAGATCGAAACCCCGATGCTGCAGACCATCCACGGTGGTGCGGCGGCCCGCCCGTTCGTAACCCACTCCAATGCCCTGGACATCGACCTCTACCTGCGCATCGCTCCGGAGCTCTTCCTGAAGCGCGCTGTCGTCGGCGGCATTGACCGCGTCTTTGAAATCAACCGCAACTTCCGCAACGAGGGCGTTGACCGCTCCCACTCCCCGGAGTTCGCCATGCTGGAGACCTACGAGGCATGGGGCGACTACAGCGACTGTGCTCGCACCATTCGCGAGTCCATCCAGTCGGTGGCCCGCGCAGTCTTCGGTTCCACCACCGTCACCCTGGCGGATGGCACGGAGTATGACCTCGGCGGCGAAGAGTGGCCGGAGATTGAAATGTACCCCTCCCTCAACGAGGCTCTGCAGCGCAAGTTCCCCGGCCAGCCGGAAGTGACCATCGACTCCACCGTCGAGGAGCTCAAGGCGATTGCCGACGTCATCGGGCTCGACGTCCCGAAGAACGGCGGCTGGGGCCACGGCAAGCTGGTGGAGGAGATCTGGGAGGTGCTCTGCGAGGACCAGCTCGAGGGCCCGATCTTTGTGAAGAACTTCCCGGTTGAGACCTCCCCGCTGACCCGCCAGCACCGCTCCCAGCCGGGCGTGACGGAGAAGTGGGACCTGTACGTGCGCGGCTTCGAGCTGGCCACGGGCTACTCGGAGCTGGTGGATCCCGTAATCCAGCGCGAGCGCTTCGAGGACCAAGCCCGCCTTGCCGCCGGCGGTGATGAGGAAGCCATGGTGCTGGATGAGGACTTCCTCGCCGCCATGGAGCAGGGCATGCCGCCGACAGCCGGTGCTGGCATGGGCATGGACCGCCTGCTCATGGCGCTGACCGGCCTGGGCATCCGCGAGACCGTGCTCTTCCCGATCGTGAAGCCGGAGCACTAGTTTCTCCTAGCCTCCACCTGCCCGCGCCCGCCACTGTGGTGGCTGCGCGGGTTTTCGGGTTTTCTCATTGCTGCGCCTCCAGCCCCCAATGAGGGAAAGTTGCTGCGGCTAGCCGCAGGATTGACCAATCCATGGGAAAATGCAGGTGTGACAAAGCTTCTGAATGCCCTGCCCCTCGCACTGATCGCCTGTACAGCGGCAGCGTGTTCTGCTGCCGAGGATTCCACCAGCGGTGAGCCGCAATTCCACAACACCTCCACCGCCGAGACTTCCGCCGATAACACTGAATCTACGGAAGCGAGCCCGGCTCCGACGTCCGCGAAGGACAAGGAAGGTGACTCGGGCCTTAAAGAATTAGATAAGGAAGACTTCATCGCCACCAACTTGGGACACGCGACCTCCACGGTGTATGGAGTGAGCAGCCCGAATGACCGTGTGGCCTGCACAGTTACTGAAGATCAAGGTTTGATCGGGTGCAGCGTAATGCTCGCTGATCCGCCCCTGTACCCGGCGACCGGGCAGCCGTTCTGGCTTTCTAACTCCGTCAACTTCGATGCGAACGCGGGCTTTTATCCCAATGTGAAAATGGGCGGAGACGCCGCGGCGCCCACCATGCTAGAAGCAGGGAACACCGTCACGATGAACGGTGTGACGTTTGAATCCGTGAATGAGGATGAGTTCACGGTCAAGATCGATGGCCACCACTTCACAGTGAAAGACGATGGTGAGTACTACTCCGATACCTTCCCACCGCAGCCAGATGGGGAAGGGAAAGCTATGACCGGAACCATCTGTGGGGACCTCGGCAATGGCGAGTATGTCTATGCCAAAGAAAACGGGACGAATTGCGCGCGGGCAATGGAAGTTCTTGAGTATTACAAGAACTATGACTTCGCGCCCATGGAGGGCGGCAACCGTGGGTACCTCATGGAAGATGATTTCAGTTGCTCCTATAACGCCGATCCCGGCTGGCCAGACGAGCCCGACTATCGGTGGCTTGGCTGCAGCATTGAAGACGG
>NZ_KV818299.1:83462-94983 GCF_001814885.1 Corynebacterium sp. HMSC068G04 | reverse complement strand
GGCGCTGTCGTCGTCCTGGACCCGGCCGCGCGTGCACTCGTGTCAGAGAAAGGTGGGCAGCGCTAGATCAGTGCGGGCCGCGAGTCAGCGTGAGTTCGTAGGAGCCGCTGGGCGTCGTGAAGCACAGCAGCGAGGTGCCCTCGGGGATGGCTGCGGTAGCGTGCGGCAGCAGCCTGATGGGGCCGTGCGTGCGGATGTGTGGGGAGGATAACTCCGCCGCGAGGAAGCTGCCCACGTTACTCACCATCCAGTTGTCCTCTTGCTGCCAGAAGTGGAGGAAGTGACGGTGCATGGAGGCGTCATCAGGAGCCAGTGGGAAGTCCCCCGCGCGGCCTGCCACGAGCTGCTGACCTGGGCGCACGACGGCGCGTTCCCCAGCGGAGTTAGTGACAAGGAGGTCGCGCTGCATCCAGAGGCCTTTCTGTAACTTTAGGCAGTAGCTTTTAGAGCTTTGAGTAGTACGGAGGGCGCTGTCACCTTTACACTGCCGTGTGGCCTAGCGCGCCTGCTGAGATTCCGGGGAGTGCCACCCAACGAGGGTTCACATTTGGCTCGTGTGGCACCCCCGGCCACCAGAGGAATACACTAAATCGCTCACGTGTTGTCTCTTGGGCGCTGACGATGTGAGTAGCAGCGCTGAAGACCCAAAATAGAAAAGTTGAAAGGTGTAGCCGGCCGCATGTCCGCTGAAATCCCTTCGAAGGTAATAACTACCCTCAGCATCCTGGTGCTGGGAGCGATGGTCATGATTCTCAACGAGACCTCGCTCTCCGTTGCGCTACCAGCTATTATGGCGGACTACTCCATTCCTGCCACGAGTGCCCAGTGGTTGTTGACGGGATTCATGCTCACCATGGCTGTGGTTATCCCGACCACCGGCTTCCTTCTGGAAAGGCTCACGACGCGCCAGATCTTCGTTGCGTCCGCGGGGCTCTTCCTGGCCGGAACCGTGGTGGCGGCCCTCGCACCGAGCTTCTTCATCCTGCTGGTGGGCCGCGTCCTTCAAGCTGGCGGAACCGCTTTGATGATCCCTACCCTTATGACCGTGGCCATGACGCTGGTCCCAGCGCAGCGTCGTGGCACGGTGATGGGCATCATTTCCGTGGTGATCTCCGTGGCCCCGGCATTGGGCCCCACCGTCGGCGGAGCGATTCTCAACCACTTCACCTGGCACGTTATCTTCTGGGCCATGGTCCCGCTCATCGCCCTCATTCTCGTCGCCGGGCTCTGGCGTTTGGACAATGTGGGGGAGAACCGTGATACCCCGCTCGACGGCCTCTCCGTCGTCCTTTCCGCCTTCGCGTTTGGCGGTTTGATCTACGGCCTGTCCTCGATGGAAAAGATCCTGCAGGGTGACGGCTGGGTGGACATCGCCGTTACCGTGGTGGGCGTCATCGCGCTTGCCGTATTCATCCGTCGGCAGCAGCGCTTGGCGCTGGAGGATCGCGCCCTGATGGATCTGCGTCCCTTCCGTGTGCGCAATTTCACCCTCGCGGTGATCATCCTCCTCCTGTCCTTTGGGCTCATGCTGGGAATGGTCACGGTCTTGCCCATCTATCTGCAAACCACACTGGGTGCTACGGCCTTTGCCACGGGGTTGGCGGTGATGCCGGGCGGCATCCTCCAAGCCTTCCTCTCTCCGATTGTGGGCCGGCTCTTCGATTCCTATGGCCCGCGCCCGCTCATGATTCCTGGCTCACTGCTCATGGTGGCCGGGCTGTGGCTCATGGCCACCTTGGGTGAGAACTCAGCTGTGTGGATGGTCGTGGGTATGCACGTGATCTTCTCCCTCGGCATGTGCTTGATGATGACGCCGCTGATGACCACTGCGCTGTCCTCGCTTCCGAAGAAGCTCTACTCGCACGGCTCGGCAATCATGAACACTTTCCAGCAGTTGGCGGGTGCGACGGGAACGGCTTTGCTCGTTGTCTTCCTCACCCGCGGCACCCTGGCTGGCGCTGCCGCTGGGCTAAGCCCGGCCGCGGCGACGGCGCAGGGAACGCACTGGGCTTTCCTGTTTGCCGGCGTGGCCGGCATCGCCATTGCGGTGATAGCACCGCTGCTTAAGCGCGCGGACTAAGTGCGCGGTTTAACACAGAGGTAGGTTGAGGCGGATGTCCTCTGCGTCCTCGCCCCAGACGAGGACGGCGTCGGTGGAGTCCTCGGCGCTCATGTAGAACACCGGCTCGGAATCGGAAATGTCGTAGCTGTACACGGTGCAGCGTCCGTTGGATAGTTCCTGCGCGCCCTGCGTCGGGCCGGCGGCCTCGCGCTGGGTGACGTCCCCGTACCGCGCCACGGAGTAGCTCACGCCGTCACCAACGCACGTAATCTTCGCCTCTTGGCCGTCCTCCGGAGCACGGGATTCGCAGGTGGCGCCGTTGAAGCCTTCGTCGCCGGGGCGGGAGCTGATGAGCCCGGGGTGGCCGTCGGCAAGCGCCTGCTCTGAGTCGGACCACGCCGACCGCCCCAAGAAGAACCACAGCAGCCCACCAACCAGGAGCAGGAGAAGAAGGCCCACGCCCAAGCCCGCAAAGACCTTGCCCTTCGATTTCGAGGTGCGCGTGGTGGGTGATGACTCCGCGGGATCGGCAGCATAGCCAGGCTGGGGTTGCTGGGGTTGCTGCGGCCCGGCCCAGTCCTCCTGCGGGGCAGCGGTATGCTGCGGAGCTGACTGCCACGGGGCCGCGCCCGGGCTCGGGCTCGAGCTGTCGGTGTTTGTGCTGCGCACGGCGTCGATAACGGCGGCGGCTGAGGGGTAGGCGGCCGCAGCGCGGAAGCCTGGGTAGGCCGCGGAGACGAGCTGGGCCAGGCGGTCGATGACCTCCTTCGCGGAGGCAGTGGGGGCGTCGGTAGCGGTGGCTGGGCCGACTGAGGCGAAGAAGGCGTTCGAGCGGTTATCGGTGAGGATGATGCGTCGCGGGTTGAGCGCACGGAGAGCAAAGCCAGCGCGGCCCTGCTGGATAAGGAAGTCCGTGGCGTCGGCCAAGGGAGCAAAGACGGCGAGAGCCTCCTCCTGGGAAAGGTGATGGGCGCCGATGCCAGATGACGTGTACTTCGACAGCTGCTCGCCCGGCAGGCTGCGGCGTACAAAAAACTCCTGACCATTGTTCATTGTGCCCGTGCCCACGACGGGGGCAATAGCGCTGTGCTGCAGCTGGCCAACGATTCCGGACTGGCGGAGCACGCCGCGGTGCTCCGGACCATAAATCTCTACGAGGAGTTCGTCTTGCGAGGGATCTTCCACGAGAAACAGCGAGGAGCCCGTCCCTTGGTCCAAGACAGCCTTCTCGCGCAGCCGGTGCTGGGTAGTGAAAAATTCAGGAAGCGTAGTCACGGTGAGAGAAATCCTTCGTGGAGGAGGTCGACGGTGAGGTATACGAATCTTCCTCATTCTAAAGGCGACACCGTGTCCATGGGCGTGACACAGCGCTCCCGCCAGGGTGGGCTAACAGATGGGCAAGCTCAAACGGTCCTCGTGGGCCTGCGGACCAGCAAGAACGAGAGCAAAACGCGCGGAGACGCCCGAGGGGTACACTCCCCACGTTCCCGGCTGGTGAGGGATTTCCGCCGAGGTGATGCTGCACGCATCCTGGACTAAGACGTCGAGGCGGCGCGGCATGATGGAGTTACGGTTGTCCTCCGTGCCGAAATCAGCTGCGACGAGCGTGAGGTCGTCGCCCCTGCACACGATTCGAGCCTGCTGCCCCGCTTCCGGCAGCGCGGGGCGGCAGTCGAGGTTGCGCCACGGGGCGCGGCCAGGGTGCTCCGGCAATAGCTGTGGAAATTGTTGGGCCAGAACCTCGTCGTGCTCGTCCCACCCCGCGCCGTACAGCGCTAGTCCGCCGGCGACTGCCAGACACAGCAACACCGCCGCAAGCACGCCCCCGAGGATGCTCAGATGGCGACGCCGCGGCTGCTGGGCGCGCTCGTGGCGGGGGCTGGCCGGTGGCGTAGCAGGGCCGGCGGCAGCATCTGGGGCTGCGGGGCGCGGCGCGGACGCCAGCTCACTCAGCTCCGCGAGCATCTCCGATGCGCTGGCGAAGCGCTGATGAGGATCCGGGTTCAACGCGGTGGCGAAGAAAGTGTTGAGGGCGGGGGCGAGGGGAGCGTCGCCAGGCGCCAGATTATGAGCGGTCAACTGCGGTATCACACGGCTGTGCGCCCACTGCTGGGGACTGGTGGCGCGGCGCAGATTAACCAGAGTGAGCATCTCCAGCGCGATGAGCGCGAGCGAGTAGCGGTCGCTGGCGGCGGTCGGCTGCGGTGGCTGCTTGACCAGCTGCGTGGGGTAGAGCTCCGGCGCCATGTAGGCATCCGTGCCCACGCGCAGGCCTTCGCGGGTCAAGCGCGTCGTGTCCTCATTGATGGCGATGCCAAAGTCCGCCAGCATGACGGTACAGCCCTCGTTATCACTGTGGGCCGTGGGGGAAGGCGTGCTATCGGCGATGATGTTCGCGGGCTTGACGTCGCGGTGAATGACCGGCGAAGGCAGGGCCGCCAGGTAGTCCAGGGCCTGTGCGATGGGCGCGAGCAGCTGCACGGTTTCCTCCACCGTGAACTTGGAATTGTCCAAGATGCGCTGGTTGATGTGCGCCTCCAGGCTGGGGCCGCGCAGGAATTTCATAATGAAATAAGGCACGCCGCCCGGGGTGATGTCGCCATCGTAGATAGGCACGATGGCCGGATGCTCGAGTGCCGCGACGGTGCGCATCTCCGCCATGAAGCGGCGGACTTCCTCATCGTCCTCGGCCGCATGCTGCGCGATGACCTTGATGGCTACTTCGCGGTCCAAGCTTTCCTTGCGGGCAAAGACGATGGTGCCCATGCCACCCGCACCGATCTGGTGGAACTGCGAGTAGCCCTTGGCGCTGAGCTCGGGCTCAAGATCCAAAGGCAGACCGGAAGCGGTGGGCTGGCTGTTCATGGCTATGCGGCGACGATGATGGGCTGGTGAATGACAAAAGGCTCATAACCGGCCTGCCGGATGCTGATCTCTGCGACCAAGTCGCCAGGGTCGGTGAGCCGAGCAACCAGCGTGCACTCGCCGGACTCACAGTCCACGACGAAATCCTCGCCCTCCTTGAGGTGGTGTGACTGGGTGTCGTCGAGAAGCGCCACCTGCCATTCGGCATTGTTGTCCAAATCCGCCTCGTCCCCACTCAAGTTCGTGGCCTGCACGCTGAGGACAAGGGCACCCCCGGTGGCCCACTGCAGCACGCCGGTCGGGGCAGAGCCGCCGGTAGCCCCGTCGTAGCGCCGGTTGTCCAGCTCAACGCGCAGGGTTTGGAAACCGTAGGGCTCTACGCCCGAGTAGGTGGCCACGATTTCGTTGACCACTCCTGGGCCCGCTTCCTTTTTCGTGAGCAGGTAGGTGCCGTCCTCCTGGCGCAGGTGCGAAGGTTCGCTGGGTTCTGGGATCTCGGAATCGGTCCCCTCGACAGGAACGTCTTCGTGCTGGGACAGGGTGGTCTGGCCCGTGACCGTGAACTTGGGCGCATCCTCCGCGGTGTCTTTGTTCGTCGCGCACGCAGACAGCGCGAGGAGCGCTACGCCGAGTCCAGCTAGCGCGCGCGGAGAGACGGAGGCGAACATTGGTTGTCAGATCCTTGCAGAGGGACAGATGAGGGATAGAAGGGGATAAAAATAGATAGGGGCCAGAATCAGACAAAGAATAACAGCACCGGTGAGCGGCTTAAAACAATAATGCTGAATTGTTATGAAAGGTGCGCATAGTAGTGCGGGTGCGCGGCCGCGAATTGGGCGAGCACAATGCGCCATGAGATCTTTTGGCCCGGCTGGAACTGCGGAACGCCGAGCTTTTGCAAGGTCTCCGCCAGCGTCTGAATCTTGCGCTCTACTTTCTTTTCCGTCCAATCCAGGGCCTCTGCTAGCTCGCGCTGACTACTCACGACCACCCGTGGCTCCGCGGCGGGGTTGTCGAGGAGTGGCTGAGCGAGGGTCTTGAGCAGCAGGCACTGCTCCTCATTCGGCTCGAAGACGTGGGTGGTAAACGGCCCATCCGGTGGAAGGCTGGGCTGTGGGCTGCGCAGCGACTGCATGACGGTGAGCTCGCACTCGTAGCTCATGGTGGCAGTGGAGAAATAGAGCGTGGAGGTTCCCGGGTGCAGAACTTCAATGCTGCCGGGGCTGATGAGGGTGCGGCCGAAGCCGCAGGCGGCGGGTGGCTGGATCGTAGCGGCGATGAAACTGCCGATGTTCTTGATGAACCACTGTGAGCCATTGGACCACACCTGCAGGAACGTGCGGTGCATGGCGGGATCATCGGAGGCCAGTAGGAAGTCCCCCTGGCGGCCAAGGGTGACGCTTTCGGAGACCTCGAGGAGGCGGGAGTGCCCAATCAGATCGTCGATAAGCAGAGTGCCGTGCTGTGCCTGTTGCATCGGGGGAGGCTCCTTCCCGCGGGGATGTAACCAGTGTTGACTGAAGAGTTACTTTACTTTAAGGCTTGCGCGCAGGCGCTTGGCGACGCCTCCCGCCACCTGTTCGCTACCGGCGTACAGTGGCTCTACCTGGGGAAATGAGGTTTTTGAGTAGGGGGGTGCGGAATTCGCGAATGGAGTGTCCGCCCCGCGCGTTAGAGTGGATGACACATTTACAGCGAAAGGTAAGAGGTAATGTTCGAGAGGTTTACTGACCGTGCTCGCCGCGTCATCGTTTTGGCGCAGGAGGAAGCACGCATGCTCAACCACAATTACATCGGCACCGAGCACATCCTCCTGGGGCTTATTCACGAAGGCGAAGGCGTAGCGGCCAAGGCTTTGGAATCCATGGGGATCTCGCTGGAGGACGTCCGCCGTGAGGTGGAAGAGATTATTGGTCAAGGTTCTCAGCCGCACACCGGCCACATCCCATTTACCCCGCGCGCGAAGAAGGTTCTCGAGCTCTCCCTGCGTGAGGGGCTCCAGATGGGCCACAAATACATTGGCACTGAGTTCCTGCTGCTCGGCCTCATCCGTGAGGGTGACGGCGTGGCGGCTCAGGTGCTGACCAAGCTGGGCGCCGACTTGCCGCGCGTGCGCCAGCAGGTTATCCAGCTGCTCTCCGGCTACGAAGGGAATGAAGGCGAAGGCGGCCAGTCCCAGGGTGGCCCCGGCCCGGTAGGCGCCGGTGCCGGCGCTGGCCAGGGAGGCCGTGTTGGCCCGGGTGGCTCCGGCGAGCGCTCCAACTCCCTGGTGCTGGACCAGTTTGGCCGCAACCTCACCCAGGCTGCGCGCGACGGCAAGCTGGACCCAGTCGTGGGTCGCGATTCCGAGATTGAACGCATCATGCAGGTTCTGTCTCGCCGGACCAAGAACAACCCGGTGCTCATCGGTGAGCCCGGCGTGGGTAAGACCGCCGTGGTCGAGGGCCTGGCCCTCGATATCGTTAACGGCAAGGTCCCGGAGACCCTCAAGGATAAGCAGCTCTATTCGCTGGACCTCGGCTCCCTGGTGGCTGGCTCGCGCTACCGCGGTGACTTCGAGGAGCGCCTGAAGAAGGTGCTCAAGGAGATTAACCAGCGCGGTGACATCATCCTCTTTATCGATGAGATCCACACCCTGGTCGGCGCCGGTGCCGCCGAGGGCGCTATCGATGCTGCTTCCTTGCTGAAGCCGAAACTGGCCCGCGGCGAGCTGCAGACCATCGGTGCCACCACCCTGGATGAGTACCGCAAGCACATTGAGAAGGATGCTGCCTTGGAGCGCCGCTTCCAGCCTGTCAAGGTGGAAGAGCCCTCCCTCGATGACACCATCCTGATCCTCAAGGGGCTGCGCGATAAGTACGAGGCACACCACCGCGTCTCCTACACCGATGAAGCGTTGAAGGCTGCAGCCTCCCTGTCGGACCGCTACATCAATGACCGCTTCCTGCCGGATAAGGCTGTTGACCTCCTCGATGAGGCCGGTGCCCGTATGCGCATCAAGCGCATGACCGCCCCGGAGGGCCTGCGCGAAGTGGATGATCGCATCGCAGAGGTCCGCAAGGAAAAGGAAGCTGCGATTGACGCCCAGGACTTCGAGAAGGCCGCTGGACTGCGCGATAAGGAGCGCAAGCTGGGTGAAGAGCGCGCGGAAAAGGAAAAGCAGTGGCGCTCCGGTGACTTGGAGGAAATCGCCGAGGTCGGCGAGGAGCAGATCGCTGAGGTCCTCGCGCACTGGACCGGCATTCCGGTGCTCAAGCTCACGGAGAAGGAATCCAACCGCCTCCTCAACATGGAAGAGGAGCTGCACAAGCGCATCATCGGCCAGGACGATGCCGTCAAGGCCGTGTCCCGCGCCATTCGCCGCACCCGTGCCGGCCTGAAGGACCCGCGCCGTCCTTCCGGTTCCTTCATCTTCGCAGGCCCCTCCGGTGTGGGTAAGACGGAGCTGTCGAAGTCCCTGGCCAACTTCCTCTTCGGTTCGGATGATGACCTCATCCAGATCGATATGGGTGAGTTCCACGATCGCTTCACCGCGTCCCGCCTCTTTGGTGCTCCTCCGGGATACGTTGGCTACGAAGAGGGCGGCCAGCTGACCGAGAAGGTTCGCCGCAAGCCTTTCTCCGTGGTGCTCTTCGATGAGATCGAAAAGGCCCACAAGGAGATCTACAACACCCTTCTGCAGGTGTTGGAGGATGGCCGCCTGACCGATGGGCAGGGCCGCGTGGTGGACTTCAAGAACACCGTGCTCATCTTCACCTCCAACCTGGGTACCCAGGACATCTCCAAGGCCGTGGGCTTGGGCTTCACCGGCTCTTCGGAGAATGACGCCGATGCGCAGTACGAGCGCATGAAGAACAAGGTCAACGACGAGCTGAAGAAGCACTTCCGCCCAGAGTTCCTCAACCGTATCGATGAGATTGTGGTCTTCCACCAGCTCACCCAGGAGCAGATCGTCGAGATGGTGGAGCTGCTCATCGCCCGCGTAGAGAAGCAGCTCTCCGAGCGTGACATGGGCATCGAGCTCACTCAGAAGGCCAAGGACCTGCTGGCTCAGCGCGGCTTCGACCCGGTCTTGGGTGCACGTCCGCTGCGCCGCACCATCCAGCGCGAGATTGAGGACCAGCTCTCCGAGAAGATCCTCTTCGGCGAAATCGGCGCGGGTGAGATCATCACCGTGGACGTTGAAGGCTGGGACGGCGAGTCCAAGGACAACTCTTCTGCCACCTTCACCTTCACGCCGCGTCCACGCCCGCTGCCGGAGGACACCTTCGACAAGGAGCTCGAGGAGACCGCCGTGCGTGAGGCCGATGAGGAACTGGCCACCGAGATCGACGCCGAAACTCACGGCCCCGACTCCAATGGTCCGGACACGGTGACCCCGGACGTCCTCGACGAGTCTGGTAGCGATTCCGCTGAGGAATCCCACAACGACGATGGCGATGACGGCAACCCGCCGCCGGCAGGTGCCGGTGCTGGCCAGCCGCTCTAAGCGCTGACTTGGGCCCCGTGCTGGACCCATAAGGAATAAGCCCCGAACCGCATGCGTGTGACACCGCGTGCGGTTCGGGGCTTTCTTTGTGTGTCCTCCAGCCGCGGTGGGAGGCACGCCCCAGTGGGCGGGAAGGCCCAGTGGGCGGGAAGGCCCGCCCACCACTAGAAGGGAATCAGCACACCGTCTCGTGAGATTCGTGCTCCGGGTGCTCGACCTGGATGATGGAGGCGTTTGGTAAAAGGCGTCTGACAAAAGGCATCTGTCATAAGGCGTTTTCACGGCTGAAAACGCCTTTTACGCCTTGTAGATGGCGTTTTTAGACCCAAAGATGCCGTTTGCCAGATGCCTTTTGCGGGACGCCCTTTTGACTTGGTTCAGTTTCGTGCGGAACAATCCCACCCCACCGCCGAAAAGTACCAGGTAGCAGTGTTAGGAGTGACGTTGCTCGCCCGCTCATGACCTAAGCCTGTGATGTCTAGGGACTTTTTGGACACGGAGTCCAGGGTGTTTTTGGACAGGATGTCTAGTGGCTTTTTGGACGTCTAAGGCGGTGGAATAGCCGGATGGCTATTCCATTGCATAAGCGTAGAAAGGTCGCAGATTTCGATCCCGTTCGTGACGGCAAGACGGTCACACAGTTTTGCAAAGAATTAGGAATCTCGCGGCAGACGTACCACAACATCAAACACCGGATAGAGCAGAAGGGCCGCGCAGGCATTGTGCCGGATTCGACTGCCCCGAAGAATCCGATTAAGAAATTTAATGAAGCCGACAAAATCGCAGTCGTCCACGCCAGACAACAGTTAATGGAGCAAGGCTTAGATTATGGGCCTTGGTCGATTTACTACTTTTTGTTCGACACTGTAGGCGCAGATTACACCCCATCGCGTTCTACAATCGCCTCGTGGCTGCATGAACTGGGATTTGTTGATGCCAATGCCCGCAAACGGCCACGCAGCTCCTATAAGCGCTTCGCCCGTGATCACGTCGGTGAACTCTGGCAAATCGATGGACTGGTCTATCGCCTCTTTGACCATGCCCACACACATGTCACGATTTACCAGATTATCGATGATGCCAGCAGATTCGATGTCGGAACCACAGCGTTCGCCCTGCCAGAAAACGGTACTGATGCACGCGCTGTGCTGGCCGCAGCGTTCGCTGCCTACGGCAAACCGCAAGAAATCCTTTCCGACAATGGCGATGCGTTCGCCACCTACCACCGTGGTTTTCTCTCTGCTACTGAAACCTGGCTCGCCAGCCAAGGTGTACTTGCTATTGCTGGTTTCGCCCCGACAACCCAGGGAAAAGACGAACGCTCTCACCGCACGTTGACCCAGTTCCTCGATGCACGCCACCCAGTCAGCCTTGCTGAGGTCAACACATATCTGGCCGAATACCGCCAGGTCTACAACGAACGACGACGGCACCAATCACTGCTTATCGGCAAAATGCACATCACACCACGCCAGGCCTTCGATACCTTCCCCAAGGCACCATCACCTCAGCATCCACTCGATCCTGAGCAGGTCTGGGCCCGCGTAGTCGCCTACAACCAGGCACACAACCCACAAGCAGTATCCGAAAAGCTAAACGGCCCCGCGGAAGCGGCAACTTCACACGAGGCCTGCATCGATGACATGGCAGCTTTGCAAGGCATACCTCCCACCGATACCCCCACACTAACGGCACCGACGACACAATCAACAAACCACTGGGGCATCCCAGACCAACTCTGTGTGAACAAAGGTGGCGTTGTACGCGTGTGCGGCTTCGGTCTCTACATCGGTCTGAGGTTTAAAAACCGCAGACTCTACTCCACAGTCACAGCCGAAAACGTTGCGGAGTTCTACACAGCCCATGACGGTGAATTCCTCTTCAGCGTGCCACTGCCGATCACGTTGAGCCACAGACCACCAGGTGGTCAGATCAACATCAACCTCGTTGAAGGAATGAAACACCGCCAACCACCACGGATGAACCCGAAACTATCCAAACCCCGGCCCAAACGCAGGCAACAACCATAAACCGCTAGAAGTGTCCACAAACACCATGGATTCCGTGTCCAAGAAGACACCGGACTCCATGTCCAAAAACCCTAT